>JBBDSH010000070.1:0-24705 GCA_040905045.1 Gammaproteobacteria bacterium | reverse complement strand
CAGGACAAATACGATTTTATTTCAAGTGATTACGTGGGTCCGACCCCGGTTTCCGGGGTAGTTTACCCATCACTTTTTGGTCATCCGCGCCACGCAGATCCCTGACACAACCGGCTTGCATTTCTCACCTGCGACCGTAAATATATCGCAACATCGATACCGCTACCCTTTCAAGCAAGAATAAAAAACAAGCGGATTTCCGTCATGTTCGAAGTCATCTGTATCACCTTCGCCTTTTTAATCGGTCTCGCGGTACGCCAGGTCGGTCTGCCGCCGCTGGTCGGCTTCCTTGCCGCCGGCTTCGCCATCAACGCCTCGGCCGGTTTTATCAACCTGCCCGCCGAGACCGGCGCCATCCTCGATCACGTTGCCCACCTGGGCGTGCTCATGCTGCTGTTCACAGTGGGCCTGAAGCTGAAACTGAAACAGATCGTACAGCCCGTGGTCATCGGCGGCGGCCTGCTTCATTTTATCGTCACTGTCGCGATCTTCACTCCCGCTGTCCATGTGGCATTGGCGCTCGACTGGAACACGGCATTGCTGCTCGCCATTACCCTGGCCTTCTCCAGCACGGTACTGGCGGCCAAGATCCTGGAATCCAAGCGGGAACTGGCCGCCTTTCATGGCCGCGTGATCATCGGCATCCTCATCGTTCAGGACCTTATCGCCCTTGCAGTCCTCAGCGTCTGGGGCGGTCATACACCGACCGTATGGGCCTTGCTGGTCTTCGCCCTGCCGCTGCTGCGGCCGCTGGCATACCGGCTGCTGGATTTCAGCGGCCACGATGAGTTGCTGGTACTGGCGGGCCTGCTGCTGGCTCTGGTCATCGGCGGGATGGGCTTTGAGCTGGTCGGACTGAGCCCGGAACTCGGCGCTCTGCTTATGGGTGTCCTGCTGGCCAATCACCCCAAGGCACAGGAACTGGCCGACTCGCTGTGGAGCGTGAAGGAGCTGTTCCTGGTCGGGTTCTTCCTGCAGATCGGCATGTCCGGCCTGCCCGACCTGCAGGCACTGACCTTCGCCCTGGCCTTAGCCCTGGTCCTGCCTCTGAAGGGGCTGCTGTTCTTCAGCCTGTTGATTCTGTTCCGGCTGCGCGCCCGCAATGCCTTCCTCTCCTCCCTGAGCCTGTCCACCTACAGCGAGTTCGGCTTGATCGTGGCGGCCGTCGTCCTGCCGGAGTGGCTGGTGCCGCTGGCGATCACGGTGGCGCTCTCCTTCGCCATCGCCGCGCCGCTGAACCGCCTCGCCCATCCGCTGTTCGAGCGGCTGGAGGACAGGCTGTTGCGTTTTCAGTTAAAACAGGTTCATCCGGATGAGCAGCCCACTGAACTCGGCGACACCAGTATCCTCATCCTGGGAATGGGGCGGACGGGCACCGCTGCCTACGATTATCTGATTCCCCGCGGCAGGCCATTGACCGGCCTGGAGGCGGATCCCTTCAAGGCACAAAAACATGTCGAGGAAGGTCGCAACGTGAAGTACGCCGATGTCGAGGACAGCAACTTCTGGCACGGCCTGGACATCTCCGGGCTGGACGCGGTGATACTGACCCTGAACAACCTGGAGGCCAAGCTGATCGCGGCCCGGCAGCTTCGCCTGCTGGGATTCGCAGGGCCGATCATTTCCCATGCCCTGTATGCTGACCACGTCGACCAGATCATCGCCGCCGGCGCCGACCGCACCTACCTGACCATGTACGAAGCCGGAGTGGGTCTGGCCGAGCATACCTGGGAATCACTGAACCAGGGAGCGACTTAGCGGGATAAGAATGCGTAAGCGGGACAGTGAATCAATGGGAATGCGTCCCGGTTGTCACCGACCCCATTAGTTCAGCCTGATCATGTCCTGTACACCAGATTTGACGATAGCTCTCCATCTTCATCTGTGTGGTCTGAACTTACCCTGATTTCATTCCTTACAGGGATAATTTCAGTCCTGAAAATCAACGCCTAAGGTCTGAATGAAGCAAGCATCAGGGCAAATAGATCTTTATTTCAAGTGGTTATGTAGGTCCGACCCCGCCCTTTCAACGGACTGCCATCCGACTGGCGCGACTGTTCGGCAACTCCCCGGACTTCTGGCTGAACGCACAACGGGCGGTGGATTATGGGAAGCGAATCAGGCCATCAAAAAAAGAAAAAGTATTAAACACATCAAGCCAATAAAGGCCGCCTGGAAACCGTGGCTGTCCCCCATCTTACGTTTACTTTGGCAGCCCGGGGTGTAAGATGAGAGTTATCTATCTCATGCAATTATTCAGCAAAGAGCGCGAAATATGAATACCATATTAATTGTCATATTGGTTGTACTTGCTCTGGTCGCTTTTTATGTGATCGCGGTTTTCAATAAACTGGTTACATTAAAAAACCGCTACCAGAACGCCTTCGCACAGATCGAGGTGCAGTTAAAACGGCGTTACGACCTGATCCCCAATCTTATCGAGACCGCGAAGGGCTATATCAAGCATGAGCGCGAAACCCTGGAGGCAGTGGTGGAGGCACGCAATACGGCACAGAACATGCTGTCAAAGGCCGCGGCCGACCCGGGCGATACCGACGCGATAAAGGGCCTGAGTGAAGCGGAAGGCAAACTGGGCGCCGCCATGATGAATTTCAATATGGTGATGGAGGCCTACCCGGATCTCAAGGCCAATCAGAACATGATGCAGCTGAGCGAAGAGCTTGTCACCACCGAGAACAAGGTCGCATTTGCCCGGCAGGCCTTTAACGACCAGGTCATGGCCTATAATATTTACAAACAGAGCTTCCCGCCCGTGTTCTTCGCTCCCATGTTCGGCCATGCGCAGGATGCGAGCCTGCTGGAATTCGAAGACAGCGAGGCCATCCAGGCCGCGCCCCAGGTGTCATTCTGATTACGGCCCCGCATTTCGACATTTGAGATGAATTTCTTTGAATCGCAGGACCGGGCGCACAAAAACACCTTCCAGCTTGTCCTGCTGTTTACCCTGGCGGTAGTCACCCTGATTATCATGACCAACCTCCTGGTCATGGCGGTGTTTGGATATACCAACCGTGAACAAATTCAGGGCGGTGAATCATTCCTGCAGCAAATGAACTGGCAGACGTTTGCCGCGGTCAGCGTGGGCGTCGTCGTCGTGGTGCTGGCGGGCAGCCTCTACAAGATCATGGCCCTGTCGGCCGGCGGCCGGACCGTTGCCGAGGCACTGGGTGGAAAGCTGATCCCGCAGAATACGGATGATCCGAAGCTGCGCAGACTGCTGAACGTGGTAGAGGAGATAGCCATCGCCTCCGGTACGCCGGCGCCGCCGGTGTATCTTCTCGCGGATGAGCCGGGCATTAATGCCTTTGCGGCCGGTTTCTCGCCACGCGATGCCGTTATCGGGGTTACCCGCGGGACCATCGATCACTTGAATCGTGAGGAGTTGCAGGGCGTCATCGCCCATGAATTCAGCCATATCCTTAACGGCGATATGCGGCTCAACATTCGGCTGATCGGCATACTGCACGGCATCCTGATCCTCGGTATTATCGGTTACTATATGCTGTATTCCGCCTCTTTTTCGAGGCGCGGCCGGGGCAACGACAAGGGTGCCGGCGGAATGCTGGCGCTGGCCATCGGGCTGATGGTCATCGGCTTTGCCGGTACTTTTTTCGGCGGACTGATCAAGGCCGCGGTGAGCCGGCAGCGGGAATACCTGGCGGACGCCTCGGCGGTCCAGTTTACCCGCTATCCGGACGGGATTGCGGGGGCATTGAAAAGAATCGGCGGGCTCAAAGCCGGCTCCAAAGTGGAGAACCCCGGCGCGTCCGAAATCAGCCATGCCTTTTTCGCCCGGGGCGTCTCCGGATTCATGCAATCCTTGGCCGCCACGCATCCGCCGCTGGCCAAACGCATTCAGCGCATTGATCCTGGCTGGGATGGCAAGTTTGATTCCTTCGACAGGCCCGACCCTTCTCCGACTGAGGAAGCATCCGCTAAAGAAGACACCGCCATGACGCGCGAACAGGTTGCCCGGAAGGCCGCTACCGTGGCCGCAGGCGCGGGCGCGGGCATGGCCACTGTCGCGAATTCGATTGAGCAAATCGGCAATCCGAATACGGAAACCATCAATTACGCCCGGGCGCTGATATCGGAATTGCCCGCGACCATCAGGGAGGCGGCCCGCGACCCCTACGGCGCACGCGCCGTTATGTATGCCCTGCTGCTCGATCCGGGGCAGGAGATCCGCGGCAGGCAACTTGAGCATTTGCAGGCGCAGGCCGATCCGGACGTGTATGCATTAATGCATCAACTGCTGCCGGAGGTAAGCGCCCTGGATGTCAAATACCGCCTGCCGATCATCGATATCGCCGTCCCGGCACTGAAACAGTTATCACTCGATCAATACCGGGTCTTCCGGGATAACCTGAGCGCATTGATTGAAATGGATTCCAGGATCGGTCTGCTGGAGTGGTCGTTACGGACGATACTGTTCAACCACCTGGACGGGCAATTCTTCAAGCCGGCGCATACGGAAGGTCGCCATGCCGGCGCCGGTCGGCTTAAAGGCGAAATTCAGCTGATCCTTTCGGTACTGGCCCATGCCGGCCATCAGGATCAAGTCGCAGCGGAAGGGGCGTTCATCGCGGCGGCTGACATACTGAAAATCAGCGGCATACAGCTGGCCTCGAAAAACGAAATCCGTTTTTCCGAGCTGGACCGCGCTCTGCAAAAACTGCAAACATTGAAACCCATGGACAAGCAGCTATTACTGAAGGCCTGCGCCGCAAGCATCACCCGCGACCAGGTAATCTCTCCTGTTGAAATCGAATTGCTGCGTGCCTTTTCGGACACCCTGGATTGCCCCATGCCGCCGGTAGTTCCATAACCCGTCATCCCCCCAGATCACAGCCTGGAATTCCGGGCAAACCGGGAAGTAAGGGCGCTGAGAGTTCATCGGGGTCGTTTAGAAAAAAACCGTGGTCTGTCCCTGACAGATTCCCGGCTCCCTATCAAAACGTCAAAGATGTGATTGCATCTCAGTTGTCACTTACCCCATCAGTCGCGCTGCTTAGAGTGACAATTTTGTTACTAAAATAGAAGGTCTAATGCCCACATAAAGCCAATATCAGGACAAATACGATTTTATTTCAAGTGATTACGTGGGTCCGACCCCGGTTTCGCTGCCGACAACTGCCATGTAGTATACTGAAGCGACCTGTCAGCTCCGAACACAGCAAAGGAGTAAATATTATGATGAAAGCAGTATTCACAAGCATCGTATTGGCGCTTGCCGCAGGCACACTGCTCACCGCGTCCGCCCATGACGATGGCGATGGACCTACCCCGGCCGAACGTGCCGCCGGCGCCACTGAAACCCGCCAGGCCGTCTTTAAACTGCTGGGTTACAACATGGGCACCATCGGCGCCATGGCCAAGGGCGACATTGAGTTCGATGCCGGCATCGCCGAACGCAATGCCCGCCGCATCGCCAACCTGGCGTCCATGATTCCGGAGTTGTTCGCCCGCATGGACACACTCGAATTCGACGTGGAGACCGAAGCCCTGGACGTGATCTGGGAGAAACCCGAACAGTTCAGATCGCGGGCCATGGACCTGGTCGAGGGCGCCAATGAATTCGCCGATATCGCCGCCGACGGCGATCGTATGGAAGTCATCGGCAATGTTCGCGAACTCGGCTCCAACTGCGGCAATTGTCACGACGACTTCCGCGTCGACGACGACTGACCGCCAGTGCCGCGGCCGCGGTTCCCGTCGGCCTCGGCGGGGCTGCGGCCGCTCAGCGGTCCTGATGTGTCCGGCCGCGAATAAAGTAGGCCGCCATCGCCTCCCGATCCGCTTCGTTAAGCCGGCTGGTCGTGTGCTCGATCACCTCGCCCATGTCTCCGCCGACAAACTCCCCATCCGGCTTGAGGCCGAGAAACAGGAAGGAATCAAAATCATCTTCACTCCAATCCGCCAGTGCTTCGGTATCGATGGCCGGAACGCGGTCATCGCCCAGTTCGGCACCGGCGTAGGGCCAGTCATGCTGCAGCATGCCGAGGCTGTTGCGCGGCGTATGGCATTCGCCGCAATGGCCCAGATAGCGGGCAAGCCTCGCTCCGCGGGCGATCTGCGGGTCGTCGAATTGCGGCTGCTCGGGCGCACGCAGTTGCGCCAGCCGGTTCCAGACTGCCATCTGCCAGCGCATCAGCCACCATGGCAGTTCATGCCCGGGGCTCTCGGCTGACACCGGCGGCTGGGCCTTGAGCCAAGCGGCGATAGCGAGCACTTCATCGTCATTCAGGCCGGCATAGGCACGATAGGGGAAGGCCGGGTAATAGAAACCGCCGCCGGGCCGACGGCCATGGCGGAGTGCACGCAGGAAGTCCCGGCCGTTCCAGTCACCGATACCGGTTTCCTTGTCGGGTGTGATATTGGATGCGTAGATGGTGCCAAACGGCGTTTCCAGGCCCCGGCCGCCGCTGAGCGCGGCATCATCCTCGCCGGCACGGTGGCAACTGATGCAACCGCCGGCCCGCACCAGGTACGCACCGCGCTCGATTGCCGCGTCCGAGGTCGGTATCCGGCCATCGGGCACGGCGGGCGGTGCAAACAGCCACCAGGCGGCAACCACAGCCGGCACGATAATGACAAGCCATTTCTTCATCATGGATCAGACCACTCAATGACACGATCGCACAGCACTGAAAGGCCCCTCGGCAAAATTTGCGGGCGGAATCCGCATACAAGGAATTTCAGTGACAGTGTGCTTATTTAAGCAATGACAGTCTGTTATCTCGACTTCAAACAGACCGCCTTCACTCCTGCCGAATGATACTGTCATCCAGCGACTGCAGTCTCTGAAACGTGTCCGGATATTTCCGCACCATCAGGATCAGGGCCGCAGCCTGGGAATTCGGTCGGGCACGACCCTGTTCCCAGTTCTCCAGGGTACGCATGGAGACACGCAGGCGATGGGCGAACACGGCACGGGAAACTCGCAAACTTTCCCGGGTCATGCGAATGTCCTCGGCATCCACTTCCAGCGGCGGCAGATCCTCGGCCTGATAATGCCGCAACGTGATCTTGCCTTCGCGCTGATCGCGCATGGCCGCCACGCCATCCATCAGTTCATCAACCAGTTTGCGTTTCTTGCTCATCGTTTCTCTCTCCTGGCCGCCAGTTCGGCCCGGATAGCTTCTTTCAGTGTCCGCTTTTCACTCTATACGCAGTCTGCGTATATTCCAAATTGGGGTCGGTGACAACCGACCCCAACTAATCCAACTTTATTCTTGAAACCTGTGTACACATATGCATACAATCCCATGTATGGATTACCAATGGAATCCGGCCAAGGCAGCGGCTAACGCAAGGAAACACGGTGTCGACTTCGCGGATGCCGTGCTTGCCCTGGAGGACGAAATGGCAGTCACCATTATCGACCCTGATGCGGAGAATGAAGAACGCTACATCTCACTGGGTATGGATGCGGTGGGGCGTATCCTTGTCACGGTATTTACGATCCGCGACAAGGCGATACGGATCATCTCGTTCAGAAAAGCATCAAAGACCGAACGCAAACTTTACGAGAAGCCCCTATGAGGAAAGAATACGATTTCAGAGGCGGAAAGCGGGGGCCGGTGGTTCCGCCCGCTCCCGGAAAGACGCGCATCACCATCCGGCTGGATGATGAAGTCATTGAATGGTTCAGGAAACAGGTTAACGATGCCGGCGGTGGAAACTATCAGAGCCTTATCAACCAGGCTCTGCGTGAACATATATCCCGGACACGAGAACCCCTTGAGGAAACCCTTCGCCGTGTTGTCAGGGAAGAAATCAAAAAGGCGGGGTAAATACAATCATATGGTAAATCCGGTACAACTGGTATTGATCATTGCTCACCGCCAGTATGATCGGAAGACAAAGCTCTGGAAGTAGGAGCGGCGACCCCGCCGCGAACAAGCTCGATCGGTCAGCGACCCATCATGGACATCCACAATACAAAACAACGTAAGTTACGGCCCATACACCCCGGGGAAATCCTGCGCGAGGATTTCATGCCGGACTACGGACTGACCGTAAGCGGCCTGGCCGAAGCGCTGGGCGTCTCCCGCCAGTCAATCAATGAATTGGTAAGAGAGCGGCGCGCTCTCAGCCCGGAAATGGCAATCCGTCTGGCACGCCTGTTCGGCAATACTCCCGACTTCTGGCTTAACTCGCAACGGGCGGTGGATTTATGGGAAGCGAATCAAACCATCAAAAGCAGTATTAAACATATCAAACCGATCAAGGCGGCATAAAATAATACCGTGGTCTGTCCCCGGTTTCATGTCCCCGGTTTCAGCTTTCTTTCGGTTTCTCTATCTCAGTGTGGATCGATGGATGAGATGAGTTAAAATAATCTTAATGCAACAAGGAGGAAGAGAGACGATGACCGCAACCGTGAAAGAAGCCCTGCACCATCTGGCTGATCAACTGCCGGAAAACGCAACCTGGAAGGACGTGCTGTATGAAGCGTACGTGCGCCAGGAGATCGAGGCCGGCCTGGCCGAAGCACGCCGAGGCGAGTTTGCCAGCGACGAGGAAGTCCGGGACACGTTTGCCAAGTGGGGCGTGCAGATTGAAACTGAAATGGACTAGACGGGCATTACAACAGCTGAACGACGCACAAGCGTATATTGCCCGGGACAACCCTGCTGCCGCGCATGAGATCGCCGAACGGATTGGCGATGTTGCACGATTATTACTGAGACAACCCCGCCTGGGGCGGCCGGGCCGTGTGCCCGGCACCTATGAATGGGTCATCCAGCATACACCCTATCTGCTAGTGTATGTGATTGAGCACGATACTCTTCAGATCCTGCGGGTCATCCATAGCAAGCAGAACTGGCCTTACACAACGATCTGAAATTCATACGGTTAATCCATCACGAAACAAAAATGAGAATGCATCTCAGTTGTCACCGACCCCATTTCATCCGGGTAAATACCAACATTTCGTAAATCCAGCACAACTGGTATTTATCATTGCTCACCGCCAGTATGATCGGAAGTCCAAGCTCTGGAAGTGGGAGCGGCGACCCCGCCGCGAACAAGCTCGATCGGTCAGCGACCCATCATGGACATCCACAATACAAAACAACGTAAGTTACGCGAATTCCAGGGGGCGAATTCCAGGGACAGAATACTTATTCCTCTGACACTAGCTTCATCAGATGCCGCCGGCACCGTATCGCCGATCCCGGGTCTTTTTTACTTCGTCTCAGTCCAGCCCGCTATTCTTGTCTGAAAATTGATTAATCCTGATCCTCCCTTCGGGAAACACCGCATTGATTTCCAGGGTTCCGCCCATGGCCTCAATGTAAGAACGCAAAGTGCGGATATACATATCCGTCCGCCGTTCCAGCTTGGAAACGCTCGCCTGCTTGATATGTAATAACTCCGCAAGCTGTTCCTGCGACAAGGCTTTCGCCCGGCGCAGTTCCAGCAATGGCATCTCCGCCAGGATGTCACGAGTGTGCTTGTCCGCTTTATTACGCGCATCACGGGACATTCTGTTTTTTAACTCAGAAAACTTCCTGGCCATGTCTAATCTCTTTCGCTCTCAATATTCATCCGTAAACTCGACTTCCCATTCCATGGAATGAATATAGCTCAGAGGGAATATTTATACAAACCCTTGAGTAAAGAGCCGCTTCCTTTCACCGGCGAGAAATCATGTGGGGCCGACCCGCCCTCTCAGATCACTTGATCTCTGTGCATAATTGTACATACAATTTGCGTATGGACTACGAATGGAATCCGGCCAAGGCAGCGGCTAACGCAAGGAAACACGGTGTCGAATTTGCAGATGCCGTGTTCGCCCTGGAGGACGAAATGGCAGTCACCATTATCGACCCGGATTCGGAGAAGGAAGAACGCTGCATCTCACTGGGTATGGACGCAATGGGCCGCATTCTTGTCACGGTATTTACGATCTGCGACAACGCGATACGGATCATCTCTTCCAGAAAAGCATCAAAGACCGAACGCAAACTTTACGAGCAACACATATGAGGAAAGAATACGATTTCAGAGGCGGAAAGCGGGGGCCGGTGGTTCCGCCCGCTCCCGGAAAGACGCGCATCACCATCCGGCTGGATGATGAAGTCATTGAATGGTTCAGGAAACAGGTTAACGATGCCGGAGGCGGCAATTACCAGTCCCTTATCAACGAGGCGCTGCGGGAGTACATCGCACAGACCCGCGAACCTCTGGAAGAAACATTGCGCCGGGTTGTACGGGAAGAGCTGAAAAAGGCCAGCTAACCTGACGAAACCGTAATCTATTGCCTGAAAAGGGATAATTTCAGTCGTGAAAATCAATGCCTAAGGCCTGCATAAAGCAAACATCAGGGCAAATATAGCATTATTTCAAGTGGTTATGTGGGTCCGACCCCCGTCCTGAAAATGGATTCTTATTTACCTTCGCAACCAATTACAAGCAGCATTATAAATATTTGTTAATGCCTCCTCTTGGCTATAAGTTGGGGCATCTAGGCCTTTCGATTGCATGTCTTCTATAGTTTCAATAATTGATTCAGCTGTATCAAGAGCATCAATCGCCCATTGATATGCCATTTTTGACATATGATGATTATTATATAAATCTATTATCTCCTCTAATTCCTCTCTTGGATCCTCTTCGGACATAATTTGCTAAACTACTTCAGCCACGCCGTGAACTTGGAACGAGGCCAAGGGTCATCCATCCAGGAAGTATCAGGAAGAGGAAGGTTCATAGCTTGCTCAACAGTTAACCAACCATTTGGTAAATCAAATGATGAAACTCCACCCTTTCTAGTAATCCAGGTGATTCTATTCGCTTTCTCGCTCTGAATAGCCACGTCTAATGTCAACTTACAATCTTGTGCTACATAATCAATTACTTTCTGGTATTGACCTTCTTTCCAAAGACGAGGAGCAATAGAACCATCAACATCCACCGGCTTGTTAACTCCAATTGATTTTGCAGCAGCATTTAGACCAATAGCAAAACCCTTCCCACAAAAAAAATGAAACATCATATCGACATGCTGTAGTGCGAGCAAACGACAGTCATCTATCCTTCCTGATTCCTCTGCCAATATGTCAAAATCAAAACCAAGTCCATTATGAGTTACTATAATATAACCTTCATTAGTTTTATCTATAAGATAATCAACAAAATTCGATAAATCTTTAATATTCATTTTAGGTGCAGGTGATCCGTTCTTATCTAACGAATAATATACTTCAGGATCTTTATTATCAGCACACCATAATGCAACACAACTAATACCAAGAGGGCGATGATCATGCAGATCAATAAAATTATCCGGAAGTATCTTTGATGTTTCTATGTCAAAACCTAGATATTTCTTAGACATATACGGTCCCCGCACTTACGGTTCCAAACTTCTTTGCATGATCGGGAATTAACTTCTGGTAGTTATGTGGGTCCCACCCCCGTCCTTCGTCAGACTTCCGGCATCGAAATCAATCGTGGCCGGCTCATCCGTGGGCATGATGCGGTCCAGCTCATGGAGATCCAGATCGTCACCGGCCGTGTCGTGGTCGTCGAAATACAAAGCCGGCCACCCCAGCGTTTCGGGTCTGAAATGCAGAATGTCCGGCCAGCATTGTTGCTCCAGGAATCGCTCTCGCAACGCCGCCCTGACAGCGTCCGGCGACAGACCGGAAGGATTGGCAATCACGACATCCGAATACCGCTTGTAATTCGCCCCATCACGATAGAGATACTCGACTCTCAGATTGTGCTCTTGCATTTCTACACTGCTCCATTTTTAACCGTCATCAACGCGAATTTCCATGCATGGCTTCCAGAAATACATAATTCCGGTGATAGTCCAGATACTCTCGCTGTCCTTCTGAAAATCCGCCCACATTCACCGACTCGCCGGCAGTTATCCCCATGCGTTGCAACGAGACCTCATGCGCCACCGGCGAAACCAGTAATGTACCGTTATTTTCAAAGGAGATGAAGCCGCGATCGAACAGGTGATCAATGCTGGGTGTCAGCAGCAAGCCGTTCTCCCCATCCAATCTTTCATCGCTGTTCAGACAATCACGCCATGGCTTGCAATGGCTCGCGCGCAGATGTTCCGGGCGGTCGACCCTGGTCACCCGGCATCGTTCCTCCAGCTTCTGTACATTGCTGCGGAATTTTCCCTGTCCCCGTCTCGCCAGGATAATCTGTTCTTTCTGGGTTTCTTCAAGAACCGTGTCATTCATGATTTCCCGATATAAATGCTCCTCCCATTCAATCAGGCCCTGTCCGTAATTCAGCATATCATCGGCCGCGTACGACAGGGTCATGATGTCTTTTGCCTCCCTGCCTATAAGCTCAACCAGCCGATGCATCAATTCATCGTGGAGAAGCGTAAGATAAATTCCCTGTTTTCCTCTGCCGTCATTCTGTAAAGGAGAAAGCCGTTCCGGCAGCAAAGGCCGCAGCTGCTCCATATAATCCGCCGGCCTTATCCGGTTGACCAGGTCAACATAATGAACATCGACCTTCCAACCGATGTTCTGCCAATTCGGCCCGGCCCCGCCAAACTCAGGCGGTTTCGGGCACTCATAACAATAGGATTGCACGACACTGATTGCCCGAATACGCGTTCCCACAAACGACAGGACCAGATCCCCGGGCGCGACTTCCCGCATGAATTCATAGAAGGGATTTCGCCGACCATCGGATCGGCGTTTGGGCGACCAGAGATAACCACCGGCACGCTCCTGCCGGTATGTCTGGTTCTGATTGACCCACCAATAGCGCATATCGCTGACTACGCAGGATACATTGGAATCTTAATCGTACTACTTAGAGAACAATTTCGTTACTAAAATGGAGGGTTTAAAGCCTGAAACGAGCCAAAATCAGGACAAATATGACTTTATTTCAGGTGGTTACGTGGGTCCGACCCCGGCCTGCCTGCTCTCCTCTCAAAACTCTGCTGAACTCATCAGTTTGTAAATAATAGCTGCCTAATGTCTGTAATTCATTCTCGGCCATAGGGTCGCCGATACTAATTTGAGATAACAAATTTCCTTCTGGTAAATGTAAGTCTGAGGCATGTTGAATCGCCTCATATACATTCAAAGAGAACTCGTGAATATGTCTATCAATATCTTCAGGGCGCTCATACGTTTTTACCGTATCCCTAACATCTAGCGGAACTGGTCCAGTTCTCCCGTCCTGCAAGATTAATGTATGTATATCCATTCCATGTGACAAGCCTGCAACAAATGCGGCTCTTATGTTGTGTAATTCAGAATCATTATTATCTTGTGATAAAAGGGGTATTACTACACCAAAGGATTGAGCAACATGTGTAATTGCTTCATTTGCAAATAATCTTGAATTTTCTGCTGGTATGAAACTACGATAAAAAAGGCGGGCTTTTTTAACCCTTGCTATGATATGGGTGGTCACTTGCCCTCTAACAGGTGTTTCTACTATATATGCGGGCGTATTTATATTAGGTGTATATGAGACATTTAATGGTTTTAAATCACGAACATTATTTAATATTTGAGATAATTTGGATTCATTTTCATATTCTTCATAGCCTAAAGTATCAAATATACCTACTTTTGTTATTTTACTTTCATCTGAAGATAATTCCTTATTTTTTATAAGGAATACTCGTTTCCCGATGCCAATTGCATATCCTATTTCATACGTTACATTGAAATTTAATTTTGTAATATCAGCAATTAATATGTTGGATTCCCGAATATTCTCAAAAATTGGAGCAGTTAATGATCTTCCAGCAACATCATTTTCTTCCCATCCATCAAGATTAGCGCCACCAAAAGAATTAACTTTTTGAATCGCAGACTTTATGCATGTGCCGATTTGATGTGGATTTGAGGGGTATGCAACAAAACCTTGTAATTTATCCATTAAGATATCCCTCTTGTAATCATCAGTTTTAAATATAAATTCTTGTTTATTTACTTCACTGATTAAATTAGTCAAGTTTAAAGATAAAGTACAATATCTACTTTTATGATGAAACCCCTCAGAAGGATTTAATACAAGGCAAAAAACGCAGGAAAACCGCAGCTTACTGATAGCTAAGTGAGGATTTTCCGGCGGTTTTTTAACGAAGTAGGACGCCGTCTGAGGGGTTTTAGAGGGGCGCGGGCAGGTCGGTCTCGCCTATCAAATCCTAATCAATCGCCGCCGCCGCGCTCCTCCACTCGGCAATCGCCCAGACGATAAGTGACTGACCATGCTGCATATCGCCGGCGGTGTAGACGCCGTCAATGTTGGTGCGCCATTTCTCGTCCCGGGCAACGTTGCCGCGGTCGGTGAGGTCCACGCCCAGTTCAGCAGATCGCCCTTCTCGGGGCCGGTGAAACCCAGGGCCAGCAAGACCAGGTCGGCGGGCAGTTCCGTCTCTGAGACTTTAGACTTCCTCGAATTTTTCTAAGAACCCTCCCCAATATACCTTATAAGGTATAAAATGATAATATTCCTTGTAAGGTATAAATTTTTATTATACCCTACAGGGTATATTCAGAGAAATGGAGGAATCAGCATTGGAGACTCCCATCCGCACACCGGATCAGTTGGCAAAAGTCCTTCGTGGGTATCGCAAATCCAGACAAATTACTCAAAAAGAAGTTGCCGGCCTTGTTGGCTTGCTGCCCAAATCGGTTTCGGGCCTGGAATCTTCACCGGAAAAAAGCCAGGTGGTTTCGCTTTTTAAATTACTCTCGGCACTGGAGCTGGAATTGGTTTTAAGGCCAAAGAAATTTTCCAACCCTAATCCAGACGCAATCAACAGCACTTCCGAGTGGTAGGGAATGGCTCGTCCCTCGAAAACAAGGAACCTGGATATATGGATGAACGGCGAGTTAGTCGGTCATTGGTCTATTACTTCTCAGGGCAAACATGAGTTCAGATACGCGGAAAGCTGGCTTGGGTCAGAGTCAAGACGCCCCATATCACTGTCTATGCCTTTACGACCTCATGATGCCCCTTACAAAGGAGAAACAGTATTTGCGTTTTTTGACAATCTCCTGCCCGACAGCCGGGATATAAGACAACGTGTGCGCGATCGATTCGGTATATCATCAACACAGCCATTTGATCTTTTGGAAGAAACAGGTCGTGATTGCGTTGGTGCCATACAACTGTTAGCGGAGGGAACCAGACCCAAAGATATTCATGCAATCAAATCTGTTCCATTAAACGAAAAAGACATTGCGAATAAATTAAGGGGAACGGTTTCAGATTCAAATTTCGGACAGGATAAAGAAGATTTTCGTATCTCTCTGGCCGGGGCACAAGAGAAAACCGCCCTTTTATGGCGCGATAATCAATGGCAACAGCCTCTCGGCAACACGCCAACCACTCATATTTTCAAATTACCGTTGGGCAGGGTCGGCAATTATCAATTCGACATGACCCATTCCATTGAAAATGAATGGTTGTCTCTGAAGATTCTGGAACTGTTCGGTCTTGAAGTACCGGAATGCCATCTCGATCAATTCGAAGATCAACGCGTATTAATCGTCGAGCGCTTTGACAGGAAATTATCGGACGATAAATCCTGGTGGATACGACTGCCGCAAGAGGATATGTGCCAGGTATTTGGTATTCCGCCCGGGGAAAAATATGAATCGGATGGCGGCCCGGACATTTCGAAAATAATGGGTTTTCTGCTGGGTTCCGATAATGCCCATGAAGACAGAACCAATTTCCTTAAATCACAGTTATTGTTCTGGATACTGGCTGCAATTGACGGGCATGCCAAAAACTTCAGTGTGTATATACAAAAAGACGGCAGATATACCTTAACCCCCTTATATGATGTCCTGTCAGCCCATCCCATTATGGGCGGCAAGGCTAACGAACTTGCTCCCCAAAAGGCCAAAATGGCGATGAGCATATACGGTAAGAATAAACATTATAAATGGGCTGAAATGATGAAACGCCACTGGTATGCCACCGCGGAAGATTGCGGCATGGGAGAGCAAAATGAATCGTTGATTGAAGACGTTGCTTTACGTGCTCAAACCATAAGGCCGGATATAGAACAATTAATTCCCGCTGAGTTTCCTTCAAAAATATCCGATCCTGTCATCGAGGGTATGGAAAAAGCCGCAAAGACACTAATTGAATAACCAAACGCAGCTTTTTCAGATTCAGGTAAGACGGCAGGGCAAAACCAACTCATAACGTGGATCCCTGCTTTCTGATGTCCCCTCATCCTGTCCTTCTCCCAGGGGGAGAAGGGACCCAAAGTGATACTGTTTCAGAACATTTAAGTCAGGAGGCTTCCTGCTGCGGCAGAAGACCACCACTTACACGGCCACACGGAGTTACGGCTTCCTGGCGGAAAACTTCACAGCGGCGCGGGCAGTTTCGTCTCGGGAACAGGGACCAATCAGACATTATGGTTGAATAATTGACGGGGATACCTGGTATTCAATAGAAATTGACCAATTACACTAATTATAAGAGGATAATTGACTATTATCTTATTTACGTTAGAATAATTGACACATCGTGTTAAATATTCTGGCATAAGATGGCAAATTTCTACTTTGTAACGGACAAAGACTCACGAAACAGACTCCGGAATGCTTACCGCAGGGGGGAGCTGTTTCGGGTCAGGCAAGGGATATATACAGACTCGGATGATGAGAGTGATGTTAAAAACAGCTTGCAAAAACAATGGAGCAAAATAGCAAAGTATCTGTTTAAAGATGCCATTGCGGTATTCAGGACTGCTGCTGAACTCAAACCCGCGAATGGCCGGATATATCTTATGGCTCCTGATTTGGAAAGACGGACTGTTGATGTTAGAAGCCTCAAATTCAGTATCGAGCCAGGCATTGTTGACAAGGGCGTCGAGCCATTCTCTCCGGAGATGTACAGGAGTAACCTGCCAAGGCAATTATTAGAAAATCTGGCGCCATCCCGTGCGAGGTCCGGAATCAAAAAAACACTGGGCAGAAGTTGGGTAGAAACACAAATTATACGGGAAGTTGAACGAAGGGGTGAGCAAGGAATAAATCAATTAAGAGACGAAGCCGGTGAATTAGCACCTCTGCTTGGGTATGAAAAGGAATTTAAAACTCTGAACAAGCTGGTATCGGCAATACTCAAAACACGCCCTGCTGACGGTATTTTACAAACTCAGGCGGGTATTGCACACGCTTCAGGTGAACCATTTGACGGTGAAAGGTTGATACTTTTCGACGTATTGGCCAAATACTTGTTAAAAATAAAACTTGATGGCGTGGAATTTAATTACAATAAATCAGCATGGCAAAATCTAACGTTTTTCGAAAGTTATTTTTCAAATTATATTGAAGGTACGCGCTTTACAATTGATGAAGCTGAAGGAATTGTTTCAACTGGTAAAGAGGTCTGGAACAGACACGAGGATAGCCATGACATTTTATCGCACGTGGAAATCTCGGGCGACCTGACAGAAATGACAAGAACACCTGATACTCCGGAAGATCTTATTGGAATACTTAAAGCAAGGCACTCGATTCTGTTAGCACAAAGACCTGATAAAAGGCCAGGGAAATTTAAAGAAAAGCCCAATCAAGCCGGCTCAACCTTATTTGTCAGTCCTGACATGGTTGAAGGAACTTTGGTAAAAGGTTTTAAAATTTGCCAGGAATTACCTGAAGGCATATCAAGAGCACTATTTATGCATTTTTTAATTTCTGAATGTCACCCTTTTGATGATGGAAATGGCCGGATTGCGCGCATTATGATGAATTCTGAACTTGTTGCTAATAATCTGTTTAAAATAATAGTGCCTATTGTTTGCAGGGATAATTATCTTGGTGGTCTGAAGCAAGCAAGCCATAGAAGCAAATTCAGAGCAATTGTCAAAGTATTACATCAACTTCAACAATATACTTCATCAATAAATTGGATAGATTATGATGATGCACGAAAGACCCTTGAAGAGCAGGCAGCAGATAAAGAACCTGATGAGGGATTAATGCTGTTCAATAGGTATTTGAGCCGTTTTAGTGGCGACTATCAAGCAGATTAAACCTATTGCTCTTAATGCCCTCGGATCGCCGCAAGACAGGGAAAAAAGCCGCCGGAAAACCGCAGCTTACGAATTAGAACCCTGAGTAAACTTCCCCAGCTTTACACAAGACGAGGCGAAACCGGCTCCGATAGGGAGGATTTTACAAAGCCGGTAAATGACGACCTTTCGGGCCGGTTTTAACGAAGTATCAAGCACATCTGCCTTCCTTCGCTAACGTACCAATATTGGGGAGATTCCCGCTCCCGGCTTACAACATGCCGGGACAAGCTTCGCGGGAATGACGAGACGGTTAAAGTGGGGCTGGGAGGTCGGTCTGCCCCATCAAATCCTCATCAATCGCCGCCGCGGCCGAACGGCCCTCGGCTATCGCCCAGACGATCAGTGACTGGCCGTGCTGCATGTCGCCGGCGGTGTAGACGCCGTCGACGCTGGTGCGCCATTTCTCGTCGCGGGCGACGTTGCCGCGGTCGGTGAGGTCCACGCCCAGCTGTTCCAGCAGGCCGTTCTTCTCGGGGCCGGTGAAGCCCAGGGAGAGCAGGACCAGGTCGGCGGGCAGTTCCGTCTCGGATCCTTTGACTTCCTCGAACTTGGGCCGGCCGTCTTCCATCACCATCTTCACCTGGACCAGTTCCAGGGCCTTGACGTTGCCGCGGCCGTCGTCGATGAAGCGTTTGGTGTTGACGGAAAACAGGCGTTCGACGCCTTCCTCGTGGGCGGCGGCGGTGCGGAAGATGCGCGGCCATTCCGGCCATGGGTTGTCCTCGGGCCGGGTTTTCGGGGGTTCGGGCATGATCTCCAGCATGTGCACGGACTTGCAGCCCTGGCGGTTGGCTGTTCCCAAACAATCCGCGCCGGTGTCGCCGCCGCCGATGATGACCACGTGTTTGCCTTCGGCGGAAATGAAATCGTCCGGCCTGGCATCCCCTTCACACAGTTTGTTCTGCAGGGGCAGGTAGACCATGGCCTGGTGAATGCCGTTGAGATCGCGGCCCTCGATGGGCAGGTCGCGCCATTGGGTGGCGCCGCCGGCCAATAATACGGCGTCGTATTCCTTTCTCAGTTCATTGGCGTCGATGTCCACGCCGACGTTGGCATTGGGTTTGAACACCACGCCCTCTTCTTCCATCTGTTTCAGCCGGCGGTCGAGGACGTTCTTTTCCATCTTGAATTCCGGGATGCCGTAACGCAGCAGGCCGCCGATGCGGTCGGCGCGCTCGAACACGACGACGTCATGGCCGGCGCGGCGTAATTGCTGCGCGGCGCCCAGGCCGGCGGGGCCGGAGCCGATGACGGCCACCTTCTTGCCGGTCAGGACCTTGGGCGGCTCGGGCTTGATCCAGCCGTTCTCCCAGGCCTTGTCGGCGATGGAGATCTCCACGGCCTTGATGTTCACCGGCGGCTCGTTGATGCCCAGCACGCAGGCGCCCTCGCAGGGGGCCGGGCACAGGGTGCCGGTGAATTCCGGGAAGTTGTTGGTGGCGTGCAGGCGCTTGATGGCCTCCAGCCACTGGTCGCGGTAGACCAGGTCGTTCCAGTCGGGGATGAGGTTGCCCAGGGGGCAGCCGTGGCCGCTCATGCAGAACGGGATGCCGCAGTCCATGCAGCGCGCGGCCTGGATCTGCAGGTCTTCCACCGGCCACGGCGCCATGACCTGGTGCCAGTCGGCGACGCGCTCCTTGACGGGGCGGTAGGGCTGCTTTTCGCGATCGTATTCGAGGAAGCCGGTGAACTTACCCATGGGCGGCCTCCATCACGGCGTCGTCTTCCGACATGCCGGTTTCCTTCGCCCGTTCGATGGCCTCAAGCACGCGCTTGTAGTCCTTGGGCATGACCTTGATGAATTTGCCCTGGTAGCTCTTCCAGTTGTCCAGGATGCGCTGGGCCACCGTGCTCTGGGTGTAATAGATGTGTTTGTTGAGTAATTCCTTGATCACTTTCGCGTCCTCATCGATGACGTCTTCGAGATCCACCATGCCCATATTGCAGTGGATGCGGAAATCCTCGTCCTCGTCGAGGACGTAGGCGACGCCGCCGGACATGCCCGCGGCGAAGTTGCGGCCGGCGCCGCCGATGACCACCACCTGGCCGCCGGTCATGTATTCGCAGGCGTGATCGCCGACGCCTTCCACCACGGTGCGGGCGCCGCTGTTGCGCACGGCGAAACGCTCGCCGGCGATGCCGCGGAAATAGGCCTCGCCGGCCGTGGCGCCGTAGAGGACCACGTTGCCGACGAGGATGTTCTCTTCCGGCACGAAGGTGGAATGGCGCGGCGGGTAGACGATGATCTTGCCGCCGGATAAACCCTTGCCGATGTAGTCGTTGGAATCGCCTTCCAGGGTCAGGGTCACGCCTTTCGGCAGGAAGGCGCCGAAGCTCATGCCGGCGGAGCCGTTGAAGTGCACCTTGACGGTGTCCTCGGGCAGGCCCTCGCCGCCGTAGCGTTTGGTGATCTCGTAGCCGAGGATGCCGCCCACCGTGCGGTTGGTGTTGTGGATGGGCAGGATAATATCCACCGCCTTCTTCGCTTCCAGGGCGTCCTTGCACAGCGGGATCAGCGTGGTCCGGTCCAGGGACTGGTCCAGGCCGTGATCCTGCTCGGTGATGCAATGGGTGGCGACGCCTTCCTCCGCCGGCTGCTGGTAGAGGATGGTGGAGAAGTCCAGGCCTTTCGCCTTCCAGTGTTCCACCGCCTCTTCCACGTCCAGCTTGTCGACGCGGCCGATCATCTCGTCCATGGTGCGGAAACCCAGTTCGGCCATGTACTCGCGGATCTCCTGAGCCACGAATTTGAAGTAGTTGACCACGTGCTCGGCCTTGCCGGTGAACTTCTCGCGCAGTTCCGGGCGCTGGGTGGCGACACCCACGGGGCAGGTATTCAAATGACAGACGCGCATCATGATGCAGCCCATGACCACCAGCGGCGCGGTGGAGAAGCCGTATTCCTCGGCCCCCAGCAGCGCGGCGACGACCACGTCACGGCCGGTTTTCAATTGCCCGTCGGTCTGCACGACGATGCGGTCGCGCAGCTTGTTCTGCACCAGCACCTGCTGGGTCTCGGCCACGCCCAGTTCCCAGGGCAGGCCGGCGTGTTTCAAAGAGGATATGGGCGAGGCGCCGGTGCCGCCGTCGTAACCGGAGATGAGCACCACGTCGGAATGGGCCTTGGCCACGCCCGCGGCGACGGTGCCCACACCCACCTCGGCCACCAGCTTCACATGAATGCGCGCCTCGGGATTGGCGTTCTTGAGATCGTGAATCAGCTGCGCCAGGTCCTCGATGGAATAGATGTCGTGGTGCGGCGGCGGGGAGATGAGGCCGACACCGGGGGTGGAATAACGCACCTTGGCGATCCAGGGATGCACCTTGTGGCCGGGCAGCTGGCCGCCCTCGCCGGGCTTGGCGCCCTGGGCCATCTTGATCTGGATGTCGTCGGCGTTGACCAGGTATTCCGAGGTGACGCCGAAGCGGCCCGAGGCCACCTGCTTGACGGCGGAACGGCGCAAATCGCCGTTGGGGTCGGGGGTGAAGCGCTCCGGGTCCTCGCCGCCCTCGCCGCAGTTGGACTTGCCGCCGATGCGGTTCATGGCGATGGCCAGGGTCTCGTGGGCCTCGGAGCTGATGGCACCGTAGGACATGGCGCCGGTGGCGAAGCGCGTCATGATGTTCTCGACGGGCTCCACTTCCTCAATGGCAATGGATTGCTGATTTTTGAACCGGAACAGGCCGCGCAGGGTGGCGCGGTGTTCATTCTGGCGGTCCACCTTTTCGGTGTACTCCTTGAAGATATCGTATTTGCCGGTACGCGAGGAATGCTGCAGCCGGAAGACCGTCTCCGGATTGAAGAGATGATATTCGCCGTCGCGGCGCCACTGGTACTCGCCGCCCCACTGCAGGTCGCGCACCTTGACCTTGCGTTCCGGGTACGCCTCGTGGTGGCGGCGGCGCTGTTCCTCGGCCACCACGGCGAGATCGATGCCGCCGACGCGCGAGGCAGTCCAGGTGAAGTACTTGTCCACGAATTCCTTGTTCAGACCAATGGCCTCGAAGATCTGGGCGCCGTGGTAGGACTGCACCGTGGAAATGCCCATCTTCGACATGGTCTTGATGAGGCCCTTGTTGCAGGCCTTTATGTAGTTGGCAATGGCCTCTTCCTCGGGCATGTCCGGGATATGGCCCTTGCCGATGATGTTGATGACGCTTTCCATGGCCAGATACGGATTAAAGGCGTCGGCGCCGTAGCCGATGAGGCAGGCGAAGTGGTGCACCTCGCGCGGCTCGCCGGATTCCAGCACCAGGCCGACGCGGCAGCGATTGCCGTTGCGCACCAGGTGATGATGCACGCCGGCGGTGGCCAGCAGCGCCGGGATGGGCGCGTTGTCCTTGTCCGGGGTGCGGTCCGAGAGAATGATGAAGGTGTGGCCGTCGGCAATGGCCTGATCCACCTGATCGCAGACGTCGTTCAGCGCCTGGTCCAGGCCCGGGCCGCCGTCCTTTACGGGATACAGAATCGATACGGTCTTCGCCTTGAAACCGGGCCGATCCACGTGGCGTACCTTGGCCAGTTCCTCGTTGGTGAGGACGGGCGAGGGCAGTTCGATGCGGCGGGCGCTCCGGGGCGAGGGTTTCAGCAGGTTGCTTTCCGGTCCCATGGTGACGCTGAACTGGGTCACCAGCTCCTCGCGGATGCCGTCCAGGGGCGGGTTGGTGACCTGGGCGAAGAGCTGCTTGAAATAGTCGTAAAGTAATCGCGGGCGGTCCGAGAGCACCGCCAGGGCGGCGTCGGTGCCCATGGAACCGATGGGCTCGGCGCCGTCGGAGGCCATGGGCGCCATGAGGATGCGCAGGTCCTCGTGGGTGTAGCCGAACACCTGCTGCTGCTGCAATAAATTGTCGGAATCCAGGTCGTGGGCCCGATCGTCCTGCTCGGGGAGATTCTTCAGGGAGACCAGGTTCTCGTCCAGCCACTTCCGGTAGGGTTGCTGGTTGATGAATTCGTCCTTCAGTTCCTCGTCGGAGACGATGCGCCCCTCGCGGGTATCCACCATGAAGATGCGGCCGGGGTGCAGGCGTTCCTTGATCTTGACGTTCTCCGGCGCCACGTCCAGCACGCCCACTTCCGAGGCCATGATAACCTGGTCGTCGTGGGTGACGTAGTAGCGCGAGGGCCTGAGGCCGTTGCGGTCCAGCACGGCGCCGATGACATTGCCGTCGCAGAAGGCGATGGAGGCCGGGCCGTCCCAGGGCTCCATCAGGCATGCATGGTATTCGTAGAAGGCGCGGCGCTTCTCGTCCATGGTCTCGTGGCCGGCCCAGGCCTCGGGGATCATCATCAGTACCGCCAGGGGCAGCGGCCGGCCGGTCATGTAAAGGAATTCCATGACGTTGTCGAAGGTGGCCGAGTCGGAACTGCCCTCGAAGATAATGGGGAACAGTTTCTTCAGGTCCTCACCGAACAGATCCGATTCGCACAGGGCCTCGCGGGCACGCATCCAGTTAATGTTGCCGCGCAGGGTGTTGATCTCGCCGTTGTGACAGATGAAGCGGAACGGCTGCGCCAGGCGCCAGGACGGGAAGGTGTTGGTGGAGAAGCGCTGATGCACCAGGGCCATGGCGGTTTCCATGTCCGGATCCGACAGATCCGGGAACATGGGCTCGATCTGGTTGCCGGTGAGCATGCCCTTGTAAACGAAGGTCTTGTTGGACAGGCTTGGGACATAAAACAGGCGCTGCTCTTCCATGTCGGAGTTCCAGATCTCGTGTTCGGCCAGCTTGCGGATGACGTACAGCTTGCGCTCGAAATGATCCAGCCCCTCGGGCACGTCGTCGCCCTTGCCGATGAACAGCTGCTTGAAGGACGGCTCGCCGGAACGGGCCGTGGGGCCGACCAGGGAATCGTCCGTGGGCACGTCGCGCCAGCCGATGAGCTTCTGGCCTTCCTCTTCGGTAATGCGCTCGAAGATGGCCATGCAGCGCTGCTGCTGATCCGGATCGTTGGGCAGGAAGATAAGGCCGGCGCCGTAATCGCCGGCGGGGGGCAGTTCGACACCGTGCTTTTGCCACTCGCGGCGGAAAAATTTGTCCGGGATCTGCATGAGGATGCCGACGCCGTCGCCGGTGTTCTCCTCGCAACCGCAGGCACCGCGGTGCAGCAGGTTCTTGAGGATCACCAGGGCGTTCTCGACGGTCTTGTGGGACTTGCGTCCCTGCATGTCGACAACAAAACCGACGCCGCAGGCATCGTGTTCGGTGGACGGCTCGTACAGGCCCCGCGCGGGGGGCAGGTCGTGTTGTGTATTCATATACCTCACCTCAGCGCCTTGCAGCGTCGCACCCCGGTCGGCGTTTCATGCATACCGAAAGAAACCACGGGGGAGGACGCTGAAGGAATGTCCGTTTACCCCGTGTGATCCGGGGCTTATGAAATTCTTTGCAAGAGAAACAGGATTATAATCCCGCCGCTGAGGCATGTCACTCCATAAGCACTTGCAAAACCATGAAAAGTGATATTGACAACGACTTTAAGTGACTGTTTTCAATATAAATGTTGTGTATCGGCAAGAAGGTGGTAAAAGGCGCGTTTCCTGGGAATAACAAAGGAGTAAATCCGCGAATTTTGGTGGATCTGCCCTGATTCCTGTCTTGTGCTTGCCGGATGTAAGTCA
>JBBDSH010000069.1:0-24804 GCA_040905045.1 Gammaproteobacteria bacterium | reverse complement strand
GAATGTACAAACGTTATTTTATCATCTCGATCCGGAATTAATCAGAGTTTCCTTAGGAATCTTCCGCCATAAGCATTTCATCAATGGCACGGTTGGCCAGGGCGTCCGCCCGTTCGTTCTCCGCATGGCCGCTGTGCCCCTCAACCCAGTACCATTCGATATCATGCCGGTTACATAGCTCATCCAGCTGCTGCCAGAGATCAATGTTCTTGACCGGCTTTTTATCCGCCGTGCGCCAGCCCTTGCTTTTCCAGTTGCCGATCCACAGGGTAATACCGTTCTTGACATAATTGGAGTCGGTGGTGAGCTGCACGTCACAAGGCTCTTTTAAAGCTTCCAGCGCTTTAATCGCGGCGGTCAGTTCCATCCGATTGTTAGTGGTGGCGGCCTCGGCGCCGTAGAGTTCCTTTTCCGTGCCGTTGTAACGCAGCAATGCGCCCCAACCGCCCGGGCCCGGATTGCCGCGGCAGGCGCCGTCGGTAAATATTTCCACAAATTTGGGCATGCATCATTCCCGTGAACGAGTGGTCGGTTTCGTTACCCCTGATACCACCGCGTTGCGGCGGCGCTGCCACGCGAGCTTGAGCGGCGTTAACGGGGCTATGTGTTTTCTGGCGACAATGATATGAACCCCGCCCAGATATGACCAGCAGTATCTCCCCAGCTTTTCCAGGAAGCCCAGCTTCCTTATCAATCCGGACCGGCGTACCGGCGGCAAATAAAAAACCCGTTCTGTATGCACCAGTTCCAGATCCAGCAGTGACAACCAGTCCTTGATGCGCGCATGACTGTAGAATCGCCCGTTCCACGGCGCCTGATCGCGCCAGGACAGAAAAAACCGCCACAACCCGCACAGACTCCATGGATTGAAGCTGATGATAATCAGATACCCTTCACCGATCAAAATCCGTTCAATCTCCCTGAGAAGCTTGTGCGGCGTGTCGGTAAACTCCAGTTGATGCGGCAGGATAACCACATCCATGGTATCGGCCAGCACAGGCACGGCATCAGCACGGCACCGCAGCGAACATCCCTCCATCTCCGGTTCCTGCTCCATACGGATCAATATTTTGTGAGTGATGGGACTGGCCTGATAAAACTCCGCTTCCGCCGGAGCGCCCATTTGCAGGATATGATAGCCGAACATCCGCTCCAGCAATCGTGCGATAACACGATACTCCAGGTTGTAGAGATACCTCCCGGACGGGTGCCGGAACCATTCCGCCAGTTGTTCGCGCACCGTCACACTGTCCTTTTCAAGGGCCGCTTTCAGGTTATCCGTCATCGTATTACAATCACCGTCACCCGCTGATGAATTTTCTGAAATTACTGGAGCCGCCTGCATGCCCGAAATTTCGGCCGTACCCGCCTTTCGCGATAATTATATCTGGCTGATCGGCAACAATGATAACCGTGTGGCGATTGTCGACCCCGGTGATGCTGTGCCGGTGCTGGAGGCCGTCGCGGAACGGCAGCTGGAACCGGCAGCGATACTGACCACGCATCATCACGCCGATCATGTCGGCGGCGTCAATCAACTGCTCGAACATTACCATATTCCCGTCTACGGCCCGGCCCGCGAATCCATTCCCGGCCGCACCGATGCCCTCAAGGAAGGCGACACCATCACACTCGACAGTCTGGGGGTGAGTTTCGATATTCTTGATGTACCGGGGCATACCGCCGGCCATATCGCCTATTACGGCGAAGGCTGCCTGTTTATCGGCGACACCCTGTTCATGTCCGGCTGCGGGCGCCTGTTTGAAGGCACCGCGGCGCAAATGCATGATTCACTGGAAAAAGTAGCCTCATTACCGGACGAGACACAGATTTATTGCGCCCATGAATACACCCTGGCCAATCTGCGCTTCGCCCATGCCGTGGAACCGGAAAACAAGGCCATTGAGGAGCGTACGCGTGCCAGCCAGGCACTGCGTGAACAAAACAGGCCTACCGTGCCCGGTTCGCTGGCACAGGAGAAAGCCACCAACCCTTTTCTGCGGGTCAGGGAACACGCCGTAGTTCAGGCGGCGGAAGCCCGCGCCGGACACGCCCTGAAGGATGATGTGGAGGTATTCGCAACCCTGCGTGCCTGGAAAGACAGC
Organism: Gammaproteobacteria bacterium; assembly: GCA_040905045.1. Taxonomy (GTDB): domain Bacteria; phylum Pseudomonadota; class Gammaproteobacteria; order Eutrophobiales; family Eutrophobiaceae; genus JBBDSH01. Next base: position 22,699 of record JBBDSH010000069.1, on the reverse strand, counting down.
TTCTGAAGCATTGCTTCATATTCGTCCCGTTATTGCCTGATTCAAAAAAGCTTGACCGCGTCAGGGGACATGCCTAGCATTGTTCAATGCCTATCATGCGTCCGTTAATAATAATAACCATACTGGCACTGGTTGCGTGCTCATCGCCTCATCCCAGGTTCAATCAAACGGGGGACAAAACCGCTTCTTCCGCGCCATCGGGCCCGGCAAATGCGGAAGACACCGCCGACGCAATGCCCGTCGAGCCGGTCACTGTCAGGCAGGAACGGCGTGAATCCACCCCGGCCGAGGCGCAGCCCCGTAGCTATACCGATGCCTGGCACCGGATCCGCGAGAATCTGGCGCTGGATCGCCATGTTCATCGACACAGCGTCAAGGCAAGACTGAACTGGTACGCCCGTCATCAGGAATATCTGGATCGGGTCGCGGAACGGGCCACACCGTATCTGTATTACATTATGGAACAACTGGAAGAACGCGGGCTGCCCATGGAAATGGCCCTGCTGCCGATAGTGGAAAGTGCCTATCAACCGTTCGCCTATTCCCCCAGCCACGCCTCCGGTATCTGGCAGTTCATACCGGGAACCGGAAGAATGTACGGGCTCAAGCAGAACTGGTGGTACGACGGCCGCCGGGATATCGTCGCCGGTACCCGCGCGGCTCTGGATTACCTGGAAAAGCTGCATGATGAATTCGAGGGCAACTGGCTGCATGCACTGGCCGCCTATAATACCGGCGAAAGGAATGTCGCCCGGGCCATCGCGCGCAATCGCCGCGCCGGCAAGGATACCGATTTCTGGTCCCTGAGACTGCCGCGGGAAACACGGGGTTATGTGCCGAGCCTGCTGGCGGTGGCCGAACTGATTGCCGACCCGGCCCGTTACGATATTGAACTCAAACCCGTTCCCAATGAGCGCTATTTCGCGAAGGTGGACGTGGGCGGACAACTGGACCTGGCCCTGGCGGCCGAATTCTCCGGCCTGAGTATGGATGAACTCTATACATTGAACCCCGGATTCAATCGCTGGGCCACCGATCCCGACGGCCCCCATTACCTGCTGGTGCCGGTTGAGCGGGAGCGGCAATTCCGGGAACAACTCGCTCAACTGGACGAACAGCAACGCGTCAACTGGCAGCGTCATGTCATTCAGCGCGGCGAAACCCTGAGCCAGATTGCACAGCGCTATCACACCAGCATTGCCACCATCAGGGAAAGCAACGGCCTGCGCAGCAATTTCATCCGCACCGGCCATTCCCTTTTGATCCCCAGCGCCAAGATGCCGCCCAAACATTACAGCCTCAGCCTCGACAGCCGCCGCTTTCGCGGATTGAAACGTCTCGACGGCGACGGGGAAAAATACCTCTACACCGTCCGGCGCGGTGACACGCTCTGGGACATCGGTCGTCAATACGGTGTCAGTATCTCCGAACTTTGCCGCTGGAACGGTATATCGCCGCAGCGTTTTCTGAAACCGGGTCAGAAGCTGACCCTGTGGATTTCCAGGGAACAGCCGGACAAGCAAGTCGCGCAGGCGAAACACAGCATCGATGAATCCGGCGTCATCAGTTATACGGTACAACGCGGTGATTCACTCTGGCTCATATCCAGACGGTTCGGCGTCACCATCAGTCAACTGCTCGAATGGAACAACCTTCCCAGAAACAAGCACTTGCAACCCGGCCAGGAACTGATCCTGAAGGACGCGCCTGCCCTGGCCTCCGGCGCCTGAATACAGATCGATTGTACAGGTCTGCCCGCAACCCCATCGTCCGCCCGGGTATATTCGTCGTAGAATGGCAGGATGACAAAGGTTATTAAATTTCTTCTGCGCGGCCTGTTGCGACTGTTATACGGCGTCAGGGTGACCGGTATCGAGCATTATCACGAGGCCGGCAAACGCGTTCTCATTGTCGCCAACCACACTTCCCTGCTCGACGGCGTGCTGCTTTATGCCTGGCTTCCGGAAACACCCACGTTCGCCATCAACACCCGCATCGCATCAAAAAAATCCTTCCGCTTTTACCTGAGATTCGTCGACCTCTTCATTATGGATCCGGCCAGCCCGCTGTCGGTGAAATCCATGATCCGGTTCATACGCGGCGACAAAAAAGCCGTCATATTCCCGGAAGGTCGCATCACCGTCACCGGCACCCTGATGAAGATCTACGAGGGCCCCGGCCTGGTCGCGGACAAGGCCGGTGCATCCATTCTGCCCGTGGCCATTGACGGTCCACAGTACAGCCCGTTCTCGTATATGCGCGGCCGCGGACACATCCGCCGGTTTCCCCGCATCACCTTGACCATTCTTCCCCCGGAAAGAATTAATCTGGACAGCAATCTGCATGGTCATGCACGCCGCAAGGCCGCCGCCCTGTCCATGCAAAACATCATGTACAAGCTGGTGTTCACCACCTTCGATTACCGCAAGACCATATTTGAAGCCATACTCGACGCCATGGAGCGGTTCGGCCGGAAGCAGGAGGTGCTGGAGGATTTCAACCGGACCAGCATGGACTACAAACAACTGATCACCCGCGCCGTCATTCTGAGCCGGCTCATGCGTCAGGATACGGCACAGGGTGAATACGTCGGCCTGTTGCTGCCCAACACCAACGCAACCGCAGTGTGTTTCATGGCATTGCAACACCTGGGGCGCGTGCCGGCCATGCTGAATTTCTCCATGGGGGCGCAAGTCATTCTCTCGGCCTGTGAAACCGGCCGTATCCAGACCGTCTATACCTCGCGGCAGTTTATCGAAAAGGCGGGGCTGGAAAACGTGGCCGACGAACTGGAAAAAAAGATCCGGCTGATCTGCCTGGAAGATCTGCGCGGCAAGTTGTCTCTGCAGCACAAACTCCTGGGCCTGCTGGAAGCCCGCCGCCCGCATCGCTCGCACAGGAAACACGCAGACGGTTTATCGTCCGACAGCCCCGGCGTATTGTTATTTACCTCCGGCTCGGAAGGCGTGCCCAAGGGCGTGGTACTCTCCCACGCCAATATCCTGTCCAATTTCGCCCAGGTCCGCTGCCATATCGACTTCCGTCCCAGCGACATCCTCTTTACCTGCCTGCCCCTGTACCATTCCTTCGGCCTTAACGCCGGGCTGATCATGCCGCTGCTGGGCGGCAGCAAGGTATTTTTGTATCCGACGCCGCTGCACTACCGCATCATTCCGGAACTGATCTACGAACTGGGTGCCACCATATTGTTCGGCACCAATACCTTCTTCAAGGGCTATGCCCGTCATGCCCATCCCTATGACTTTTATTCCCTGCGCTACGTGGTCGCCGGCGCGGAGAAACTGCGCAACGATACCCGTAAAATATGGATGGACAAGTTCGGCATCCGCGTCCTGGAAGGCTATGGGGTGACGGAAACCAGCCCGGTTATCTCGGTCAACACTCCGATGATCAACAAGACCGGCACGGTGGGCCAGCCCATTCCCGGCATGGAATGCTACCTGGCCCCGGTCGAGGGTATTGAAGAAGGCGGAGAACTGGTGGTCAGCGGGCCGAATGTCATGCTGGGTTATCTGCTGCATGACGGTGACGGGCAAATCCAGCCGCCGGTCACGGACGCCGGTCCCGGCTGGCATCGAACCGGTGATATCGCCGCCATAGACCGGGAAGGATTCATTACCATACTCGGACGAGCCAAGCGTTTCGCCAAGGTGGGCGGGGAGATGGTGTCATTAATGGCCGTGGAAGAACTGGCCATGCAGACATGGCCGGATTTCAATCACGCCGCCATCAGCCTCCCCGACGAGAAAAAGGGCGAGAAGATCATTCTCGTGACCGACAACGAACACGCCGCCCGCAAGGATATCCAGGAAACGGCGAAGCGGCTGGGATACAGCGAACTGTCCGTACCCAGGCGCGTGGTCCTGGCCGAGGAATTGCCGGTACTGGCCACGGGCAAGACCGACTACGTCGTTCTGAACGAACTCGCCAGAATGGAGGACAAGGAAGGCTCGGGCTGGATCCGGAAGATCTCGGACATGATCCACAAACCGGGCCGCGGGAAACCAGTGAGGAGTGAGGAGTAAGGAGAAAGGAGTAAAAAGGAAATACTATCGGCTTACTTGACAACGCATGGTAACGACCAGACACTGTGTTCACTCCTCACTCCTCACTCCTCACCCCTCACTCCTCACCCCTCACTCGCGATCACGCGTCAGCGGGACAAACCCCACCGGCAGTACATCGCGGGATTCGAATTCACCGTCTTCCAACTTGCGGACCACGCGCAATGACTGCACGCGCCCGACGGGACCCACTGGTATAACGAGCCGGCCGCCGGTTTTCAGTTGATCCAGCAGGGGTTGCGGCACCTCGTCCGGCGCGGCGGTCACCAGGATGGCGTCGAACGGCGCTTCCTCCGGCCAGCCGTTGTAACCGTCGCCTATGCGTGTCGTTACATTGTCATAATCCAGGCGCTTTAAAACCTCCGCGGCGGTCTGTCCCAGTTCCGGTATGATCTCGATGGTGTATACATGCCTGACAATCTCGGCGAGAACGGCCGCCTGATAACCGGACCCGGTGCCGACTTCAAGCACGACGGAATCCTCGTCCACTTCCGCCAGGTCGGTCATCAATGCGACAATATAAGGTTGCGAAATGGTCTGGCTGTGGCCGATGGGCAGCGGCCGGTTCAGGTAGGCATTGCGCTGCATGGAATCGGGGACGAATTCATGCCTGGGTACGGTTTTTAAAGCCGACTTCACCTTCGGGTCCACTCCGGCCAGATCGGTATAGCCGCTGGTATCCCGGAACATGGCCTCGACCTCGTTAACCATATCGTTACGCAAGGTTTCGTAATCCTCCGCCGAACACGCACTTGCAAACAACGCAAACAGAGCAGTATAAAGGAGGCGGGCACGTATGATTCTCATGCTTGCTGTCCTCCGCAGAACTTGTCATCGGACTGTTCCGGAATCCCGGTTCTCGAAGTGAACCACGGTTTTACGCCAAGTAAAATGCTCATAGACACCCGCCCAGTACATGCCGAAGGTAAAGGCGAAAATCAATTCCTCCAGAGGCGTATGGTAAATCATCAAGCCCGATAAATTCGACAGATTCCATACCTCATAGACATAACCGGGCGACAGCAGTTCCAGTCCTTCCACGAATATCCAATAATACAACATGAAAATAAGGCCGCCCGCCCAGGTCTTGGTTTTCAAATCGGGTCGACACAGAATCGTGGTAATGGAACCGATGATCATTGCCATGAAGGCGGGATAAATGGGATTCAACGGCAAAAAGTACAACGGTGGAAAGACGACGAATGGTGCGGCAAGAGCGAAACGATGATACCGGTGCCGTGACGAATGTTTATAACCTTCGCTGACGGACGCGAAGATACCCCCGATCAAGACATTGTATAAAACCACGCCGACACCGCCGATACCGAAACAGAATATCAGGCTTTCAATATCGAAGCCGGTGCGAAGCGCAAGATCAAACAGACTCGGCGGCATCCAGTATTCCGGCACGAACAACGGCTCCGTCAGACCGAACGGCATGGTAAAGAGACTCACCCACAACATGGGTTTTCTGTATCGGGGGAAAGACCAGAACAGCACCAGCCATGGAACCAGAAAGCTGACAGACCACACCATCCATACATATTGTATGTCCAGCATAGCTATTTCCCCTCACCCGTCGTACAGATTTTGGGCAGACGGTATATACCCTCCAACAGGACTGCACTGATATCAATCTCGTTGGTCGTATGTTCGACGGTATTGGTAGTGGCAATGTGACTCGCACCAGCCCTTATCAACTCCTCTTCAGCATTGCCGGCAAAGATGCCGTGTACAGCCACGCACACCGGCGGCTTCATGCCGGCGCGTTGCAAATGCCGGATTATCGCCGCCATACTCCCGCCGGTGGAAATAATATCATCCACCAGAACCGGCGTATGCGCCCGCCATGGTTCCGCGTCCGGTATGCTGACTTCGACATCTTCATCTCCCCGGCGGATTTTTTCCAGCACCATCCAGGGCATATCTGAAAAACCGGCTGCCTCGGCGACCCACTGCTCACTCTCGCTGTCCGGACCGATAAGTAGAGGCTGATTCACATTCCGTATCACCCATTCGGCCACCGCCGGGGCGGCGTGCACATTCAATGCCGGTATGCGGTAAATCTCGTCCAGGTTCCGTATCCGGTGCAGATGCGTATCAACGGTGACCAGGCCGTCGAAATGGGCCGACACCAGATCGGCAAAATAGCCCGCGCTGATCCCCTCGCCTTCCCGGAAGCGTGTGTCCTGGCGCATATAAGCCAGGTAGGGCGCCGCCAGCAAAACCCGTTCGGCGCCGTAGTCCCGCAACACCCGCGACAGGAACAGCAGCGGTATGATTTTCGGGTTGGGCGCATTCAGTGACGCCACAACCAGCACGCTACCTTCGGCCAGCGCCGGGTCGATTCGAACACCGGTTTCACCGTCTGGAAATTCATGCACGGAAGCGACGCCGTAATCGCACCCGATCCGGTCGGCCAGAGAGCATGCCAGTTCATTCCCGGCAGAGAGTGATACCACGGCGGCGATCATGCGGATCGTTGCTCCCTCGCCTCTCCGTCCAGGGAGAGTGTGATGATGTCTTTTTGCGCGGCCAGATAATCCAGAACGTAATCCAGTTCTCCCGGGGATTCGGCATGGACCGTAAAGAGCGTCTCTCCCTTTGCCACCCGCTGTCCCTGTTTGACCAGAAGATCGATACCCGCCGTGGCATCCACCGGCGCACCCGCCAGTTTGGCCGCCAGCGCCAGGCGCCGATTATCAATAGCGGTAACACAACCATCCTGTTCCGCCGTCACTTCATGCCGGTGCGTGGCAACACCGGGTTCGCGCATACCACCCTGCGCCTCGCAAATCGCCTGGAACTTTGACCAGGCGCGGCCATCATCGAGGATGCTTCGGGCCAGATGATAACCTTTATTTTCACCGGCCTTGCCCGCCAATTCCAGCACATCGCCTGCCAGTTCCAGGGAGCGTTCGCGCAGATCCTGCGGCGCGTCGTCGCGGCGCTGCAGTACCGCAAGCACGTCCCGGGCTTCCAGTGCGGGACCGATACCGCGTCCCACGGGTTGACTACCGTCGGTAATCCGGGACCGTACATTAAGAGAAATCTCGTTTCCCACCGCTATCAAGGTATCGGCCAGGCCGCGGGCACTGTTCATGGAACGCACCTTGGCGGTGGCACCCACGGGGATATCGATTAATACATGAGTCGCTCCCGCCGCCGCTTTTTTTGACAACACCGAGGCGATCAATTGCCCTTCACTGTCGATATCCAGTTCCCTCTCCACAGCGATCAAGATATCGTCCGCCGGACTCAGGTGCATGGCCCCGCCCCAGGCAATGCAGCCTCCCTCTCGTTGCACCACCCTTCGCATCTGTTCCAGACTCAGATTGACCGGCGCCAGCGTTTCCATGGTATCGGCGGTCCCCGCGGGCGAAGTGATGGAGCGGGAGGACGTCTTGGGTATGGTCAACCCGCAGGCGGCGACAATGGGAACGAGGATCAGGGTGGTCCGGTTGCCCGGCAGGCCTCCGACGCAATGCTTGTCCACCCGGATCGGCTGTTCCCAGTCCAGCCGGCTGCCGGTATTGATCATGGATCGGGTCAGAAACACCACTTCATCGAAGTTCAGCCTGTTGCCCGCGCATGCGGTGATGAAAGCCGATAGATGCACGTCGTCATAACGCCCGTCCACGATATCCCGCATAATATGATTCAGCTGATCTTCCGACAGGGCATGCCCGTAGATCTTGGCGCGCACGTAACTCAGGGATGTGAGCGGCTCCGGATGCGACAGAAAGGCGGTACCGTCGTCTCCGGGGCGCCCGAGTAAATGCCAGGCCGCATCGGACAGCCCCAGTTCGCCGGGATGCAGGAGGGAATCGCGGATAATATTGAGCGTGGCGACAATGGACTGGTCGTTAACCATGACCTGTATTCGCGACCGGGCCTCGAAGCCTTCCGAACGGCAGATGTGGCAATCCTGATGCATATAGATCACCGGTTCCCGGTAGGTATCGATACCCAACCGCCGGATCCGCATTGAATGTTTCTGCCTATTTCTATCCGTATTAGCCATCAAGCCATTCCGGAATGTTTCTGAATTAAATTCATTTGTTATTACCGTAATCCTGTTTTACCACATCAAATTTTACCGTATCCGATCAGTTGCTTCCGTCAGATCAGTGTTCCGGAGGAAGAGGGTTTCCGCCCCTGCAATCGTCAGCATGGCTGTGATCGCCACAACCACGACCAGTGGATCGGAGATTATCTTGACCCAGAGAAAACCGCCGAGCACCAGCAGATCCATGACAATCGCCGTTATCAATACGGCGCCACGGGCACCGATTTCACTTCTGAGATAGCGAAGAATACCCCAGTGAACGGCCATATCCATGACCAGATAAAAAATAATCCCGAGCGCCGCAATGCGGGTCAGGTCGAAGAACGCCGTCAACACCAGACCCAGTACCACCGTGTAGACCAGGGTGTGTTTCTGAATGCTGCCGGGCATGCCGAAATGACTGTGCGGCACGAGTTTCATTTCAGTGAGCATGGCCAGCATTCTGGAGACGGCGAAAATACTGGCGATGATACCGCCGGCGGTGGCGATGATCGCCAGGATGACCGTGAACCAGAGCCCGTAATCACCGGCCACCGGCCGCGCCGCGGCGGCCAGGGAATAATTGCGCGTGCGTATGATCTCATCCAGTGACAGATTGCTGGCCACGGCAAAACCCACCAAGCCATAGATGACCACGCACAGCAGAATGGAGATGGTGATGGCGCGGCCGACGTTTTTATGGGGATCCTTGAGTTCCGAGCCGCTGTTGGTAATGGTGGTAAAGCCCTTGAAGGCGAGGATGCCCAGAGCGGTCGCGGCCAGGAAGCCGCTCAGTGTGCCCTCCGCGGCCACCGTCGACACCCGCAGGCCGTCGCCCCCCGCCGCCATCACTCCGACCAGCCCGAACAGGATAATGCCGCCGATCTTGATCACCGCCATGGACGAGGCGACGCCCTCGATGAGCCGATTGCCGGAGAGATTGATGAGAAACGCCGTCAGCAACAGGCTCACGCCCAGGATCGGAACCAGGACGCTGGTATCATCGATATCGAACAGCTGCAGGGTGTAGGCGCCGAAAGTACGCGCCAGAAAACTCTGCGCGATAACCATGGAAAAATACATGAGCAGGGCGTTGAACGCGGTCGGGAAAGTCCTGCCATAAGCCTTTTCCAGGTACATGGCGATGCCGCCGGCCGAGGGCCAGGCATTGGACATCTTGATGTAGGAATAGGCGCTGAAGGCGACGATCACCGCCGCCGCCAGAAACGCCAGGGGGAACAAGGCGCCGGTAATCTCGGCCATCTGGCCGGTCAGAGCGAAGATGCCGGCGCCGATCATGACGCCCGTGCCCAGGGACACCGCCCCGGCCAGTGTCAGGCTGTCTTTGCGGTATTTCGGTGTTCTGTCTTCGGTGTTATCCATGCTCGATCATCGAAATGTTCTATCGCCATGCGCTGAATAATTTGCCTAAAGCCTTGCCCGACGCAGTCGCAAGGCATTGCCGACCACCGACAGGGAACTGAAGGTCATGGCCGCCGCCGCGATCATGGGCGAGAGCAGCAGGCCGAAGAACGGATACAGCACGCCGGCGGCTACGGGCACGCCGAGCGAGTTATAAACGAAGGCAAAGAACAGGTTCTGACGGATATTGCGCATGGTCAGGCGGCTCAGGCGCCGGGCTCGGGCGATGCCGCGCAGATCGCCCTTGACCAGGGTCACGCCGGCGCTTTCCATGGCCACGTCCGTTCCGGTCCCCATGGCGATCCCCACCTGTGCCTGAGCCAGGGCCGGGGCATCATTGATGCCGTCGCCGGCCATGCCCACACTCAACCCCTCGCCCTGCAACTGTTTCACCACCTCCACTTTCTGCTCGGGCAGGACCTCGGCAAAGACATCATCGATATGCAGCTTTTTCGCCACGGCCTCGGCCGTGGTCTTGCTGTCGCCGGTGAGCATGACGATGCGCACACCCTCGGCGTGCAGGGTATCGATGGCCTCGCCCGTGGTGGTCTTGATGGGATCGGCAACGCTGATGATGCCGGCGGCTTTGCCGTCCACAGCTACAAACATGACCGTCTGGCCCTCGGCGCGTAATGATTCGGCCATCTCCCCGAGTTCGCCGGCGTCAATATGGAACGCCTCCAGCAGCTTCAGATTGCCGATGGCCACCTGTCGGCCGTCGACATTGCCGGTGACGCCCTTGCCGGTCACGGAACCAAAATCAGTGACGGTCTGCAATTCGAGAGTGCGCTCTTCGGCGCCGTCGACAATGGCCGTGCCCAGGGGATGTTCGCTGGAACGTTCCAGGCTGGCGCCAAGACGCAGCACCGTATCCTCATCGAATTCACCGGTACTGATCACCTTCTGCAGACGCGGTCGGCCCTCGGTCAAAGTCCCGGTCTTGTCGACGACAATGGTGTCAATGCGTTCCATCACCTCCAGCGCCTCGGCGTTTTTGATCAGCACGCCGTTACTGGCGCCAAGGCCGGTGCCCACCATGATGGACATGGGCGTGGCCAGGCCCAGAGCACACGGGCAGGCGATAATCAACACTGCCACGGCGTTGACCAGGGCATGGGCCAGGCGCGGTTCCGGGCCCCACAGCCCCCATACAACAAAGGTAACGACAGCTATGGCGACAACGGCCGGAACGAAGTACGCCGCCACAATATCTACCAGCTTCTGTATCGGGGCGCGACTGCGCTGGGCCTCGGCCACCATCTGTACGATTTGCGACAGCAACGTGCCACTGCCGACACGCTCGGCCCGCATGACCAGGCCGCCGGTGCTGTTGATGGTGGCACCGATGAGCTTGTCGCCGCTACGCTTGGTCACCGGCACAGGCTCGCCCGTGACCATGGATTCGTCCACGGCGCTGCTGCCTTCCACGACCACGCCGTCCACCGGGATCTTTTCGCCGGGACGCACGCGCAACTTGTCGCCGATCTGCACATGTTCCAGCGCTATATCGTCTTCCGAACCGTCCTCGCGCAAAATGCGCGCCGTCTTCGGCGCCAGCCCCAACAGCATTTTTATGGCCGCGTTGGTACGGCTGCGGGCCCGGATCTCCAGCACCTGCCCCAGCAACACCAGGGTGGTGATCACCGCCGCCGCCTCGAAGTACACCGGCACCAGCCCGGCATGGGTCTTGACCGAGTCAGGAAAGACATCGGGCAGCAGAATGGCTACCAGACTGTACAGCCAGGCCACGCCTACGCCCAGGCCGATGAGCGTGAACATGTTGAGATGGCGCGTTACCAGCGAACGCCAGCCACGCACGAAAAACGGCCAGCCACCCCACAATACCACCGGCGTGGCCAGGGCGAATTCCAGCCACTGACGCCGGCTCGGCCGGATCAGATCATTCAGCGACGGCCACAGATCCGCCCCCATGGCCAGGATCAATACAGGCAGGGCCAGCACCAGGCTGATCCAGAAACGCCGGCTCATGTCACGGAGTTCGGAATCGTCCTCTTCCACCGCCACCGTACGCGGTTCCAGTGCCATACCGCAAATGGGGCAGTCACCCGGCTCATCGCGAATGATCTCCGGGTGCATGGGGCAGGTGTACCGGGTCTTCGTAGCCAGCTGCGCGGGTGTTTCCCGCTCCAGAGCCATACCGCATTTGGGACAGCTGCCCGGCGCCCCCTGTCTAACGCCGGGGCACATGGGGCAGATATAATCGCCTGTGCCGGCCGCATCGCCCTGCCCGCTTACAGTATTCGGTGAATGGCAGTGATGTTCATCGCTCATACATATCTCCCTCACACTCGTGTTGTAACAGACTTTTTCCAGGTGAAATATTCCTATACCCCTGCCCGGTACATGGCGAATGTGAATGCAAAAATCAGTTCCTCGAATAGTCGTTTATTTGTCTGTATCACGCGCACAATGCCTGCCGTGCCACAACAGATACACGGCGGGAATGACAAGCAGGGTCAGAATAGTGGTGCTGACCATGCCGCCGACCATGGGCGCGGCAATGCGGCGCATTACTTCCGATCCTGTCCCGCCGCCGAGCATGATGGGCAGCAATCCCGCGATAATGGCCGTTGCCGTCATGATGATAGGCCGCACACGCAACAGCGCGCCTTCCTTGAGAGTACCCCTCAGATCGGTCAAAGTCATTAACTCGCCGGCTTTTCCGCTGCTTTTCAAATACTTTCCATGGGCCTGGTTCAGGTACACCAGCATGACCACGCCGATCTCGACAGCAACGCCGGCCAAGGCAATAAAACCCACGCCAACGGCCACGGACAGGTTATAACCCATCAGATATAACAGCCAGGCACCGCCCGCCAGGGCAAACGGCAATGTTATGACGATGATCAGGACGTCACTGATCCGCCGGAAATTCAGATACAGCAGCAGTAGAATGATGACCAGTGTAACGGGCACGACCACGGCCAGCCGTTCCTTGGCCCGCACCATGTACTCATACTGGCCTGACCAGTTGAGGGAATAACCGGGCGGCAGATCGACCTGTTCCGAGATCGTCTGTCTGGCCTCCTTGACATAACTGCCCAGGTCCCGGCCCTGGACGTCGACGAATATCCAGCCGTTAAGGCGGGCATTCTCGCTCTTGATCATGGGCGGCCCGTCCTGAATATCGATATCCGCCACGTCACCCAGGGCTATGCGGGCGCCGGCCGGCGTCACCACCGGCAAAAGCCGCAACTGTTCCACGGAATCGCGCATGTGCCGGGGATAACGGATGTTGACCGGGTAACGTTCCAGCCCTTCCACGGTCTCGGTGATGTTCATGCCACCGACCGCGGTGCGGATCACTTCCTGTACATCATGGATATTCAGGCCCAGGCGCGCCGCCTTGCGCCGGTCGATATCGATATTGACATAACGACCGCCACTCACCCGTTCCGAATAGGCGGTCATGGTGCCGGGTACCTGTTTCACAACCTGCTCGACACGGCGGCCGATGTCCTCGATGACGGCAAGGTCCGGACCGGCGATCTTGATGCCCACGGGCGTCTTGATACCGGTGGCGAGCATGTCGATACGGGTCTTGATGGGCATGACCCAGGCATTGGTGACCCCCGGCAACTGCACCACCCGGTTCAGTTCCGCCTTGATCTTTTCCATGGTCATGCCCTCACGCCATTCCTCCCGTGGCTTGAACTGAATGATGCTCTCGATCATGGTCAGCGGCGCTGGATCTGTGGCCGTCTCGGCGCGACCGATCTTGCCCATGACGCTCTTCACTTCCGGCACCGACATAATCAGCTTGTTGGTCTGCTGCAGCAGTTCCGCCGCCTTGCCGATGGAAATGGCCGGCAAGGTAGTGGGCATGTACATGAGATCGCCTTCGTTCAGTTCCGGCATGAATTCGGAGCCCAGCTTGGTAAACGGCCACAGCCCCACGCCTGCCAGAAACACAGCGGCAATCACCACTGTCTTCGGCCTTCTCAATACAAAATTAATAAATGGATTGTAAAAACCGATAAGGAGGCGGTTTATCGGGTTTTTATGCTCCGGCATGACTCTGCCGCGAATGAACAGCCCCATGAGTACCGGCACCAGTGTGACGGATAATCCGGCCGCGGCGGCCATGGCATAGGTTTTGGTGAAAGCCAGCGGCTTGAATAGCCGCCCTTCCTGGGCTTCCAGTGCAAACACCGGCAGGAAACTGAGGGTGATGATCAGTAATGAGAAAAACAGCGGCGCTCCCACCTCCCGTACCGCCAGGCCGATCACCTCCCAGCGGTTATCCCTGGTCAGTTCGGTGCGTTCCATGTGCTTGTGCACGTTCTCGATCATGACGATGGCGGCATCGACCATGGCGCCGATGGCGATGGCGATACCGCCCAGGGACATAATGTTGGCATTCATACCCTGCAGGTACATGACAATGAAAGCCGCCAGAATGCCCACCGGCAGACTGATGATAATCACCAGCGAAGATCGAAGATGGAACAGGAACAGAGCGCAGATCAGGGCAACAACAATGAATTCCTCCACCAGCTTTTCCTTCAGGGTGTCAATAGCCCGCTGGATCAGCGAGGAACGATCATAGGTCTCGACGATCTCCACCCCTTCGGGCAGGCTGTCCTTCAGCGAATCCAGCCTGGCCTTGACGGCATCGATGGTCTGCTGGGCGTTGCCGCCCCAGCGCATGACGACGATGCCGCCCACGACCTCGCCTTCGCCGTTGAGCTCGGCAATGCCGCGGCGCAGTTGCGGCCCCATCCGTACCTCGGCCACGTCCTGCAGCAACACCGGCGTGCCCTTCTCATTCACACGCAGCGGGATATTCTCCAGGTGTTCGCGCTCGCTGATATAACCGGTGGCCCGGACCATATACTCGGCCTCGGCCATTTCGATCACGGAAGCGCCGGACTCCTGGTTGGCGCGTTGGATGGCGCCCCTGACCTCGGCAAGCGGTATACCATAGGCGCGCAATTCATCCGGATCCACGATGACCTGGTACTGCCGGACCATGCCGCCGACGGTGGCCACCTCGGCTACGCCGGGCACGGTCTGCAATTCATACTTCAGAAACCAGTCCTGGATGGAACGCAGTTGCGCCAGATCATGACGGCCGCTGCGATCCACCAGAGCGTACTCATAAATCCAGCCGACACCGGTGGCGTCCGGACCCAACTGCGGCCGCGCCCCGTCGGGCAGGTCCGGGGCTATCTGGCTCAGATATTCCAGCACCCGGGAACGCGCCCAGTAGAGATCCGTGCCCTCTTCGAATATGACGTAGACGTAGGAGTCGCCGAAAAAGGAATAACCGCGCACCGTTTTGGCGTACGGTACCGACAACATGGCCGTGGTCAGCGGATAGGTTACCTGATCCTCCACCACTTGCGGTGCCTGGCCGGGGTAATTGGTCTTTATGATCACCTGGACATCGGACAGGTCCGGGATGGCGTCGACCGGTGTGTTACGGAGGGTGTAAATCCCGCTCACGATGAGTAATACCGTGAACAGCAGAACCAGGAAACGGTTACGTATGGACCACTGAATAAGAGCGTCAATCATGCTCGTGCTCCCCGCCGGCCTCCACACCTTCCATGCCATTCATGTCGTCCGGAGCTTCCATGCGCTGCAGGCTGGCCTTGAGGCTGGCCTCGGAATCAAGCAGAAACTGGGCCGAGGTAACGATGCGCTCGCCCTCCTGCAAACCTTTACGGATCTCGATACGATCGCCGCTTTCGATACCGGCCACCACCTCGCGGGCACGAAAACGGCCATCACCCAGGGCCAGTATCACACGTTCGTTATCGGCGCCGCGGATCAGTGCTTCTCTGGGTATACTCAGAACGTTCTCTCCCGGGTCCCCCTGGATGCGAACTCGAGCATACATATTCGGCATGAGCGCATAATCCGGATTCTCGAATCCCAGCCGCACCCGGAGCGTGCGTGTCACCGGGTCCAGATCAGGGTAGATATAATCCACCTCGCCTTCCCATGTCCGGCCGGGCAGAGCGGATATCTCCGCCTCGGCTGTTTGTCCGATTTCGACCCAATCCGCTTCGCGTTCGAATACTTCCGCAATCAGCCAGATGCGTTCCAGGTTGGCCAGGCTCATGACCTCCGTTGCCGGATCGATATACATGCCCTCACGCACATTCAGACGGGACAGCACTCCCGACTGCGGCGCGTAAAACCCGATGTACTGCCTGGCCTTGCGGGTCTTCTCAATGTCCTCAATCTGACCCGATGATATACCCAAGGCCGAGAGTTTTTGCCGGCCCGCCCGGATCAGCCCCTGGCTGCCGCGTTCCAGCGCCTGTATATACTCTTCCTGGGCATTGATCATGGCCGGGGAATAGAGATCGAAAAGGTGCTGGCCCCGGCTGACCCGTTCTCCTTCCGCACGCACTTTCAGGACCTCGATCCAGCCTTCCGTACGGGTATGCACATGACTGATACGGGTTTCATCATAATCCACATAACCCACAGTCCGGATCATGCGCCCCAACTTGCCACGCTCAACGACGTCGGTACGGACGCCCAGGTTATTCACCACTGCCGGGCTGATTGTTACCGTGCCCGGCTCGCTTTCATCGCCGGCATAGACCGGCACCAGGTCCATGCCCATGGGGGACTTGCCCGGCTCATCACGCCTGTAAGCGGGCTCCATGGGAGCAACCCAGTAGAGGATCTCCCCGCCGCTTTTTGCCGATGCTTCCCGATCTGTTGATTTCGGGCCGTCATTTACGGCTGTTTCTGAGCGCATACCGGTCCCGCCGTAGAATCCAGTGTTCGATTGAAAGAGGATACCGGCAAGGATTCCGGCGATAAGCAGGGTTATGCCCGTCGCTATCTTTTTCATGAGTTCTCTCCGGTAAAATACAACAGCCCCGCCCGGGCCTTGGCCCGCTCTATGCGAACTCGTAATAACTCCAGTTGGACATCCAGTTCGGCCAGGCTGGCGCGCATCAGAGTAGTAAAGTCGGTGATATTGTTCTGGTAGGCCTTGAGCGTCACCTCGGTATTGCGATTGGCATCGATAAGCGCGCGCTGCCGATACAGATCATAACGATCATTCAATTGCCGCCATTGCGCGTATTGTTGTTCCGCATCACGGATTAAGCGGCGTAACCGGTCGGTACGACTGAACCGTTCCGCCGCAACCTGCTTCCTGGCAGCGGACAGCCTCTTGTCCTGCCGCTTGCCGGTAAACAGCGGGATGTCAACCAGGACCATAACGGAAAACAGGTCGGGCCGGGCAACGCCGTCCAGGGACTGGCCCGTGCGTTCACTGTAGGTAATATCCAGCATCCAGCCGGGCTTGAATTGTTCCTCGGCCATGGCAACGCGGGATTCCCGGGCGTCCACGTAGGCATCCCTGGCGCGAATCAGCGGATGCTCCGGGGATCGTCCGTGTATTTCCGCCATTGACGGAACGGGCGCTAATGTCGGAAATTCTTCGGCCAACGGCAACCCTGCATGTTGATGTAAGATCCATTGAGCCAGCTCCGCCCTGGCGGCTTCTTCGTCCCCCTGCGCCTCCAAGAGCCGGCTATCCAGCAGTGACAGTTCCAGTTGTGCCCGCATGACATCATGCTGGGCGTCCCGGCCGACCGCATACTGCCTTTCCGTTATTTCCAGCAGCCGGCTGAACAATTCCCGGTTTTCCTCCAGTAATTCCTGTCTGTGGATATGGAAATACAGTTCCAGGTAGGCTCGGCGCACGGATCGTAATACCAGCAGGCGCCGATTCTCCCGTTTCGCCGCTTCAACCTCGGCCATGGCGGCCGTTTCTTCTCCGGCATGCTCAAGGCTGTTGCCTCTGGGAAAAGCCTGTTGGATACCCATCTGAAGCTGAGTCATGGGTTCCCGGCTGCGGGAAAAAGAATTCGTCGGCAGATTTATCATGCCCAGTTTCAACTTCGGGTCTTGCCACTGGGCATCGGCAACAGCCTCTTCCCTGAGCCCCTCCGCACTCGCCGCAAAACTTTCCATGAGGGGATCCGACTGCAATGCGATGGCCTCCGCCTCGGCCAGTGTCAATGAAACTGCCGCTGTTTCGCCTCTTGCATGCATGGCAGGCATGATCAACAGCAGGATTGGAACGATTAAGATAAGGCTGAAAAGCCCTGAATGTGGTTGCATGGCTGACTCCCGTAGTAAAACCGTTGGATAACCGGGCTACAAAAACGGGAGCGCGCTAGTTCAGAAGGACGGTATACCTTTGGAAGGGAGGAAAATAAGAACGCTCGGGTGTGTCATAAGTCGATATCGGAGACCAATGCCAGGTCCCGGCAATACCATATTGATTGATCGGTCCAGCAGAATCGGAGTCATCGGCAGACAGCGATGGCACGAGAGCGTCGTCGGCAACCTTCGGGAACAATGTCGCCGTGAAATACACGCTTTCGCAATCCCCTTCGCAAAAACCTGTCTGCCGGTCATCGACGGGAATGTCAGGGGTCGGACCGCTGTTCCCGTGCGGGCAATAATCCGCGGGCGTGTTGCCTGACTCCGGCATATCGCCGGCCGCCGCGATGCAATGGTTACAGAACATCGAAAACCACAGCGCAAACAGCACCGTAACGGTGCCCGTACGGCTTGTTGCTGTTCGCTTTTGCTGCATAAAAGAAACCATGGAATCCGAGTCAATCACTCCTGTTGATTGTCAATATACTATCTTTTTCGGTCGAAAAAATCCTGATCTGCATCAAATTAATGAATATTCCGTTCGGCAACAGCCGCTCAGTCCGATCCTCCGGGCCAACTGTTACGATCCCGACGCCAGCCGGTGGGCCGCCCGGGTCGTTTCCGGCAGTTTATAACGCGTGGTACAAGCCATAATCAGTTTTACCGCGGATTCCAGGGAAATGCGGTGACCGGGCGAGATGTACACCGGCTTGACGCCGGCACGGGTACGCAGAACCGCACCCACCACTTCATCCCTGTCCAGTAAAGCCGTCCAGCCGCCGCGCTGCCCCGGAACTTCACCATGTGTTCCAACGAGACGCGATTTGCCCACGCCCAGGGCCGGCGTATTGGTAAGCAGCCCCAGATGACAGGCGATGCCGAAGCGGCGCGGATGGGCGATACCCTGCCCGTCGCACAGAAATATGTCCGGCAACCTGTTCAGGGTCTCAACGGCCCGCAGTACCGCCGGCAATTCCCGGAAAGACAGCAGGCCGGGCACGTAGGGGAAGGTGGTGGGCAGGCGGGCTACGGCCTCTTCCGCCGGCTGCAATGACGGATATTCCAGCACGGCGACGGCCGCCCGCGTCACCCGCCCTTTATCCTCGAATCCCACATCAACGCCGGCAACCGTGCGGATCACGCCGAAGTCATCCCTGGTTACCACGAAACGAGCGAGTTGTCGCTGCAGTTCCACGGCTTCTTTCGGCGGGACATTCCAGGGATGCGCGTGCTCGCTCTTCATTTTTATGATGAAAATCTGAAAGACAAAGCTGTAAATCAACAGGGATACAAGTTTAGCATGCCGCCGGAACCCGTTATGATAGCGATAAAATAAAAACCGGATAAAACCATGGAACAACTCAAAAACTGCATACGCAACATCCCCGATTTCCCGCACAAGGGCATTCAGTACAAGGACATTACCCCGCTGGTGCGGGATCCGGCCATGCTGCGCCTGGCGGTGCTGGAACTGATCAAGCCCTTTCACAATGAAGGCCTGACGGCTATTGTCGGTATGGAGGCGCGTGGTTTTATTTTCGGCAGCCTGGCGGCGTGGGAACTGGGGATCGGTTTCGTGCCCCTGCGCAAGCCGGGCAAACTACCCTACGATGTCCAGTCCATTTCCTATTCCCTGGAATACGGCACCGCCGAACTGGAGGTGCATATTGATGCACTTGGCTCCTCGGACCGGGTTCTGATCGTGGATGATCTGCTGGCAACCGGCGGTACCGCCGTGGCAAGCTGTGAACTTGTAGAAAAGCTGGGCGCGAACATCAGCGCCTGTGCCTTTGTGATTGAACTGGACGAACTGGGCGGGCGCGACAAACTGGATCACTATCCCGTGCATTCGCTGATTCATTACTAAAGAGACCGGACAATATGCAAATGCAAGTTTACCTGGCTGTATTCCTGACTTTGTTCATAACGACTGGCACCCACGGCGTTGCAAAAGCCTCCGCCACAAGCAGCAAGATAGAACATGTGGTGTTGTGCTGGCTGGAAAATCCCGGCAAGGAAAACCGGGACAGGGTAATAGAAACAGTCCGGGAGTTGACCGCCATTCCGGGCGTCATGGACTTGCGTGTCGGCCCTGTTCTGCCCAGTGACCGCGAGGTTGTCGACGATTCCTTCGATGTCGGGATCAGTATGAGCTTCCGTAATCGCAGGGAAATGGAACAATACCTCAATCACGAGGAACATGTCCGCCGGCTTCAGGAAGTATTCCTGCCGTTGTGCAAAGACATCCGTGTTTATGACTTTTCATTCTGAATCCGGGCGCTGCTGAATGTTCAAGAACCTCCTGCCCCGCCTCAAGCGGCAGTATCCGGTCATTATTCTGACCCTGATCATCAGCGGCATATTCATCGGCCACGCTGCCGGCTATTACCAGTGGCGGTTTGTTGAAAGACTCGACTACGCCCTCTATGACGTGCGCATGCTGCTGACCATGCCCGGCGGCACCGATGATCGCGTCGTTATCGTTGATATTGATGAAAAAAGCCTGACCGAAATCGGCCGCTGGCCCTGGAGCCGCGACCGGGTAGCGCGCATGGTGAACGAGCTTTTCGAGCATTACGAGGTGGCCATGGTCGCTTTCGACGTGGTCTTTCCGGAACCCGACGAAAGCTCCGGTCTGCGTGTACTGAAAGCGCTGGCCGGCAGCGAATTCGACGATGTTCCGGGCTTTCGGGATCGCGTCGAGGATCTTGAACCACAGTTAAACTACGATCGTGTATTGGCGCAAAGCTTCCGGGACAGGCCGGTTATCCTCGGCTATTACTTTCAATCCTTCGATGTTACCGGGCAAGCCTCGCGAACAGGGAGTCTGCCGGAACCTTCTTTCGACAGCGATATTTTCAGGGATAAAAAAGTGTATGTTCGATCCGCCGGCGGCTACGGCGGCAACCTGCCTATGCTGCACGAGGCGGCCATGGATGCCGGGCATTTTACACCCTGGATTGACGAGGACGGTGTTGTCCGCAGGGTGCCCATGATCTATGAATTCCAAGGTGACTATTATGAATCCCTGTCACTGGCGACGGTCCGGTCGTTATTCGGCGTCGAGAAAACCCGGCCGGTTTTTGCCGATCCCGATGTGGCAAGTCGAACCGGTTATCCGGATCTGGAGGCGTTGAGCCTCGACTTCATCGATATACCTGTTGATAAACATGTTCAGGCGCTGGTGCACTACCGGGGTTTCCAGGGCAGCTTCCCCTATGTTTCCGCCGCCGATGTCATTCATGGTCTTGTCGACAAGGATCTGCTCAGGGACAAAATCATTCTTGTGGGAACCACGGCACCGGGACTCTTCGACCTGCGTACAACGCCGGTGCAAAAGCAATACCCCGGAGTGGAAATCCATGCCAACCTGATTACCGGTATCATGGACCAGAACATCAAACAGGCCCCGGCCTATACCCGCGGCGTTGAAATCATCCAGTTGCTACTGACCGGCCTCTTCCTGGCCGCTCTGATACCCCTTCTCAGTCCGCTCTGGGCCACCATAACCAGTCTTCTGGTTTTAACGGCCACCATCGCTTTCAACCTGTACTTCTGGCAGGCGGAAAACCTGGTCCTGCCCCTGGCCACGATCCTGACCATGCTGTTGTGCATCTTCCTGCTCAACATGTCCTGGGGTTTCTTTGTGGAACGGCGCAGCAAGAAGGAAATCGCTTCCACCTTCGGCCAATACGTGCCGCCGGAACTGGTGGATGAAATGAATTTCGATCCCAAGTCCTACACCCTGGATGCGGAAAACCGGGAGATGACGGTTCTGTTCACGGACGTGCGTGGATTTACCAGCCTGTCGGAGTCCCTGAGCCCGGGGGATTTGTCCGAATTGATGAACGCCTACCTGACGCCCATGACGCGTCTTATCCACGACTATCGGGGTACCATCGACAAATACATGGGCGACGCCATCATGGCCTTCTGGGGAGCGCCCATAGAGAACCCGGACCACGCCCGACATGCCCTGAAAACCGGACTGGCCATGCTGGAACTCATGCACGCCATTCGCGATGAATTCCGTGAGCGGGGCTGGCCCGAGATCCGCATCGGCATCGGCATCAATACCGGCAACATGAGCGTCGGTAACATGGGATCGCAGTTCCGCATGGCCTACACCGTGCTTGGTGACGCGGTCAACCTGGGCTCCAGGCTGGAAGGCCTGACCAAGAATTACGGCGTGGAAATCATTGTCAGCGAATCAACACGCGCGGGCGCGGAGGAATATGTCTACCGGGAACTGGATGTGGTGCGGGTCAAGGGCAAGGACGAGCCCATTGCCATTTATGAACCCATCGCCCTGGCCGATGAAATCGCGGAAAGCGAACTGGAAGAACTGCGCCGCTATACGGAAGCCTTGCAGGCCTACCGGAACCAGGACTGGCAGACGGCCGAATCCCTGTTGCAGCAACTGCACGAGGACGATCCGGAACACACACTGTATTCTCTCTATCTCGAACGTATCGCCATTTTCAGGGAATCCCCGCCGGGTCCGGACTGGGATGGTGTTTATACGCATACGTCAAAGTAGAAAGCAAACAATGAAGAGACTGCAAAAAGTACTGCCGGTGTTTTATCTACTGGCCGCATTGCTGATAATGCTGCTGCTGGACCGTTACCTGCCCGTACTGGAACTGATCCGGCCACCCTATTCCTGGGCCGGCATCGCCGTTCTGGTGTCCGGCCTGTGTCTGTCCCTGATTGGCGTCAATATGTTCAGAAAAGTGGGAACGCCGATAATGCCCTTTGACCGATCAACGGCACTGGTGGTTGAAGGGCTCTTCGGCCTGTCCCGCAACCCCATGTACCTGGGTCTGGTGGTAATATTGTTCGGCGCTGCAATCCTGCTGGGTAGCCTGACGCCCTTCCTGGTCATCCCCGTATTTGTCTTCATCATCCAGGAAGGTTATATCAAATACGAGGAACAGTTTCTGGAAGAACTGTTCGGTGAAACCTACCGGGAATACAA
>JBBDSH010000068.1:0-25218 GCA_040905045.1 Gammaproteobacteria bacterium | reverse complement strand
TCGGCCAGTAACAACGTCATCCCGGACCCCGATCCGGGAGCGGCTCACGCAGAATTTTGAGATAGGTTCTAACCATCCGGGCATGAATTTCCGCGGACAAGAGTGATGTATTTTGTCTATTCATTGGTGTTGTATCTGGGAGTACCCCTGGTGTTGTGCCGGCTGGCCTGGCTGGGATTACGAAACCGGGATTATCTGCAACGCTGGCCGGAACGCTTCGGCTACGTTTCCCCGGTGACTTTTGAGACGCCGTTGATCTGGATTCATGCGGTCTCCGTCGGTGAGGTACAAGCGGCCAGGCCTCTGGTGGAGCATATCCGGAAAAACGGGCGGCCCGGAAGCCTGATGATGACCACGACAACGCCCGGCGGCGCGCGGACCATACAACAACTCTATGGCACCGCTGTTGAACAGCGTTATTTCCCTTACGATCTTCCCGGTGTTATCAAACGCTTTCTGGATACCGTTCAACCCCGCTCGTTGATTATCATGGAGACGGAGATCTGGCCCAATCTCTACCGCGAGTGCCGGCGACGGAATATTTCCATTGCCCTTGTGAATGCCCGCTTGTCGGACAAGTCGCGGCGCGGTTATCAACGCTTCGGAGGTCTCGCCGGCCGCACCCTTCAGTGCCTGTCGCTCATTGCCGCGCAATCACGGGCCGATGCCGATCGTTTCCTGGCCCTGGGGGCGCGGCCAGAAACGGTCCGTGTCACGGGCAATCTGAAATTCGATATCGCCCAACCCCACAGCGTTTCGGAGGCCGCGGAGGTGCGGCGGCGATTTTTTTCTCCCCACAGATCGGTCTGGATAGCCGCGAGTACGCACGAAGGGGAAGAGCGTCTGGTACTGGAGGCATTCCGGCAAATTCTCCAACGGCATGCGGATTGCCTGCTGGTGATCGTCCCCCGGCATCCGGAAAGAAGCGGCGAGATTATGGAACTATGCCGTCGTTATGGTTTCCAAACCGGCAGGCATACGCAGAATCCGGGATATACGCAACGGACACAGGTCTATATTGTTGATACCTTGGGTGAGTTGCCGGTTTTTTACGCCGCCTCGGATGTCGCGTTTGTGGGTGGCAGCCTGGTTCCGCACGGCGGTCATAATATGCTGGAGCCCGCTTCTCTCGGGATCCCGGTCGTGGCCGGAACCCATCTGTTCAATTTTTCCGAAGTATCGGAATTACTCGGCCTCGCCGGCGCTCTGGCGCAAGTCTCGACAGTACGGGAACTTGCGGGTAAAGTCGGTGAATTGCTCGGGGACGCCAATCAGAGACATGCCATGGGAGAGAAAGGCAGACAGGTCATCCGGGAAAACCAGGGAACGCTTGGACGCTTGATCGATGCACTGGATTACTACATTTAGAAACCAAGAACGGAGCAACTATATGCGCAAGCTATTCGTATTGTTTTTCAGTCTCAGTCTCTCCGTCGGAGCGACAGCGGAGACCTATCCAACCATAGAAACCGTGCGCATGGTTGTCACCTGCATGCATGAACTCGGCGAACAATCGGAAGAGACCCTGTATACCTGTGCCTGCCGGCATGATGTGATTGAGTCGGAAATGTCCTTTTTTGAATATGAACAGGGTAACCTGTATGAACGTCATCGGAATATGACCGGCAAAAAAGGAGGGATAATGAGGGACGCCGCCGGCCATGCGCGGGAACTGTACGCAGTACTGGAAAAGGTCCGCGAAAAAGCGGAAAAGGCCTGTCCGGTCGTCAAACATCTGCAGGCGCCCAGCCTCAAGCAAGGCGAGCATATCACTAATGAGGAATAGGCTGTTAAGCCGTGACTCGTGACTGGTAGTTACGGGTCATGAATTATACTTTCTATCAGGATTCGCCGCCGATGCGGTGATCACTGCTCCAGTTGTTATTCTTTGAATCCCTGGCCTTGACATGCAGCGTACCTTCTTTCGCCGGCCGGAAGAAGAAGCGGAAACTGGGGTCCATGCTCACGGAGAAGGTCAGATTGGCCTTGAGGATCGGCTGCTCCTCGAAGGTGACATCGATTTCGCTGATGAAATGCGGTGGCGGCAAGACTCTCGAACCGATGCGCATGGGCTGCAGGCCGGTGATATTCGGGTGCTGGATCTTGAGCTGGACCAGGTTCGGTTCCTTCATAACCGTCTCACCTATGGTCCGCAATTGCATTCTGCCCATATTGGCGAAGGAATCGTCGATGCTGGGGGGCGGAGGGGCGGAACAGGCGCCCGAGGCGCGGACGAAATTCTTTACCATATACAACTGCCCGTCATTCATTTCGGCAATGGCCCGGACAAACGACTGCGCATCGACCCGGATACGTAAGGCCAGGTCCGCCTTGCCGCTGTGCGGCGTGAATTCAAACACCCCCACCAGGGGAACCGGGTTTTTATCCACATACATGTGAATCTTCCTGATGTAACGTTCCTCCGTCTGGGGAATTTTGGTATGTATGGAGACGGGTACGACGGTGGCGTCTTCCGCCCGGTAAGGCGCCTTGACGGATAAAATCTGTTCCGCCTCGCTGGTATTAATGGTACGGCCCGGGAACAAATCAGGCCGGATGGATTCCTCCCAGACCTGATCGGACTGGTTCTGGCGCCAGTCCGGCGGCGCCGCCTCGGCCATGACGGCAAGGCTGACTAATGCAAGGATCAGGCCGGTGAGGACCCGGCCAGGAGCAACCGTAATGGGATTCAATGATTGCATTTTTTTCTCCATATTTAGATCTTGCGAATTGAGGCCTGATGTACATCGGATTTCACGTTTGTCCCGGGTCGGGCCGGAACAATGGATGATCATACTCCTAAGTATAGAGACATGGGAGGGGGCGCTTCGTTCCCGTTATTCGGAAAGCCGCCGGCCGGCGCCGGATTCAATCCGGCGGCTACATCTACGAATTTATGAGAAATTCTCTGTAACTCATTATTTATAAAAGAATTATTTATCAGCATTTCCCGGTTACGGAGAATCCTGCAACGGCGGTATTAAATTCGCTTGCGACTATGGCAAATCTTTCCTAAAATCCAATTACTTATCCGGTAAACTAGCACTGATAACTAAGAACTTTAAAATGTTACTGGATATTTACAGCGAACATATAATAAGCTGAAACCCATTGAGGGGAGGGAGAGTATGTTGTTATCCAATCAGTTTCCACACCATGTTGCAGCAGTATCAGGGCGTGATGTCTTTGACTGCTGAAACCTGCATGGTATCCATGTCGCAACTGATCACATCCCAGCATCTTCTGCGGTCCTTCCGACCGAATCCGCCGGCTTACGGCATTATTTTTTCCAGCCGTCTTCTTTCATCTCTCTGCTTTCTTTTGATCTCGAGTAAGCAGGGGGGGATTACCTTAGAGATCAACTCAAAACCAACAATAGAGAGGAGGAGGTCATGAGTAAATTGTCCTTTAGAAATTGGATAATTGCCGCTCTGGCCCTGGTCGTTCCGATGACGGCTTTTGCAAACCAAGAAGTGCAAAAGCTGATCGATAATCCGAACTACTGGGCCTACCCGGGTGGCAATTACTGGAACTGGCGTTATACCAAGCTGGACCAGATCAACAACAGGAACGCCAGCAATCTGGTGACCGCGTGGACGTTCTCGACAGGGCGTCTGCAGGGTCATGAAGGCGGCCCGCTGGTTCTGCCTTCCAGCGCAACGGGGCTGCCCCACGATACGCTGTACATCCATTCTTCATTCCCGAATGACGTCTTTGCCATCAACCTGGATAACCTGCAGATTGTCTGGGCTCACGAGCCCCAGCAAAATGAGGAAGAAACCGTCCCGGTGATGTGCTGTGACATCGTCAATCGCGGTCTGGGTTATGGTGACGGCAAGATCTTCCTGCAGCAGGCCGATACGCTGCTGAAGGCTCTGGACGCGAAGACGGGTCGTGTTGCCTGGACCGCCGAAAACGGCCGTGAGATCGGTTACGGTCCCAAGGCCGGTAATACCGCCACCAACGCGCCGCACGTCGTCAAGGACAAGGTCTTCACCGGTTGTTCCGGTGCCGAGTTCGGCGTCCGCTGCTGGATAGCCGCCTACAACATCAAGGACGGCAGTCTGGCCTGGCGCGCCTTCAGCGCGGGTCCCGACGAGGACATCCTCTTCGATCCCAAGAAGACCATGTCCATGGGCAAGCCGGTCGGCAAGAACTCGTCCCTGAGGACCTGGTGTGCCGAAGGCGACTGGGGCATGAAGGAACTGCGTGCCAACAGCGAAGAAGCGCGGCTTTGCGACAAGACCTCGGATCAGTGGAAGCAGGGTGGCGGCTCTACCTGGGGCTGGTGGGCCGCGGACTTTGACGAGAACCTGTTTTACTACGGTTCCGGCAACCCCGGCACCTGGAACCCGGTCGTTCGTCCCGGCGACAACAAGTGGTCCATGACCACCTTCGCCCGTGACATCGATACCGGTATCGCCCGCTGGGCCTATCAAAAGACGCCCCATGATGAGTGGGACTACGACGGCGTCAATGAAATGATCCTGGCCGACATGAAAGTCAAGGGCAAAAACCGCAAGGTCCTGGTGCATTTCGACCGTAACGGTTTTGGCTACACCCATGACCGCGTGACGGGTGAACTGCTGGTCGCCGAGAAGTACGACCCGGCGGTGAACTGGGCCACGCATGTGGATCTGAAGACGGGTTATCCCCAGGTCGTGAATGAGTACAGCACGCACGCCCAGGGTGAAGACACCGTTGCCAAGGACATCTGCCCGGCCGCGCTGGGTACCAAGGACCAGCAGCCCGCGGCTTACAGCCCGGATACCGGCCTGTTCTATGTCCCGACCAACCACGTTTGCATGACCTACGAGCCGGTCAGCTACGCCGCCGGCGGCAACCACTACGTTGCCGGTCAGGCCTACGTCAACGCCAACCTGACCATGTACCCGGCCGGTGCGGTGTGCCCGGATTGCCCCAACAACAACGAGCGTAACGACAACATGGGCAACTTCATTGCCTGGGACGCCGACAAGGGCAAAATCGTCTGGAGCATTCAGGAGCAGTGGTCGGTCTGGAGTGGCGCTCTGACCACGGCGGGTAACGTCGTGTTCTACGGCACCCTGGACGGCTACGCCAAGGCGGTCGACGCCAAGAGCGGCAAGCTGCTGTGGAAGTTCAAGACGCCTTCCGGCATCATCGGCAACTTCAACAGCTGGGCCCATAAAGGCAAGCAATACGTCGGTGTCCTTTCCGGTATCGGCGGCTGGGCCGGCGCAGTTGTGGCCATCCCGGGCCTCGCGGCTGCCCCCGGCGAAGCGGCCCTGGGCGCTGTCGGCGGTTATCGCGGCCTGTTGAACGTCTCCAGAAACAGTGGCGTTCTGATGGTCTTTAGCCTGCCGTAAAAAGCGTACAAGGCTTAACGCCTGACGTTTGCAGTAAACGGATCCCCGGCAACCTTCTGGTTGCCGGGGATTTTTTATGGGCACTTCTAAAAATGGCCTTTTTCCGCGATAGCGGCGTTAGCGCCGTGCTCGAATCCTCTTTTTAGAAGCGCCCTTATGTCTGTGGATACGGCGATCCGTGATTTTCCGAAGCACGCCATGCCGGCCGTTGCGAAAAGATTCCCAGAACTTGTTACCCAAATGCCTGTCCATAACCGACAAGGCGGCGCGACAAATGAAATATGTTCAATATTGAGATAAAATAGCGGTTTTGGTCTGGCTAGAGTCGACGAGGGTGGAATGGCCGATAAATCTAAAATCCAGGATCCGTCTGTAGGCGGAAGAGCAAAACAAACAGGAATATTCAGTCATGTACAAAAAAACCATTCTTGCCATCATTATAATGTTTTCCCTGACCGGGGGGATGAAAGCCTTCGCTGAAGATTATGTAATCAACGCCCAGGCCCGTGTTTTTGCTCCCGCTATTCTTTATATTCAGTCCGGAGATACCGTCCAGTGGGTGAATATGACCTCGCATAACACCGTCTCTATAGAAAACATGATCCCCGAAGGAGCCGAAGGATGGCGTGGCGACCTGGGTGAAAATCTGTCCATCACCTTGACGGAGGAAGGCGTCTATCCTTACGTCTGTGAACCGCATATCGGCTTTGGTATGGTGGGTGCTATCATTGTCGGCGAACCCGTGAATATCGATGCCTCCATGGAATACGCAAGGGAGAATCTGGAAGGTCCTTATCGCCGTATCCTCGGCAAGTTGATCAAAATCCAGCGGGCCGCAAAAAAGGAGTAGAATCAATCAGTCCCATCAACCCAAGTCAGGTGATGCTATGACTCTAACCTTGAATCAGTGCCGTAATTTTTCCCCGTATCCGACGGCAGCGGTATTTTTCGTACTCCTGTTGCTTGCCGGCGGATTCATCGAGAACGTACAGGCACAGGGAGAGTCCGGCAAACAAGTGTTGGGGGTATGCGCCGATCCCTATATGCTGCCGTTTTCCAACCGTGAACAGGAAGGGTTCGAAAACAGAATCGCGGAATTGTTTGCGGAGAAGCTGGGAGCGGAATTGAAATACAAGTTTTTCCCCCAGCGACGGGGATTTATCCGCAACACCCTGAGAGTGCAGAAGACGGACGGCAGTTATGCCTGTGATCTGGTTATAACGGTGCCGGAAAGCTTTGAACTGGCAGCTACCACCAGGCCTTATTACACCACTACCTATATGCTGGTCTATGCCAGGGAGCGCGGTATCCCCGAGGTGGAGACGCCGGCGGAATTTGCAGAGCTGGTCAGGGACAGGGACAAGTCGGAATTCAAGATGGGGCTTTCCGATATGGGTATGGCCCAGCAGATGTGGGTGCTGCGCAATGACATAATGGATCAGATTGTCCCCTATCAGGGCATGCCCGGCGATCCCAAGCACAACCCCGGTGAATTGTTGATGAAGGATATAGCCGCGGGCAAGATCGATGCGGCCATCGTGTTCGGACCCACCGCCGGTTATTATGCCAGGCAGCTCAGCGATCAGGCCGATTTCGTGCTTCTGAAGATGAGGGATGACCCCGAGAATCCGCGAATGCGCTTTGAAATCAGTCTCGCCATGGCCGTGCGTTATGGTGAAGATGAGTGGAAACAGAAAGTCAATGAACTGATCGAGGAAAACCGTGACGAGATCTACGCTATTCTCGAGGAATACGGCGTGCCGATATTGCCGTTAAAAATAGCTCCGAAATCCGATGATGATGATTGATGCATAACGACCGAGAGGGGGTATTGATGTTACCGGCCAGATGTTTTTGTTTGTTGCTTGGCACTGCATTACTGTTCGGAAATCCGGTGAGTGTTGCTGCGGACACCGGTTCCGAAAACGAGAAAGAAGTTCCGGGAGCCACGCTTGGCAGAATGGGAGAGCCGGCTGCCGCGGACCCCGATGAAATTGACTTTTCGAAAGCCGAGATCATGTTGTGGCGGTTCAATCACCTGGGCAACATCGACCGGCCCGGGCGATTGCATTATGCATTCAGGCGCACAGGCAGTTTTGAAAGGGGGTTCAAGGACGCCGTCTACCTCGATATTCTCGAAATAAACGAAGACGGTTCCAAGGACACGGATCTGGAGTTTTTCAGCGGGCCGAGACAACGGCCTGCTGCCGCGGAAAATCTGGTCAGTGTCAGGGGCAATCCCATCCTTGGCATTTACATGCAGGGTGATGTCTACGAAATGGAGCGTCTCACCGAGGGCAGCTGGCGGCATTTCCAGCGCCGCATCAAGCTGGCTTTTGCCAACGGTGCGGAAGTAGAAGAGGTTACCATTGACCATAACGGCAGCGAAATCGATGCTGAAAAAATCACCATCCGTCCCTATCTCAAGGACCCGCACCGCCGGGATTTCGAGAAGTTTGCCGACAAGGAGTATCAATTTATCCTGTCTGAGCATATCCCGGGCAGTATCTACCAGATTAAAACCGTCATCCCGGATTCCTCCAACCCGGACGGTGAACCCCTCATCGTGGAAGAACTGACCTTTCAGCAGGCGGACTTTAAAAGTTAGTTAGGAGTAAGGGGTAAGGAGTGAGGAGTAAAAACAAACGAGTTACTTGACAGTTCGAGGGCGTAGTGAACACTTTGATTCACTCCTCACTCCTCACTCCTCACTCCTCACTCCTCACTCCTCACTCCTCACTCCTCACTGCTAGGCCGCTTCCGTCTCGGTTTCCGGCAAATAGACTTTCACCGCACAGTACTTGAATTCCGGGATCTTGCCGAACGGGTCCAGGGCTTCGTTGGTCAGCAGATTGGCCGCGGCCTCCTTGTAGGAAAACGGCAGGAGTACGATGCCGGACTGGATATTGACATCCGGACGCGCCAGGGCCGTGATGCGGCCGCGGCGGGATTCCACCACGATTTCATCACCCGGTGAGGCGCCCAGATTGGCCATGTCCTTCGGATTGATGATGACGCTGGGGGTGGGCTCGAGACTGTCCAGCACCCGCGAGTGGCGCGTCATGGTGCCCGTGTGCCAGTGTTCCAGCTGCCGTCCGGTGGTCAGGACCACCGGGTATTCCTCGTCCGGCAGCTCGTCCGGCTCAATGCGTTCCGCCGGCACAAAACGACCGCGGCCGTCCTTGGTGGGAAAGACACCGTCCTTGAAGATGATGGGGTCGCCGGGATCGCCTTCCCTGACCAGGGGATAGGTGACCGAATCCTCCTGTTCCAGCCGCTCCCAGGTGATCCCCGCCATGCACGGCGTCGCCTTGCGGATTTCCTCGAAGACGTCTTTGGGTCCGGAATAATCCCAGTCCAGGCCGATGCGCCGGGCGATTTCCTGGATCAGCCATAGATCCTGGCGGGCGTCGCCGGGCAGCTCCACGGCCTGGCGGCCCAGTTGCACGCGCCGGTCTGTATTGGTGACAGTGCCGCTCTTCTCCGGCCAGGCGGAGGCCGGCAGGATGACATCGGCGTAACTGCAGGTTTCCGTGAAGAATATGTCCTGTATCACCAAGTGTCTGAGTTTCGAGAGCGCTTCACGGGCGTGATTCAGGTTCGGGTCCGACATGGCCGGATTCTCGCCCATGATGTACATACCGTGCAGTTTGCCGTCATGAACGGCGTTCATGATCTCGACGACGGTAAGCCCGGGTTCATGATCGAGTTGCGTACCCCAGAGTTTCTCGAACTTTTTGATGGCCTCCGGATCGTCCACCTTCTGGTAATCCGGATACATCATGGGGATGAGACCCACGTCCGAAGCCCCCTGAACGTTGTTCTGCCCGCGCAGCGGGTGCAGGCCGGTACCACGGCGGCCGATCTGACCGGTCAACAGGGCCAGGGAAATGAGGCTGCGGGCGTTGTCGGTGCCGTGGATGTGCTGGGAGATGCCCATGCCCCAGAAGATGATGGCCTTGTCCGCGGTGGCATACATGCGGGCCACTTCGCGGATGGTTTCCGCATCGATGCCGCAGATAGGGGCCACCTTTTCCGGCGTATACTTTTTTACGGTTTCGGCCAGCTCTTCATAACCGTTGGTATGTTCGCGAATGAATTCTTTATCATGCAGATTTTCCTCGATGATGGTCTGCATCATGGCGTTCAGGAGCAGCACGTCCGTGGCCGGTTTCAGTTGCAGGAAATGCGAGGCCTGCAGGGACAGATCCGAGCCATAGGGCTCGATAACCACCATCTTGCTGCCCCGCTTGGCGGCATTCTTCATAAAGGTGGCGGCCACCGGGTGGTTGGCGTTGGGACGGGCGCCTATGATGATCATCACGTCCGCCTCGGTGCCGTCAGCCACCTGATTGGAGACGGCGCCGGAACCGATGGTCTCCAGCAGTGCCGCCACGGAGGAAGCGTGGCACAGGCGGGTACAGTGATCGACGTTGTTGGTGCCGAACCCCGCCCGGACCAGTTTCTGGAACAGATAGGCCTCTTCATTGCTGCCCTTGGCACTGCCGAAACCGGCCAGTGCCCGGGGGCCGTGTTGATCACGGATTTCCCGTAAACCGTCCGCGGCCCGATCCAGGGCCTCGTCCCAGCTGGCTTCACGGAAATGCTTGTTGATATCCTTCTGATCGATGAGTTCCACACCCTTGGGCGCATCATCACGACGGATTAACGGCCGGGTCAGGCGATCCGGGTGATGGGTGTAATCGAAGCCGTAGCGGCCCTTGACGCAGAGGCGGCTGTGATTGGAGGGGCCGTCGCGGCCATCCACGGTCATGATCTTGCCGTCCTTGACGTTGAAATTCAGCAGGCAACCGACGCCGCAATAGGGGCAGACGGACGGCACCTGTTTGTCGGGGATGAGGTTGCCCGCTTCATTGGCCGGCATCAGGGCGCCGGTGGGACAGGCCTGGATGCATTCGCCGCAGGCGACACAGGTGCTCTCGCCCATGGGGTCGTCCATGTCGAAGACGATCTTGGATTCGCTGCCGCGGAAGGCGTAGCCGATGACATCGTTGACCTGTTCCTCGCGGCAGGCGCGGACGCAACGGGTGCATTGAATACAGGCATCCAGGTTGACGGAAAAGGCCGTATGGGAGATGTCAGGGACGGGCTGGCGGCGCTGGCCGAAGCGCGGATTCGAAACACCGAGATGGTCCGCCCAGTCGTCCAGCTCCGATTTCGGCGTATAGGGTGATTTCCCCTGTTCCGGCATGTCCGAGAGCAGCAATTCCACGATCATCTTCTGCGAATGCCGCGCCCGTTCGTTGTCCGTGGTGACTTCCATGCCATCGGCCGGTTTGCGTATGCAGGACGGAGCCAGCACGCGTTCGCCCTCGATTTCCACCATGCAGGCGCGGCAGTTGCCGTCCGGCCGATAGCCTTCCTTATAGCACAGATGGGGAATATCCACGCCGATGCGTTTCGCTGTCTGCAGGATGGTCTCTCCCGGCAGCGCTTCCACCTCTTTGCCGTTGAGGTTGAATTTGACTGTCTCGACTACGTCTACTTCTTCGGGGCTTGCCGCCATGAGTGCTCCTTCAAGGTGAAAATGGCGAATTCAGTTGACATGTCAGCGTTCATGGCGAGGCGCGCCTCGCCGGTAATGGCCGTAGCCCTTGCCAAGAGGTGCAACGACGTCCATGGGCGCTGACAAGCCAACCCATAGGGCGCTCCCGTGCTGTTCGGCAGCGGCGTTGCAGCGCTTGCCAAGGGCTACGGCCATTGCCTGCGCACTGCGCCTTGCTGTCGAACAGCACGGGAGCGCTGAATCCGTCATTATCACCTTGAAGGAGCACACTAACTGAACTCCTCCGGAAAATATTTTATGGCACAACGCAGCGGGTTGGGAGCGGCCTGGCCGAGGCCGCAGATGGAGGCGTCTTCCATTGCCACGGCCAGCTCCTCCAGCAGGTTCGTATTCCAGGCCTGTTCTTTCATCAGATCGGCGGCCTTGGCCGTACCCACCCGACAGGGCGTGCACTGGCCGCATGACTCGTCATGGAAAAATTCCATGGCGTTCAGGGCCATGGCCCGGGCGCTGTCGTGGTTGGAAAGAACGACAATGGCCGCAGAACCAATGAAGGTGCCGTAGGGCTGCAGTGTATCAAAATCCAGGGGCACGTCGGCCAGCGACGCCGGCAGGATGCCGCCGGAAGCACCGCCGGGGAAATAGCCGTAGAGTTCGTGGCCTTCCGGCATGCCGTCGCAGTATTCGTCGATGAGTTCACGCAGGGTGATGCCGGCCGGCGCCAGGTGCACGCCGGGTTTGTTGACCCGGCCGCTGACGGAAAAGGAGCGCAGGCCCTTGCGGTCGTGCCGGCCGTGGGAGGCGAACCAGTCGACGCCTTTCTCCAGGATGTCGCGAACCCAGTGCATGGTTTCCATGTTCTGTTCCAGCGTCGGCCGGCCGAAAATGCCGATATCGGCCACCAGCGGCGGCCGCAGCCGCGGCATGCCGCGCTTGCCCTCGATGGATTCGATCATGGCCGATTCCTCGCCGCAGATATAGGCACCGGCGCCGCGGCGCAGGTGGATGGGCGGGAGTTCACCGGGCGGATCCGCCCGCAACTTCTCCAGTTCCCGTTCCAGGATCTTGCGGCAGGCCGCGTATTCATCCCGCAGATAGATATAGACATCTTCGGACTCGATGGCCCAGGCGCCGATGAGCGTTCCCTCGATGAAACGGTGCGGATCGGTTTCCAGGTAATAGCGGTCCTTGAAGGTGCCCGGCTCGCCTTCGTCGATATTGATGGCCACGTATTTGGGCGCCTGTTTGCCGCGCAGCACTTCCCATTTCTTGCCGGCCGGGAAGCCCGCGCCGCCCAGGCCGCGCAGATTGGCGTCCTGCAGGGTCTTGATAACCGATTCGGGGTCCAGTTCGCCGGCGAGGCAGCGCTGCAGCGTGGCATAACCGCCGCTGCTCCGGTATTCATCATAGTCAATGTACGGCGCCGGTTCGGTATCCAGTTGACCGGCATCCAGCACCGACGTGACCTTGTCCACGGTGGCGTGGCCGACGGGATTGACGCCGGCCACGGCCACCGGGGCGTCATGGCAACGCCCCACGCAGGGAACCGGCTGCACCCGGATTTTGTCGCCGAGTTTCTGTTTCAGATCGGCAATCAATTCCTTGCTCTTGAACATCTCGCAGGTCAGGGATTCACAGACCCGTACCGTGACTTGCGGCGGCGGCGATTCCTGCGTTTCATCAATAACGTCAAAATGATGATAGAAGGTGGCCACTTCATAGACTTCCGCACGCGGCAGGTTCAGTACCTCGGACAAGGCGAGGATATGCTTCTTGGATATATGCTTGTATTTGTCCTGAATTCTGTGCAGATGCTCAATCAGCATATCCTTTCGCTTCGGCAAGTCTTCCACCAGTGCCTGTATTTCGGCCACCGCGTCAAAATCGATAATACGTCCCTGTACGCGCCCTTTTTCACCGCGAGTTCGTTTCATAGTTATCTCTATAATCGTGCATTTTGGAGTATGAAGATCTCACCCTTGCCTTCACAGGAGAGATCGCCGGCATAACGATAGACTTCCGGTCCGAATTCTTTGAAAAATGCAAAACGGCGTCCCATCTTTGCACTCTGCCTGAACAGCAGCCGGAGGAATTCCATCTTCAGGAGTCCACAGCTTCTGAAACCGGGGGATATATATGGCTGACCAGTGCGTAGTATAATCGTTCCGCGCTTCATGCGGTAGCCGGTATGCATGCCGGTCTTGCCCAACACCAGGATGGTTCCGGCGACCATGCGGCTGCCGGTGAAATCACCGGCGTCCTTATAAATGAGAATTTGCCCGCGACGCATGCGATCACCGGCGCGGTCACCGGCGCTGCCCCAGACGGTGATCAACCCGTTCAGCATGCCGAACCGTTCTTCCGGTCCGGCCGCGCCGAGGAAGTTGCCAACGTCGCCGCTGATATCGATGCGTCCGCCGGCCATGCCGCTTGCCACCCAGTCACCGGCCGTGCCGGTAAGCTTGATCTTGCCGCCTCGCATGCCGCGACCAAGGTAATCACCGGCATGCCCGGTAATATCAATGATCCCGGATTGCATGCCCAGGCCGATATTCGAGACCGGGCCCTTGCAGCGCCGGAAACGAACCGTCGTTTTGTCCCGGCCGGAAATCTCGAACAAATCGCCGGCGGCGACGGTCTTGTGTCGTGTCCGCAGGCGTATGCGACGGATCCGGTCCAGGTTCATGCCGTCCAGCTTCTCCGGGATCAGAGGCGACAAATCAATCTCCGTCTCCGGACGCTGTTTCATGCTGAAGGTCAGATCGGTCATTTCATGATTTCCCGCAGATGGAAATGATGGGGACCCAGTTTGCCGCCGTAGTTGCCGGCACTGATGCGGTAGATGCCTTTCTTCGGACCGGTCTTGCAGACGGCGCTGATACCCACGTGCATGGCTTCCTTGATGGCGGCTTCACTGAGGCCGTCGATGACGATTTCCAGTACGGAACCCACCTCATCGGTCAGCTTGCTGTTTTTGACCTGGCCCTTGAGCGTGGGACAGAAGGCCTCGTTGGTGGAGGCCATGAGAAAGGAATACTTGGAACCCACCTTGGAACCGGAACCGACCACGCCGCCGGGAAAGGTCGTCACGGCGCCGTGGACCTTGTCGATGGCCTTGATGGCCTGTTCGCAGGCGGCCAGACCGTGGCGCGAGGTCTTTGCCATGACGATGAAATTACCGCCGCCGATGGCCGGGACCACGCCGGTGGTTTCCTCGCACAGGAATTCGCCGTGCATCACCGGCACGCGCCAGTAGCGGATGCCGTTGAACACCTTGGATATCTGATAGCCGTCGCCGAAGTAACGCAGGCCCTTGCCCAGGGGAATGTGCGTGTCGCTGTAGGTGCCGGCGAAGCAGGCACTGGTGGCGGTGGTCATGACCGACTGACCGACGCGTTTTTCCACCTGTTCCTGCAACTGGGCGCGGGACATGGCGAAAATGATGACGGCGATTCCCGGCCGTCCGTCCGGTGTTTCCTCCGGTTTCAGATCGCGCTCTATGGCGGCCTCGCAGCCGCAGGCGATGACGGAGGAGGCGAAACCGGTCAGGGAGTTAGCGGCCCGGTAGGCCCATTTCAGGGTCATGGCCGTGATGATGATCCGTGTCGCCTTCATGGGGAAGGCCTCGGCAAAGGTGTCGTCAATGAGGACGCCGTTGATTTTCATCTAATC
This sequence comes from Gammaproteobacteria bacterium, assembly GCA_040905045.1. GTDB lineage: Bacteria > Pseudomonadota > Gammaproteobacteria > Eutrophobiales > Eutrophobiaceae > JBBDSH01. The sequence goes on along the minus strand of JBBDSH010000068.1, from coordinate 10,671 downwards.
CTGCTTTCCCGTATGGTCTTCAATCATCCGGTTGCCGTAACCGAGCAGTTCCTCGTCGGAAATGCGGAAGTTACCCAATTTTATCGTATGGTAACGATCAAAGTAGTCTTTCAGCCGGCGTTCGATGCGTTTGTCGTACTCCGGTTTGACGGTGTGGGTGCCGCCGGTAATCGTCTTGATGACGCGGCCGTCGCGGACCACTATGTCACCGTCCTTGAAAACATACTCCGGTTTCTCGAACATCTTTTCCCGGTTTTTGTCGTCCTTGTACACGGTGATGTCCGCCGCCGCGCCGGTGCCCAGGTGGCCGCGGTTCGACAGTCCCAGGCTGCGCGCCGGGCCGGAACGGGTCAATATGGCGATCTCGTAGAGAGAGTATTCCCGATCAATGGCGCCCAGCGTGCTGGCCTCGCGGGCGTGTTTGTTGATGCCCTGCAGCGTATCGTCGCGGAAGGACTTGTCCATGAGCAGCCGGATCAGGTGCGGGTAGGTGGTGAAGGGCGCGCCGTTGGGGTGATCCGTGGTCAGGAAGATGCGCCAGGGGTCCTCCACCAGCAGGAACAATTCCAGGCCGATACACCACTGCAGGGCATTGACGAAATTGCTGTCCCGGTATCGGAATGGCACGATGCCGCAGCCGGCGTCGCACTCGATGTCCATGGCCACCCATTTGTTCGGATGGGCATGCTTGTGACTGTGATACTGCATCATGGTATCGCCGGAGACCGTCACCGTCTGGCCGAACATGACCTGGCCGACATCGATACTGATATTCTTGTATTTGTTGACCTTCTCCGCGATTTGCGCGGCGCCGGAAGAGAATTTGCGATCACCCTCCGTGCCGTAGCTGTGGAACTGAATATGGGTCAGGTGTAGAGGGCGTCCCTCAACCGCGTCCATGGTTCTCAGCGTGGTATCCAGGTTGCCCGGCACGCCCAGGTTGCAGCCGTGCACGTGCAGCGGATGCGTTACGCCCAGTTCCTGCAGGGCCGCCGTCAGTCGTTTGAGAATATCCCTGGGCGTGACGCCGTAGTGTTCATTGTTGTCGTCCAGGTCCAGTTTGCGCTGGTTGAACTTGAAGGCGTTGATGCCGCCGGGATTGACCACCTTGACAGCCATGGCCTGGGTGGCCTGCAGTGTCCAGGCGACATAATCGTTGATCAGGGATTGCGGCGCCTTCTGCGCCAGCATGCGCAGTAGAAAATCGTCGTTGCCGAGCAGGGCATAGGCGCCGGTGTCGACCATGGGCGTGTCCGCCATTTCCAGATGCGCCTGGCGGGCATTGGCCGGCAGCATGGCGGGCTCGAAACAGGTGGTATAACCCAGTTGAGCGTAACGATAGCCGGTGGTCAGTGTTGACGGTGCGGCGTGGCCGCTGCCCGCGCGTGTTGCGGCGGTGGCCTCGACGGGATCGTGATCCTCCGGCAGCAGCATGCGGGCGATATTCAGCTTGCCGCCGCCGATGTGGGTATGGATGTCGATGCCGCCGGCCATGACCACGCGGCCGCTGATATCGATGGTTTTATCGGCGGGTGTGGACGGTTTGTCGATAATGCGGCCGTCACGGATATGGATATCCCCGCGCTTGCCGTTGATGCCGTTGCAGGGATCGTAAAGAATGCCGCCCTTGAGCCGGGTAATCATGATGTCAGGGCTCCGCTAATGCGCGACAGAATGTCGGCCGCATCGGGTGCGGCCGGACTGCGCAGGCTTTTCAGTGGCAGATTGACCACGCTGTCGGTGCGGAACAGGTTGCCCGGATGATCCAGCCCCGGTGTACCGACAGGAATATAAACCTCCGCCGTCTCATCCGCGATGCAGGACAGAACGATGGTGGCTATGGAGGTCTTCGGCCTTTCCGGTTGCGATTCGTAGGCCGAAATCCACAACAGGGTATCCGCAAGGCCACCCGACAGCATGTGTCTGGTGGAGTGACGCCAGGCATTGTAGCGCGGGGCGCCGCCGCCGTAATCCACCCGCAGGGGATATCCGGTCTGCCAGGCGCAGACATTGGTGAACGAGGCGCCGCCGTTGTCACCGCCCAGTGACAGGCCGGCAAAGCGGCCGCGGCGATTCAGGTAACGGATTAAATCCGAGATGGACTGGACCAGCAGTTCGCCGTGTTCAATCGACACTTCCCCGGGTGACCAGACGATAACACCGTAGCGGGCCTGCTTCATTTCTTCGGCCAGTTTTTGCAGTTTATTCTGCTTTTGTGCCGAGACGAATTCCGACTTGAAATCCTTGTCCCTGAGCATGGCGGTCAACAGGGTAACGTAATCGATCAATGCTTCACTGTCGCAGTTAATGGACAGCGGTTTCTTTCCCGAGGGCGGGATTCCGGGCCGTGTGTCAAGCCGGTGACCGAGGTAGGCGAGCTTTCTCGGCGTCTTTCCCTGCAGAAACAGGCTGGATTCGTTCCAGATATAACGTTCAAAAAAGCGCGGGTAATTATTGACGGTATCCGTGCCCAGGAAGAGGACGAAATCAGCGCGATTTTTCAGTTCCGTCAGCGTCGTCATAATCCAGCCGCCTTCCTGCAGCGCGAGAAGATTGTGTACGGCCGCATCGCTCTGGCCGTGATCGATAACGGCACCGGCCTGTTCCGCCAGCAGCATGGCGGCGCGGCTTCCCGCGACATCACAGCCCAGCCCGGAAATCAGCGGCCGCCGGGATTTTTTCAGGAGAGCGGCGGCCTTGTTGACGGCTTCATCAATGGCAACGGGTTGGCCCCTGAGCATGGGCCCGCCGTGCCGGGACGTCGACTCAAAGCCGCGCCGGGACTTGCCGCAGCCGTTTTCCAGCACGGTCAGGTGTGCGTCCCGTTCTTCCACGATCAGATCGTCGCAGAGCAGGCTGCAGAACGGGCAGACGACATCTTTGTGTGTTTGAGACTTGTTAGCCATTTAAGTGGATATCACCCTGGCCGTGAATGAGGGGTGCTCATCCCTGGCCGTGTATTGCAGGAAAGCAGGCAAGGATTCAGGAGAAAAGCGGTCTGCGAGGGTCGGGACCGGCTTTCGGAACTCTAGTCCAGTAAACCGAGCATTTCTTCGATCCGGGTGTACTTCTCCCTGGGTTTGTCTCTGGTTTGGCCCAGTTCGATTTCGGCCCGGTCGATCTTTTCCCAGTCAGCAAAACTGACATAGCGGATGCCTCTTTCGTTTAATAACCGCAACGTCGCTTCAGCACCGCCTTTTTCACCCGTGGCCCCGAGCTTTCCCGTATCCTCAAGCAGGGAAGCGACTGTGGCCACGCTGTCCGGTTTATTGGTGCCGATGATACCAGTCGCCCCGCGTTTTATCCATCCTGAAACGTAGAGCTGCTCGACGGGTTTGTCATCTTCGACGACCCGGCCGTCCCGGTTGGGAATGACACCGCGTTTCTCATCAAAGGGCACGCCGGGCACGGGCACACCGCGGTAACCGATACTGCGGAACAGGATGCCGCAGTCCAGCTCCATGAATTCTCCCGTGCCCTCGGCCGCCTGGCTGAAGGGCTCACCGCTGAGCCGGTTGAACTCCAGTTTCAGCTTTTCAACCCGGACTTTGCCGCTGATTTCCACCGGGCTTTTGCAGAAGGTGAAATGGACGCGCCGGGACTGGTTGCCCGGCGGGTTTTCCGCGAAACCCTGAAACAGTTCGTAGACCTTCTTGCCACCGGCGTTTTCCTTGTCCTCCAGTTCGGTGACGCTGGCCGGATTGAGGGCCAGTTCTTTCGGGTCGACTACCGGCGCACAGTCCGCCAGTTCACCGAATTCCTTCAATTCCTTGGACGTGAACTTGGCCTGGGCCGGACCGCGCCGGCCGACGACATAGATGTCGCGGATTCGGCTTTCCGCCAGGGCCTCCAGGGCATGTTCGGCAATATCGGTATGTTTCAGTTCATCCACGGTCTTGGCAAGGATACGGCTGACATCCGCGGCGACGTTGCCCTGGCCGATAATAACCGCGGTCTCACAGGACAGATCGAATTCACGGTCACGATAGTCCGGATGACCGTTGTACCAGCCGACGAATTCCGTCGCCGTATGACTGCCGGGCAGGTCTTCGCCGGGAATGCCCAGTTTGCGGTCGGTTTCCGCGCCGCAGGACAGGATGATGGCGTGGTACATGGATTTCAGTTCGTCGATATTGATATCGCGGCCGACGCTGACATTGCCGAAATAGGTGAATTCCGGTGACTGTGCCAGACTGGCGTAAACCTTGATGGCGTTTTTCAGTTTCGGATGATCCGGTGCGACGCCGCTGCGGACCAGCCCGTAGGGGATAGGGAGACGCTCGAACATGCTGATTTCGACCGGTATGTCCTTTTTCAGCAGGGCGTCAATGGCATAGAAACCGCTGGGCCCGCTGCCGACAATGGCGATCTTCAACGGACTGGATTCATTGAAAGAGTCACTCATCCTGAACCGCCTCCACACGGTGGATGTTGAATTTGTGGCCGGTTAGCTTGTTCGGGCTATATAGCCGTTCCGAATCCGTGTACAGTCCGGGAACATAACGCAGACACGCGGTAAATACGGTCGCTCCGGACTCCTGTCCTCCCGCGACACTAATACGTCCATGTATGTCATCCATGTAGCTCGAATGCGGCTTCCCTGCCGCATACGGTCTGCTTATATGTTCCCGGACTGTATACGGATTCGGAACACTTATTTAAAAGCCCAGTTCCGCCTTGCGTTCCTCGGCACCGGGCAGGGGATCCATGGCCTCGGTAATCACCGGCAGTTCCCTGGAGCGCTCTTCATTAATGGCGATCCATTTCTGCTTGTCTTCCGGCAGGTCGTCTTCTTCATAAATGGCCTGGACCGGGCATTCCGGTATGCAGGCACTGCAATCAATGCAGACATCCGGATCGATATACAGCATTTCATCATCATAATGAAAACACTCCACCGGACAGACCGAAACACAGTCGGTAAACCGGCAGCCTATACAGTTATCGGTAACCACGGTTGTCATAATCTCTCTCCCCTCCAAGTCATAACGTTTTAACTTGTAGCTTATAGCTTGTTGCTTGTTACTTTTACGGTCGATAAATCAGGATTTCTCCCCTGTTCATTTCAACGGCATCCCCGCTCCAGCGTTCATAGTTGCCGTTGATACAGGCCTCATCGATATTCAGCCCCCTTGAATTTATATATTGCAGATACAATCTGATATACGTCGGATGGTAACAGCAATCATAACTGAAAGTCGGCAGCAATTCCGCCTCGTGCAGACTGATGACGCTGCCGCGTTTCATGCTTGCCGCCGTGCGGATGCCGGGCCGGCCGCAGACGACAATGGTGCCGGCCAGCATGTTGACGCCGGTAAAATCGCCGCTGTCGCCGCCCACCGCGATAAGGCCGCCGCGCATGGCATGTCCGGTTTCGTTGCCGACGTTGCCCTTGATGATGATCTCGCCGCCGGTCATGCCTACGGCACCGCCGCGGTAGGCAGCCCCGATCAAATGGCCGGCGTTGCCCTCCACCAGTATTCGTCCACCCTGCATTTCGGGGCCGACCCAGTCGCCGGCATTGCCGTCGATGCGTATTTCGCCGCCGCTCATGCCGGTGCCCAGGTGAGCGCCGATATCGCCGTGAACATGAATACTGCCGCGGGTCATCAGGGAGCCGACGTGCTTGATCCGGGACAGGTCGCCGGTGAGATGCAGGTCGCCGTCAAAATCGCCGTTGATACTGAAAAACTCGGCCAGCGGCGTGCGGACATTGCCGTAATAGAGTTCCAGTCTTTCCAGTTCCGAACGGTTCAGCGATTGTAACCGGTCCGGCGAGAGCACATCGGCCTCCAGGGGTACTTCCGGCTGTGTCAGCAATGTCAGTTCCAGACTCATGCCGCGGTCGCCTCCAGTAACCGGTGCAGATGAATCTGATGCTGGCCCAGGCCGCCGCCGTAGTTGCCGGCGGAAATGCGTCGAAGGCCGGGTTTGGCGGCGGCCAGCATGCCGCGATGCATGGCGGCCCCGACGGTGGATTCATCCAGGCCGTCTATGACGATCTCGAGGACGCAATTGACATCCTCCGGCAACGCGCTGTTTTCCACCACGCCTTTCAGGGTCGGACACCAGGCATCGTTGGTGGATGCGATGAGTGCCTTGTAACGGGATCCCACCTTGCTGCCGGAGCGGACCACGCCGTCGGGAAAGGGCAGGATGATGCCGGGGCCGCGCATGGCCTTGACGGCCGCCTTCGCCGCCCGCAGCGTGGCGGCGGCGGTTTTGCCCAGCAGCAGCAGATTGCCGCCGCCCACCGCCTTCTGAATGCCGAACAGCTCGTCGACGAGGAATTCACCGTCCATGACCGGGACGCGCCAGAGGCGCCGTTCACCCAGTTTCTTGCTGATCTGGTAACCGTCGCCGAAGTAGCGCAGCTGGCCGCCGACGTTGACCGTCGTTTCGCTTTCCAGGCCGTTGTAACAAACGGTGGTGGGACAGGTCATGACACACTGACCGATGCGTTCCACCAGACGTTTGCCGAGACTGTCCCGGTCCGGGGTAAACAGCAGCACGCTGACACCGGGTCGCCTGTCGGGTGTTTCCTCCGGCGTCAATTCGGCCTCGATGCCGGCCTCGCACTTGCAGCCGATAACGGAAGTGGCAAAACCGGTCACCGAACGGGCCGCCGCCTGTGCCCACTGGCGGCTTTCAGCGGTGATAATGAATCGCGCCGCCCACATCTTGAAGGCCTCGGCGAAGGTATCCTCGATATACGTGGATTTGATCTTCATGATCCGCCGCCTTTCAGTACCGGTACCACTTCGTGATCGTGCAGGTAATTGTCGGTGACGGCGTAGTTGTCGAATTCAATGGAATAGTAGTTTTCAAAGAACGACCGTACGGAATCGACGATGGTTTCGTCGTATTCCGGCGCCACATGCAGGATGCGGCCGGCATGGTCACCGACGAATTCGTGGTTTTCGATGATCATGTCGCCGGACTTGATAACGTAGCGCGGGGCGTTGAACATCATCTCCTTGTCCTGTTGTTCATCGTAGATGGTGATATCCGCGTCGGCGCCGGCGCCCAGATGCCCCTTGTTCTTCAGGCCCAGGGCGCGCGCCGGGCCGGCGCGGGTTATAATGGCGATTTCGTTCAGGGTATATTCACGTTCCAGATCCGGCAGTTGCGTGCTGCGCAGGGCCTTCTGATTCACCTTTTTCATTTCCTCCTTGCGGAACTCGCGGTCCATGAGCAACCGGATCAGTTTCGGATAACTCATGAAGGAGCCGCCGTTGGGATGATCGGTGGAGAGGACGATGCGCCAGGGGTCCCCGGACAGCAGGAACAGTTCCAGGCCGATGGCCCATTGCAGGGTGTGCACATAAACATGTTCCTGATAGGCGAACGGTACGATGCCGCAGCCGCTCTCGCATTCGGTGTCGGCGTTAATCCATTTGCCTTTCTTGAAGCCGCGCAGCATATAGGCCAGAGGTGCGTCGGCGGTCATGATGGTAGACTTGCCGAACATCACCTGGCCCACGTCGCAGCTGATATTGGGATGGGTGTTCACATACTCGGCGATCTCGGCGGCAGCGGATTTCGGATTCTTGCCCCGTTCGCCGCCGTAGCTGTGAAACTGGATGTGGGCCAGGTGCACGCGCCGGTCACCGGCGGTTTTCATGGTTTCCAGGGTGGTTTTAACGTTGCCGCTGTGTCCCAGGTTGTTGCAGTGGATATGCGGCGGGTGCGGCAGGCCGAATTCATTCACCGTTTCGACGAAGGCGTCGATGATCTCGCGCGGAGTAATACCGAATACCTCGTTGCGTTCATCGATATCATCCACGTTCTTGTTGCGCTTGCCCTTCCAGGGTTCATCGCCGCCCGGGTTGACAAGCTTGGTGGTGTAGGCCTTGGTGGAATTGATCCACCATGCCACCGCCTGTTTGAATTCCTCGCGCCGGCCTGCCTGCAGCAACTGCTGCAAAAAGATATTGTTGCCCAGGAGGACATAGAATCCCTTGTCGATGACCGGCGTGTCGTGCAGTTCCTCCAGGGTATGGCGGGCGCCGATGGGGGTGACGGCCGCTTCCATGGCGGTGGTGTAGCCCAGCGTGGCGTAACGGTAACCGGTGGCGAACGTGGAGGGCACGGTACCGCCGCTGCCGGATCGGGTATGCAGGGTGCCGGGATGGGGATCGCGCCGGTGGTCTTCCGGCTGCAGCTTGCGCGCCAGGTTCACCTTGGGTCCGGCTATATGGCAGTGGATATCGACACCGCCGGGCATGACCACCATGCCGCCGGCGTCAATGGTTCTGGCCCCCTCGGGAAGCGTATCCACAATCCGGCCGTTGTCGACAAAAATCTCGCGGGATTCCCCGTCAATGCCGTTGGCGGGGTCGTAGACCTTGCCGTTGATGATCCGCAGTGCTGTCGTCATTTAAAGATCAGCCACAGAGAGCCTGTCCCGGACTTGATCCGGGAACACAGAGGACCACAGAGAAATACAAAATTGAATAGGGGAAAATCCGGTTGCCTGAATGTCAATATAAGTCCCTCACACAGATATAGTTATTATTGGAAGTTGAGAATTTATTGTTATTAATATTCTTTTCTCTCTGTGCTCCCCTGTGTTCCCGGATCAAGTCCGGGACAGGCTCTCTGTGGCTAAAAAATCATACATCAAAGGACAGGGAGCTTAATCTTTCCTCGGGGCGGCCACCTTGCTTTCGGCGGCGGCGCCGTGCGGGCCGCGCGCGATAATCAATTCATGAACCCGTTTGCGTATGGCCCTGAGGATTTCCTCGTCGCCCGGAAACGGCGACTCGAACGCCGGTCGCATGCTGATGGGCACGTCGTCCATGCGATACACCGTCCCGCCGGTATTGATACCGTAGGTGGAGGTGCGGAAGGAAACCTTCGCCAGGCTCGTGGTGGCCGTGTCTTTCGTATCAAGCGCAATGACCGGAATCCTTGCCAGATGTTCGATGGCTTGTTTCGGGAAATTCGAGGCCGGATCCGAGGCGATAATCAGGGCCGCGTCGGCGTCGCCGCGCGAGAGGGTGTCGACGGTGGTGAATTCACCCGGGTTGAAGCGCGGGAAACCGCGACTGAAATTGACGCCGAAGGGGTAGCCCGTCTGCCAGGAAACCACGTTATCGGCTCCGGTGACATTGCCGTGGCCGCGCACCGGCTTGGCGACAAAATGCGTGTATTCATTCAGATCCGTGGCCAGGGCCAGCAGGGCGCCGGAATTAAAGTGCCGGCCGCGGGTCATGGTCAGCCCCATGCCGAAGAACAACACGCCGTAATTGCAGTTCTTCATGCGATCCACCAGGTCTTCCATGGCTTCCAGCGAAACGCCGGTGCTTTCCTCGATATCGGCCGGCAGTTTGCGGCCCTTGACCAGGGCGCGCAGGGCCCACAGCACTTCGAAATCCTTGCCGGGTTTGGGCTGCAGGAAGATGTTAGCGGCGCCGGCGCTGGGGGTCTTGCGCACGTCCACCAGAACGATGGTGCGGTCCTTCTTGCCGTTGGGCGTGAACAGGCCCTTGGCGGTGACGGCGTAGCGGCCGAAATGCCGGGGATGGGATTCCGCCGGGTTGCCGCCCCAGTAGATGACCAGATCGGCGCGATTCTTCACCTCGCCCAGGGTCATGGTGGACTCGCCGATGCCCTGGAAGGCCAGGCCGGAGGGGCCGTGGCAGACCGATGTCGTGGTATCGATGTTGCCGTGGATGATATCGGAAATGGCCACGGCCTGGCGCTGTGCCTCGCAGGTGCTGTCACTGAGGCCGTAGGTAATGGGAAAGCGCGCCTTGAACAGGATCTGCGCCGCTTCCTCGACGGCGTCTTCCACCGACGTCGGCCGGCCGTTGATCTTTGCCTTGGGCTGATCTTCCTCGATGGTATGTTCGGCGAACCAGGCCCGCCCCAGTACGCAGGCGTTCTTGGCCTTGATGATCTTCTTCTGGTCCATGTCCACGGTCAGGATCATGTCGTCGCAGACACAGCCGCAGAAGGTGCAGGTGGCGTTTTCAACGACTCTGGTATTGGCGCTGCTGTTCTCTTCACTCATAAAATCCCGTCCCGTTGCCGGTGTATTGCATCAACCATTCGCTCATTCTGACACTTTTTCGATTGTCACTTCGATGTTCTTGGACAGGGGCATGCCGCTGCCGGCGGTATCCCATGCCATCAACTGGCTGGAACAGGGGCCATAGGCCATGAACATCACGCCGTCCGGCAGGTCGATGTTCTTTTTCTGCACGCAGGTCACGATCGTTTCACCTACACTGTTGGAGAGCCGCACCCGGTCTCCTTCATTCAACCCCAGGCGCGACATATCGTCTTCCTTGATCTCCACGGCGGAGGTCACTGCCAGGTATTCTTCCTTGAGCTTGCCTTTGTTGAGGGACGTCCCCTGTTTGCTGGAACGTCCCGGAATGAGCAACATGGTTTCGGCCATTACGTTTACTGTCTCCGTTGCAGTGCAGCAAAGGCACTGTTCGTCGTTTCGATTATAATCAATATTCGTGCATCAGGTCAGCAGTCGTTAAAGCGGATTCACACTTGGCCGTATCAGGTCGACGAAAACTGTCGGTCCGCACAGCGGCCCCACCGGTTGCATCTCCGACATGGGATCACGGATTATCGATGTATACTAACTTATCTGTGATATTGTCAGCATTAATTTATGAGACAGGAAGTATCCCGACATTCCTCTGTGGG
>JBBDSH010000067.1:0-27070 GCA_040905045.1 Gammaproteobacteria bacterium | reverse complement strand
GCATTCGGCCCCGGAGAACCGATTATTATACATATTTCTGATGTATCAATACTAACCTTTGGATTTATAAGTCGATTTGGTCACACCTCAATCAATTTCATGCGGCAGGGCATAAAGGTACAGACAGGCGAGACAACGTTTCCGCGCGTTTATGCCGCGGGCGGGGGAAATCGGAATGTTATGATAACTATCTGATTTAATTGACTGAAATTAACTCGACCTCGAAAATCAACGCCGAGTTGGGCTTGATCCGCGGTCCGGCGGCCTTGTCGCCGTAGGCCAGTTCCGGCGGGATAAACAGCTGCCACTTGGCACCCGTGGACATCAGGGGGATGGCGATTTGCCAGCCTTCAATGACCCGGTCCAGTTGCAGGGAGACAGGCTCGCCGCGTTCATAGGAGCTGTCAAACACGGTGCCGTCGATGAGTCTGCCTTCATAATGAACGGTAACCGTATCCGTAGCGGTGGGATTGTCGCCGTCGCCCGCTTCAATAACCTTGTACTGCAGGCCGCTTGGATGGGTCCGCACGCCATCCTTGTGTCTGTTCTCTTCCAGGAACGCCAGGCTCTGTTCTTTATTGTTCTGCGCCGACTGTTCCTGCTGCGCCATCTGTGACTGCCGATAGTCCGACAGTACCTGCTGCATTTCCTGGTCGCTGAGTTGCGTGTCCCGTTCGGACAGGGCATCGTCGACGCCCTGAATGAACGTGTCCCTGTCCAGAGGCAGGGACTGGCTGAGCAGATTCCGCACCATCTGAACACCGATAGTATAACTGAGTTTTTCCTCTTCACTTTCCGGTGTGGTCTGCGCCAGTGTCCCGGTACTGGTCAGTACCGATGACAGGATCAGAACGGCAAGCTTTTGTGGGTGCATGGCGGAATTCCTTGGTATCGGGATTATGGTGAGCGATTTTGATTGTAGGGGAAGGTGTCGGGAAATCAAGATTTGCGTGGCTGGTGGCTGGTGGCTCGTGGCTCGAAATTAATGGTACCGTTTGCACGAGCCACGAGCCACGAGCCACGAGCCACGAGCCACGAGCCTCAGGCCGCCCGGACCAGTTTCGAGGCTTCGGACAGAACCTCAAGGCCGGCATCATCACGGCCGGCGCGTTCGCTGAGATGCCGACGCCAGGCGCGGGCACCGGCCTGACCCTGAAACAGGCCCAGGATGTGACGCGTCATACGGTGCAGTGACACACCTTGCGCCAGTTGTTCCTCGGCGTACTGTATGAAGGCGTTGAGAACTTCGCGGCGCGTCGGTGATTGTCGTATATCACCGAAAAGCATGCGATCCGCGTCGGCGAGCAGATAGGGATGATTGCATACTGCGCGGCCGATCATGGCACCGTCCACGTACTGCAGTTGTTCAGCGGCCTGATCCAGGCTGCCGATACCGCCGTTGATGATAATCGCAAGATGCGGGTAATCCTGTTTGATGCGGTGAACTCGTGCGTAGTCCAGGGGCGGAACATCGCGGTTCTGTCGCGGGCTCAATCCCTGCAACCAGGCCTTGCGTGCGTGGATGATAAACGTATTACAGCCGCCCGCCGAGACTGTTTCGATAAAACGGCACAGGTCTGCATAATCATCCATATTATCGATACCGATGCGGGTCTTGACGCTGACGGGCAACCGGACACGGGCACGCATGGCGGCGACACCGTCCGCTACCCTTTGTGGTTGCGCCATCAGGCAGGCGCCGAACTCGCCGTTCTGTACACGATCACTGGGGCAGCCGACGTTGAGGTTGATTTCATCGTAACCGCGGTCCTCGGCTATGGCTGCACATCGGGCCAGGTCCCCCGGCTCGCTGCCGCCAAGCTGCAGACCCAGGGGATGTTCTGATTCGTGGTAATCGAGGCGCTGGTATTGGTGTCCGTAAACGAGGCTGCCGGTAGTTACCATTTCCGTATACAGCATCACCCGGCGCGAAATCAGGCGCAGGAAATAGCGGAAATGACGATCCGTGTGGGTCATCATTGGTGCTATGGACAGTCTGTGATTCGGAGACTTCATGAGTGTATTTTAACTTCGCTTTGACTGGATAGTAAGACTGAAAAGCCCGGTATCTGTTAAGTCAGGAGAGCTGAACTCTCGCAAAGACGCCAAGAACGCCAAGAAACAAAAGGCTGTAACCCCTTTGCGTCCTTGGCGTCTCTGCGAGATCCCTGTTCTCAGGAACCCAAATGGGAACTCAATATCCCGGCCGTGAATGAACTTCGGAGATAGAATCCCCGTGGCAGGGTGGCGGCCGGGTTGCCGTCTTCGTCCCAGGAACGGCCCAGGGAAGCGGCGTTGGCGGCCTTGGGACGAATCTGCAGGATGTTGCCGAGACTGGAGCCGATCCGATCCAGTTGCCCGAGAATGATCATATCCATGAGTTCTTCCCAGTCTTCCCGGAGCTGTGATTCCTGATGAACGTCGGGACTCCACAAAAAGGCGCTTCCAAAGCGCCGCTCGGCGTACGGTATATCGGGATCGCCTTCCACCGGCAGCCACAGGACGCGATCGAGTTTCCGTTTCACGGTGCTGGTCTCCCAGGTGAGATCATCCGTATCCACCAGGGGTACGGTACAGACATAGGTGGATTCCCTGGGCAGCCCGTTTTTTCCCAACGGCAGGGTTTTTAATTCCACACCGATAAGCTGGAAGTCGGGTTCCGCCAGATTCCGGGCGGTGGCACCGAGGAATGTTTCAGCAATGGTCCCGATCCAGCCCTTGGCATGGCCTGGATTCCCGGGAAGCGCCAGGCCGATGTCGGTTGCGGTCATTTGCAGGGTACGGCCGGCGAGCCGGCCGGCGCGTTCCAGCAGCTGCTTTTCTGAACGCGGCGCGTCAGGCATGGCAAAAGCTGACGATAGTGTACCGCCCCGTCATCGGCTTGTGCTTGCCCGGACTCAGGCAGCATCCGGGCGTGAAGGGATGGATTCGGTGATGGAGCGACGCAGGCATTCGAACTTTATCTCGTCCTCTATGATTTTATTGCGATGATCGGTGATGAAGAAAATATCCTCGGCGCGTTCACCGTAGGTGGCGATTTTGGCGCCGTGTACATTGACGCCGCAGAATTCCATGGCGGTGCCGATGGCGGACAAAAGGCCCGGACGGTCGGTGGCGGACACCTCCATGATTGTGCGGCCGTTCTTTTCATCCCGGGTGAAGCGAACGCTGGTGGACACCGGAAAATGTTTCAATCTGCGCGAACGCACCCGCGTGACGCTTTTCAGCGGCTTGTCCAGTTTCGATAGATTCTGGTGCAGGGCATTCTTGATTTCCTTTTTCCGCTCCCTGCCGGATATTTTCTTGCCGTTGTTTTCCAGCACGATAAAGGTATCCAGGGTATAGCCGTTCATGGAAGTGATGATGCGTGCATCCAGGATATTCAGGCGCAGTTGATCCAGGGTTTTGGCACAGCGGGAGAAAATATTCTCATGGTCGTGCATATAGACGAACACTTCCGAGGCGCCGCGACCGGTGGTCTCGCGGATCAGAATCAGCGGCAGCCGTGCTTCGGATGACTTGGCGATAGCGCGGGTATGCCAGGCGATCTCCTCCGGGGAATGACGGATAAAATAATCCTCGCCCAGCTGCGACCAGATCGCCTCGATATCGTGGGACTGCTCGATCTTGGGTCCGATTAACGACAGCGCCTGTAATTTGAGTTCCTGCAGTCGTTCCTGCTTGTCGATGGGGTTTTCCAGTCCGCGCCGCAATACCTGCAGGGTTTTCTGGTATAGCTCGGCGATGAGTGCGTCTTTCCAGTCATTCCAGAGTTGCGGATTGGTGCCGTTGATGTCCGCCACCGTCAGAAGATAAAGATAATTCAGATGCATGACGTCGCCGACCGTGGCGGCGAAACGGTTAATCACATCCAGATCGCTGATGTCCTGACGTTGCGCGGTCATGGACATGAGCAGGTGATGTTCCACCAGCCACGCCACCAGGCGTGAATCGAACTCACTGAGCTGGTGGTTGCGGCAGAAATCCAGGGCCTCGATCTTGCCCAGCTGCGAGTGGTCGCCGCCGCGCCCCTTGGCGATATCATGGAAGATACCGGCCAGATACAGCAGTTCCTGCTTGGGGATATTCTGCAGGATGCGGTGCGCCAGCGGATATTTGTCCCTGTATTCCTCAAGGCCGAACAGGCGCATATGGCGCACGACGAACAGGATGTGCTCGTCGACGGTATAGACATGAAACAGATCGAACTGCATGAGCCCTTCAATGGCGCCGTAGGCGGGAAGATAGGCGCCCAGAATACCGTAGCGATGCATGCGCCTGAGTTCATGCCCGACGTGGCGCGGCTGGCGAATGATTTCCAGGAACAGGCTGCGATTGCGGATATCATTGCGGAAGGTCTCATCAATCAGATGAATGGATTGACGTACCTGGCGGATAGTGCTGGCACGGACCCCCTGGATGGCCGGGTTCTGCTGAATGAGCAGAAACATTTCCAGCAGGGCGAACGGCTGGCGCGTGAAGACATCCTTGCGGCGTGCCTCGATAAAATTGTTCCGGATCTGGAATCGCTTGTTCAGGGGTTTAATCTTCTCACGCCGCCGGCTGTGGATAATCGCTTCCTGAAACAGTTGCAGGAGCAGTTCATTAAGCTGGTTCAACTCCCGCACGGTGTGATAATACATTTTCATGAATTGTTCCACGCCGCTGTTGTCTTCGGCGAAGTAACCGAATTTTTCGGCAACCTGTTTCTGGTGATCAAACAGCAGCCTGTCTTCACGTCGGCCGGCAATCAGGTGCAGGGCAAAACGCACCCGCCACAGGAACAGCATGCCTCTGTGCAGAACCGAATACTCGTCTTTGGTGAGGAATTCATGACGAACCAGATCCTCCAGATCGGCGGCGTTGAAATGACGTTTCGCCACCCAGCCGATCATCTGGATATCGCGGAGTCCCCCCGGGCTTTCCTTGATATTGGGTTCGAGATTATGCTCGGTATCGCCGTGTCGCTTGTGACGTTGCTGTTGTTCCGACCATTTTGCTTCAAAGAACTTGCGCGGCGGCCAGATTTTGTTCGGCCCCGTGGCCTTGCGCATGGCGTCGAACAAATCCCTGTCTCCGGCAAGCAGCCGGGCTTCCATCAGGTTGGTGGCAACAGTGATATCCGCCTTGCCTTCCTGATAACAATCCTTGACAGTGCGTACGCTGTGTCCGACTTCCAGGCCGATGTCCCATAGCAGGGTGAGAAAAGCCTGGATCTTCTGTGTTTTCTCCCGACGTATACGCGGTTTATGCAGGATCATGAGGTCGATATCGGAACCGGGCAGCAGCTCCCCGCGACCGTAGCCGCCCACGGCTACCAGTGCCAGGGAGGCATCGTCGATGCTGTTGTTCCAGGCCCGCTGCAGGAGCTGATCGATAAACCAGGCCCGTTTGAACACCAGTTCATCGACGGGCATGCCCATATCGAACTGTTCGGCCAGGTAGCGGTTGCCGGCGGCGAGGGTTTCCTTGTAGACCTTGAGCGGGGATTTGGCCCCGGCCAGGGAACGGTCGAAGGTATCACCGTCAAACAATTCCCGGTCCTGCAAGACTGTTTCCGGCACCGTTCAAAAATCCTCTTCAGGCCGGCGGGTCAGCACTTCGAAACCATCTGCCGTGACCAGGATGGTATGTTCCCATTGCGCCGAAAGGCCGCGATCCTTGGTTACCACGGTCCAGTCATCCGGCAGCAGTTTCACATGACGCTTGCCGGCATTGACCATGGGTTCGATGGTAAAGGTCATTCCGGGTTCCAGTTCATGGCCGGTACCGGGATTACCGTAATGCAGAACCTGGGGGTCTTCATGGAATCCCCTGCCGATGCCGTGGCCGCAGTATTCGCGCACAATGGAAAAATGGTTGGACTCGGCGTGTTGCTGAATGGCATAGCCGATGTCGCCGAGCCGCACGCCGGGTCTTACCATGCGTATTCCCAGTGCCATGCATTCATAGGTGACTTCCACCAGGCGGCGGGCGCGAATGGAGGGTTCGCCGACAAAAAACATTTTGCTGGTATCGCCGTGATAGCCGTCCTTGATGACGGTGACATCGATATTCATGATGTCGCCCTTCTTCAGTTTCTTGTCGCCGGGGATACCGTGACAGACGACGTGATTGACCGAGGTGCAGATGGATTTTGGGAAACCGCGGTAATTGAGCGGCGCGGGTATGGCGTCCTGCTCCTCGGTAATATACCGGTGGCAGATGGTGTCCAGTTCGCCGGTGGTTACGCCGGGCCGGACATGCTCGCCGATCATCCGCAGCACTTCCGAGGCCAGGCGGCCTGCGACGCGCATTTTCTCGATTTCCTCCGGGGATTTGATGGATACGGCCATAATGTCAACTCTAAAATAGGTTTTCCGAATACCGCTATCGTTGCTGTAATCGGGGTAAAAGCAAGGCCGGGTTATGGTGTTTCCGCTCCCCGAGCCATCCCTGGCTCGGTCCCGCGCTCGTCCGTGGCGGTACGTACCTAGACACAGGGATCAGGATGCGTTCAGTCAATCCAAAAGCGGCCGGTGCGAGGCGTTTTCTCGCAGGTATAGTGGGCCCTATGGCAAGAGAAAACAACGACGCAATGGCCGCTTTTGGGCCGACCCGACGGGCGCCGACCAGGACCGTTCCCGCCGCGTTGCGCCGGCTTGACAGAGGCCCACTCTGCCGGCACCGCCGCGCCTTGCGGGCAAGGCCCTGGTCCGGCGCTGAACACATTCTGATCCCTGTGTCGAGGTACTTGCTCCAACACCATAACCCGGCCTTGCTTCATAAAGAAGATTTGTTGCATCGTGTCAACTATGGTATAAAGCGCCCGCTATTTAGGCAAATGTAACTCATTCCGGTTCTCGGCCGGAATTCGAATCACACACGCACCTGAATGTAACGTGTATGGGGTGCCCGGGACCGCCGAAGTCGGTCCGGGTCGGTGCACGGGGGTGCGGAGGCTTAACCCTGAGGAGAAAATTCGATGTCTACTGTCACCATGCGTGAAATGCTGGAGGCGGGTGTCCATTTCGGCCATCAGACCCGTTTCTGGAACCCCCGGATGGCGCCGTTCCTGTTCGGCCAGCGCAACAAGATCCATATCATCAACCTGGAAAAATCCCTGCCGCTGTTCAATGATGCGTTGAATTATGCCGGCAAGCTCGCCAGCAAGAAAGGCACTATCCTTTTCGTCGGCACCAAAAGGGCGGCCCAGAAAATCATACGGGAAGAAGCCGAACGCTGCGGCATGCCTTACATCAATCGCCGCTGGTTGGGCGGGTTATTGACCAACTACAAGACCGTCAAGCAGTCCATCAACCGCCTCAAGGATCTGGAATCCATGTTTGAGAACGGCGGTACCGAAAAGCTGAGCAAGAAAGAAGTGCTGGGTTACCGGCGGGAACTCGACAAGCTGAAAAGCAACCTTGACGGTATCAAGGACATGAAGGGCCTGCCCGATGCCCTGTTTATCATTGACGTGGGTTATGAAGACATCGCTGTGAGCGAGGCCGTCAAGCTGGGTATTCCGGTTGTCGGCATTGTCGACAGCAACAACAGTCCGCAGGGTGTGGATTACGTGATTCCCGGCAATGACGACGCTATCCGTTCCATCCGCCTTTACGCAAAGGGCATTGCCGATGCCGTTATAGAAGGCCGTGCCACGGTTACCCACTACGATGGAGAAGGGAATGCCGATGATTTCGTCGAGCTGGACGAATCCGGGGCGCCTGTAGAGGAAGAAGGCAGGAAGAGCCGGACTGTCGCAAAAAAGAAGAAGACGACCAAAAAGGCCGTCGGCAAGAAAGTTGCAGCGAAAAAAACGGACGAGGTGTCCTCCGCTGATGAAACGGGAACGGAAGCCGCTGAAACGGAATCCGGTGAATCCGCCGCGGCCGTAGAGAAGACGTCCACGGAAGAAGAGGCAAAGCCGGCGGCGACAAAGAAAAAGACCACCAAGAAAAAAACGGCCAAAAAGAAGACCACCAAAAAGAAGACCGCATCGGCAAAGGGTTCGGGAGACGACAAGGCACAGGACGGGAAGAACGAGCAGAAATCCGATGACAAAGTTGACGAGGAGGCTTGAGAGATATCGCTATGGAAATAACAGCAGCACTGGTTAAAGAGCTTCGGGAAAGAACCGGAGCCGGCATGATGGACTGCAAAAAAGCCCTGCAGGAGGCCGGTGGTGACATCGATGCCGCTATCGAGGATATGCGTAAATCCGGCATGGCCAAGGCCGCAAAGAAATCCGGCCGCGTGGCCGCGGAAGGGATTATCGTTATCCGGCAGAGCGATGACGGCGCCGAAACGGTCATGCTGGAAGTCAATTGCGAAACCGATTTTGTCACCAAGGACGAGAATTTTCTGCGTTTTGCCGACAATGTCGCCGCCACTGTTCTGGAGCAGAAACCGGATGATGTAGATGCCCTGGCCGGGCTGCCGCTGTCAGGCGGTGACAATCAGACGGTGGAAGAAGCCCGCCAGCAACTGGTTGCCGTTATAGGGGAAAACACCTCCGTCCGGCGATTTGTGCGTATACAGCCACAGGGGACACTGGGCAGTTATATTCATGGTGTCCGAATCGGTGTGCTGGTTGATATCGGCGGCGGCGACGAGGAACTGGCCCGTGATCTGGCCATGCATATTGCCGCCAGCCATCCGGTATGCATCAATGAGGAAGAGGTGCCCGCCGAAATGCTGGAAAAGGAAAAGGAAATCTTTCGCGCGCAGGCGGCGGACAGCGGCAAGCCGGACGAGATCGTTGAAAAGATGGTCGCAGGGCGCATGCAGAAATTCCTGAAGGAGATCACCTTGCTGGGACAGCCCTTCGTCAAGGATCCCGACAAGACCGTCGAATCCCTGCTCAAGGAGAAGGCTGCACAGGTTCATTACTTTGAGCGCTATGAGGTGGGCGAAGGAAAAGATAAAAAGGAAGACAACTTCGCCGAAGAAGTCATGGCACAGGCAAAAGGCGGTTGAGCGAACGGACTGTACAGCCTTGAATCACGACTCTCCCACGGCACTCAAATACAAACGCATACTGCTCAAGTTAAGCGGTGAGGCGCTGATGGGAGAGACGCCGTTCGGTATCGATCCTGTCGTTATCAAACGGATTGCAAATGAAGTAAAAGAGCTGGTCCAGCACGGTGCCGAAGTATCGATTGTTCTCGGCGCCGGCAACTTTTTCCGCGGTTCGGGCCTGGCGGCAGGCGGCATTGATCGCGTTACCGCCGACCATATGGGCATGCTGGCGACGATAATGAATTCCCTGGCAATGCAGGATGCGCTGGAACGCGCCGGCATGTTTGCCCGTGTCATGTCCGCTATCAAGATTAACCAGGTTTGTGAAGACTATATCCGGCGCCGGGCCATCCGGCATCTGGAGAAAGGCCGGGTCGTAATCTTTGCCGCAGGGACCGGTAATCCGTTTTTCACAACGGATTCAGCCGCCAGTCTGCGGGCCATAGAAATCGATGCGGAATTGCTGATCAAGGCAACCAAGGTTGACGGGGTCTATACCGCCGATCCTGTCAAGGATAAAAATGCACGTCGCTATGAACAGTTGACTTACGACGAGGTCATAGAGAAAAAGCTGGGAGTCATGGATGCAACGGCGGTGGTGTTGTGTCGGGAAAATCATATGCCGCTGTGTGTGCTGGACATGATGAAGCCGGGCGCATTGATGCGGGCCGCATGTGGTGAAGACGAAGGTACGCTGGTTACTCAATAGATTACGGTTACCGGGGGTGGATGCATGACTAAAGACGCTATTAAAGACGCGGATCAGCGCATGAACAAGACCATGGAAACCCTGCGCCATGATCTGGCCAAGATCCGCACGGGCCGTGCTCATCCCAGTCTGCTCGAACATATCCACATCAGTTATTACGGTACCGAGGTGCCGCTCAACCAGGCCGCCAATATTAATGTACAGGACGCCCGTACCCTGAGTATTACCCCCTGGGACAAGTCCATGGTGCAGGAGATTGAAAAGGCCATCATGAATTCCGATTTGGGTCTGAATCCGGCCACGGCAGGCGAGGTCATACGCGTTCCTCTTCCGCCCCTGACCGAGGACAGACGCAAGGAGCTGATCAAGGTGGTGCGCGGCGAAGCGGAGAAAGCCCGGGTTGCAATACGAAATATTCGCCGTGATGCAAACAATCATTTCAAGAACGCGGTCAAGGAAAAGGAAATTTCGGAGGATGAAGAACATCGGGCCGAGGAGCAGATTCAGAAGATCACCGATTCGCATATTGCCGATGTCGACAAGATGCTGGAAGAAAAAGAGAGTGAGTTGATGGAGGTTTGAGTGAGTGAGGTGTGAGGCGTGAGGAGTAAGGAGGATGTTTCTGAGCGCCGGGGTTCAACCTCACGCCTTACACATTCCGCGTTCCCCCTCACTCCTTACCCCTCACTCCTCACTCGTTAAACTTTGCTGTGAATTCTAAACCCATGACAGATCCTGACAAGAATAAAAGGGTTCCTCGGCACATCGCCATCGTCATGGACGGTAACGGCCGCTGGGCGATCGAGCGGGGTTTGCCGAGAACGGCGGGTCATCACGCCGGTGTCAGGGCACTGCGGGCTGTTATCGAACACTGTGCCCGAGTGCGCATTGAATACATGACGGTTTTTGCATTCAGTAGTGAAAACTGGCAGCGACCGCAACAGGAAGTCCGGATGTTAATGGACCTGTTCATAACCTCGTTGCGCGATGAAGTCGATGAATTACACAAAAACAATATCCGGCTCAGTTTTATAGGCGGTCGTGATACTTTCACAACAAAACTGCGCGCCTCTATCGAGGACTCGGAAGCCCGGACCAGAAACAATACCGGCCTGCATCTTGTCGTTGCCGCCGACTATGGCGGCCGCTGGGACATTACCCGTGCCTGTACCGGAATCGCAGAAGAGATAATGCAGGGTCGTTTGAAACCAATGGATATCAATGAATCAATGTTTGCCGCGCATCTCTGTACGGCGGGCATGCCCGAACCGGATCTTTTTATCCGTACCGGCGGTGAGCAGCGCATCAGTAATTATCTGCTCTGGCAATGTGCCTATTCGGAACTGTATTTCACCGATGTACTGTGGCCGGATTTCAGCGATACGGAACTTGAGCGGGCATTGAGCTGGTATGGTGGCCGTCAGCGGCGTTTCGGTCGTATCGACGAACAGAAGGCCGCAAGCGGTAATGCTTAGACAACGGATAATCACGGCGGCCATTCTGCTGCCGTTGTTCGTTGCCGCGGTCTGGTATCTGCCAACGGCCTGGTTCGCTCTGCTGACTGGTGTGATTATCTGTCTCGCCGCCTGGGAATGGAGTAATCTGGCCGGACTGGAACAGTACTGGTTGCGTGCCTGTTTTGTTGTTTTTGTGGCCTGTATGCTCGGTGTTGTTTTCACCTTGAGACCGACAATCTGGTCGCAGTTACTGATCTTCATGGCCTCGGTCGGCTGGATACTGGTAGTGATGCTGATCATTGCCGTTGAGGCGCGTTTGGTGCTCATTCCCGGTTCGCGACTGATCAAGCTGCTGCTCGGCTTACTGGTACTGGTACCTTCCTGGCTGAGTCTGATCCTGCTGCAGGGCGGTGGCTCGGAAAGCCGCGTGCTCCTCCTGTTCATTGTGGTGCTGATTGCCGGCGCCGATATAGGGGCCTATTTTACAGGCCGGCGCTGGGGCCGGAGAAAACTGGCGCCAATAATCAGTCCGGGAAAGACACGGGCGGGTCTTGCGGGCGGTATGGCTGTGTCATTGGCGGTTGCCCTGGGCTACGTGCTCATTGACAATATACAAGGAATTGAATTGCTCATATTTATAAGCCTCTGTCTGATAACCGTACTGTTTTCTGCAGCGGGTGACCTCCTGGAGAGTCTGATGAAACGTTCGGTCAATTTTAAGGACAGTGGCACACTCCTGCCGGGGCATGGCGGTGTTCTTGACAGGATCGACAGTCTCACGGCGGCGATACCGGTTTTTGTAACGGGATTGCTCCTCTGGGGTATGTATTCATGATTGGTGTTACCATCCTCGGCTCCACCGGCAGCATCGGTGTCAATACACTGGATGTCATCTCCCGGCACCCGGAGCGCTATCGGGTTGTTGCCCTTAGCGCGAATTCGGATGTGGAACGTCTGGTCGAGCAATGCCGGCAATGGCGGCCGGAATATGCCGTGATGGCGGATTACGATTCCGCGGAACGTCTGCGCAGCCTGCTGGTCAGTGAGAACATGGATACCGAGGTACTGGCCGGCATTGAAGGACTGGAAAAAGTGGCGTCCCTGCCGCAGACGGACCAGGTCATGGCGGCGATTGTCGGGGCGGCCGGATTGTTACCCTCACTGGCGGCGGCCCGGGCCGGCAAGCGGGTACTGCTGGCCAACAAGGAATCCCTGGTTATGTCCGGCAAGTTGTTCATGGATGCCGTGGGAGAAAGCAATGCGGAATTGCTGCCCATCGACAGCGAACACAATGCCATTTTTCAGGCGATGCCGATGAATTTTCGCGATGGTCTGGAGGAAGCCGGTGTGGTTCGCATTCTGCTCACGGCGTCCGGCGGGCCCTTCAGGAATACATCTCCGGCAGAGCTGGAGCAGGTTACCCCGGATCAGGCCTGTGCCCATCCCAACTGGGTAATGGGGCGTAAAATATCGGTGGATTCCGCCACCATGATGAACAAGGGGCTGGAAGTAATCGAGGCCTGCTGGCTGTTCAACACACGGCCGGACTGGATTCAGGTGGTGCTTCATCCACAGAGCGTGATTCATTCCCTTGTGGAATACACCGACGGGTCGGTACTGGCGCAACTGGGTAATCCGGATATGCGCACACCCATCGCCCACGCCATGGCCTGGCCGGAGCGCATTACCTCCGGTGTGGAGCGCCTGAATCTGTTCGATATCAATCGACTGGATTTTGAAGAACCCGATACCCAACGTTTCCCCTGCCTGCGGCTGGCCGCCGATGCCATGCGCACGGGAGGAACGGCAACCGCCATACTGAATGCCGCTAATGAAATCGCGGTTGCTGAATTTCTGGCCGGCCGTCTGCGCTTCACCGGCATTCCGCGCGTGGTGGAAAAAACACTGGCCGACGTGTCGTCACGGCCCGCGGACAGCCTCGATGTCATCTTGGCCGCGGACAGGGAAGCGCGTTCCGTGGCCGCGGATGCGGCCCGGGGTATCGCGGCATGATGGTGATCCAGTCCATACTGGCCTTTATCCTGGTTCTGGGCCTGTTGATTACCTTTCATGAATACGGCCATTACTGGGTGGCACGGCGCTGCAACGTCAAGATCCTGCGTTTTTCCGTCGGTTTCGGCAGGCCGTTGTGGAAGAAGGTGTTTGGTGAGGACGAAACGGAACTGGTTATCGCCGCACTGCCCCTGGGCGGCTATGTCAAGATGCTGGACGAGCGTGAAGGCGAGGTGCCAGAAGAAGAAAAACACCGGGCATTCAACAATCAAACCCTGGCCAGGCGTTTCGCCATTGTCAGCGCCGGACCGATATTCAATTTCATCTTTGCCGTGTTTGCTTACTGGATTATGTTCATGACCGGTGTCAGCGGTTTAAAGCCGATAATCGGAGAGGTGGCGGAGAATTCTCCGGCCATGCACGCCGGCGTCGAGGCGGGCCAGGAGATTATCCGTGTCGACGGCCGGGAAACGCCCACGTGGGGCGCCGTGGTCGAGGCCACGGTGTCACGCATTATCCAAGAGGGGAATATTACCTATACGGTGATCCGGCAGGATGGCAGTCAGGGTGATATACGACTCGATCTATCGTCTATTTCTATCGACGATATGGCTGAAGGGCAATTGCTCAACGTACTGGGTCTGGTGCCGAAACGTCCGGTGTATCCCGCCGTTATCGGGGAACTGACATCCGGCGGCGCGGCCGATACCGGCGGCTTGCTGCCGGGTGATGAGATTGTTGCCGTGGACGGAAAAGCCGTGGAGGGATGGACTGAATGGGTTGATATTGTGCGCTCGAATCCGGGCCGGACGCTGAATCTCACAGTTCGACGGGCCGACAACGATGTGCGATTGTCCATAACCCCGGAACGTGTTATCGATGATGGTGAGACCATTGGCCGTATCGGGGCGGCCGTCAGGACGGGTATGGAGATGGATGCCAGCCTTGTCGCCGTCCAGCGTTTTGGCCCGGTCGCGGGCCTGTACGAGGGGATGAAGAAGACCTGGGAGATGTCACTGATGACCCTGCGTATCCTCGGTAAAATGATCGTCGGCGAGGCGTCGGTTAAAAATCTCAGCGGCCCCATTACCATCGCCCATTATGCCGGACAGACCGCTTCCATAGGGCTGGCGGCTTTTCTCGGTTTCATCGCCATTGTCAGTGTCAGCCTGGGGGTGCTTAACCTTTTGCCGGTTCCTGTACTGGATGGCGGGCACTTATTGTATTACCTTGTCGAGTTCGTCAAGGGAAGTCCGGTTTCGGAAGATGCCCAACTGATAGGGCAACAGGTGGGTATCGCGATTCTTCTGGGGTTGATGAGTATCGCTTTTTATAATGATATCGTCCGTCTTATCAACTGAAAAATACAAAAAAGTATCACGTATCCATATGAGTTTATATCCAACTGTCCGAAAGTTGCTGTTACTGTTTATGTTGCTGTTAGTCGGCAATCCTGTTTCAGCTGCCGAAAGCTTCACTATCGAAGATATCCGTGTTATTGGACTTCAGCGTCTGACGCCGGGGACGGTCTTCAACTACCTGCCGGTCGAGGTAGGGGACACTTTCACTGACCAGATATCCGTCGAGGCGGCCAGGTCTCTGTTCGGGACCGGATTTTTCGATGATGTCCGGCTCGAGCGCGACGGTAATGTACTGGTTATACGTGTGGTGGAAAGGCCGGCGATAGGGAGTATCGAGATAAGCGGTAACGAGGATATCAAGACGGAAGACCTTATGGACGGGTTGAAAGGTGTCGGTTTTGCCGAGGGACGGGTATTTGATCAGTCGCAACTGGACAAGCTGGAAAAAGAACTCCAGCGCCAGTATTTTTCCCGGGGTAAATACGCCGTAAAGATACAATCCAATGTGGAATCACTGTCCAACAACCGTGTTGCGGTTTCCATTGATATTGCCGAGGGCGAGGCGGCACGAATACGCCAAATCAATATTGTCGGAAATGAATCCTTTAATGATGATGACTTGCTGGATGAGTTTGAACTGAGCCCCCGCACCCTGTTCTCCTTCTTCACGAAAAAAGATCAGTATTCCAAGCAAAAGCTGTCCGGGGACCTTGAAACTCTGCGATCCATGTATCTGGATCAGGGATACATCAATTTTAATATTGACTCCACCCAGGTTTCCATCACGCCGGACAAGAAGGATATTTACATCACTATAAATGTCACCGAAGGGGAACAATATACGGTTTCAGGGGTCAAGCTGGCCGGTGAACTCGTGCTTTCGGAAGAAGAACTTTTTAAACTTGTTTCGGTGAAAAGGGACAGTCTGTTCTCACGCAGGGATATTACCAACACCTCTACCGCGATTACGGACGCGCTGGGCGCGGAAGGCTATGCTTTTGCCAATGTCAATTCCATACCTGATATCGATGAAGAAAACAAAAAGGTGGAAATTACTTTCTTCGTCGATCCCGGCAAGCGTGCCTATGTCCGGCGTATAACATTTTCAGGCAATACCCGCACCCGAGACGAGGTATTGCGCCGGGAAATGCGGCAACTTGAAAGCGGCTGGATATCCACTCCGAAGGTGGAAAGAGGCAAGATTCGGCTGCAACGACTGGGTTATTTCAAGGATGTTAATGTTGAAACGCCGGCCGTGTCCGGCCAGCCGGATCTGGTGGACGTGCATTATTCCGTTGAAGAACAGCCCTTTGGAAACTTTATGATCGGGCTTGGTTTCTCCCAAACCTCGGGGCTTATTTTCCAGACCAGTATTACCCAGAATAATTTTCTCGGCAGCGGTTCCCGCATGCAATTCGCATTCAACAACAGCAAGATTAACCGTCGTTTTGCGGTAGGCTACATGAATCCCTACTATACCATCGATGGAATCAGCCGCGGCTTTAATCTGAATTATCAGGAAACGGACGCATTCGATGCGAATGTTGTCGACTTTAACAGCCGTGTTTACGGCGGCGGTGTGAGTTTCGGCATTCCCGTATCCGAATACAATTCCATCAGCACTTCTTTCAATTATGAAAATACAAGACTGGGTGTCGGGCTTTTCGGTACCGAACTTCTGAGACAAGACATAGATAAATGCAATCCGTGCAATATCTACCGGTTCAGTGTCGGCTTCAATTACGATACCCGCAATAAAACTGTTCTGCCGGAAGACGGTTTCCTGCACAGTATCGGCGGCGAGGTCTCGGTACCGATGCTGGGTGATACGCGGGAATTCTATAAACTGTTCTATCGCACACAATGGTATTTCCCGGTTTATCGTGACTTCATCTTCGCGGTAAAAGGTGAATTCGGATACGGTGATGCCTTTGGTAATGATAATTTGCCTGTGTTCGAGAACTTTTATGCGGGCGGTCCCCGTTCCGTCCGCGGTTATGAGGAAAATACGCTGGGACCGAGAGTAAGGGGACGACCTCTGGGCGGAAACACCAAGTTGATAGCCGGGGCCGAACTTATCATCCCGATACCGTTCCTGGATGAATTCAAGGATTCAGTCCGGATGTCGGCGTTCTTCGATGCGGGTAATGTCTTCGGTGATTACGGGCCGGATACGAATAATGAAGGTCTGGTCAATGAACCCTTTGATATCAGTAATCTGCGTTATTCGGCCGGTCTGAGCGGGATATGGGTGTCTCCTTTTGGCCTCGTCAGTATCAGTATTGCAACACCCATAGGTGCAAAACCCGGCGATGAAACCCAGCGCTTCCAGTTCAATTTCGGGACAAACTTCTGATGTGCGGGAATCCGCTAATCAAAGGGGGCGGATTGAGTGTTTTGCATCGGGTCTTGTCATTGTAGAATACGAGCATGAATATCACAGGCACGTCATCCGATTCAGTCTTGTAAGTCTATGAGAGACGGTATAGTGTGGACAGATATATTTTTATTTATAAATCATGATAATGCGTCTGAATTTTTTAATTCTTGAACCTGGAGAGGAAAGTTGAAATACATTGGCAGGTATTTGGTAATTACTGGTGTGCTGTTATTCAATCCACTCTTCATGACCGCGCATGCGGAGGATTACAGGATCGGTGCGGTCAATGCCGTTCGTATCCTGGAACAATCTCCGCAGGCGGAAAGACTGCGCGCCGAGATTGAAAGGGAATTTTCACCGCGTGATCGACAACTGGTTGATGACCAGAAAAAGCTGAAGGAAATGGAGGATCGCATGGAGAGGGATGCCGCCATTATGAGTGAGGCGGAAAGACAGGATCTTGAGAGAGAGATTATAAATCTGCGCCGCGAGCTGAAACGCAATCAGGATCAGTTTCGCGAAGATCTGTCTTATCGGCGTAATGAAGAATTATCGAGAATACAGAAAGAGATTGTTCAGGCAATTCAAACGGTCGCAAAACAGAATAATTATGATCTTGTTTTGAGTGAGGGCGTGATATTCGCCAGTACTAGGATCGATATTACGGATCTGGTTATCGAGCATTTGAAAAAGAAAAATAGTCAGTGAATATAATGGCTGACAAAGTTTGCAGCATATGCCTGTTAAACTGGGGGAAATAGCGGAGGCTGTCGATGCGGAACTGGACGGGAATTCCGAGTGCCTGATATCGGGTGTCGGCACCCTCAAAAACGCAAAGGCGGGTGAACTGAGTTTTTTCTCCAATCGACGCTACTTTTCCTTTCTCGGCACTACTGAAGCCTCTGCTGTAATATTATCCGCCGCCGACGGGCAGGCCTGTCCGGCCAATAAACTGATTGTTGCCGATCCCTATCTTGCCTATGTGAAGGCCGTACGTTTTCTGTATCCGGAAACCGGTTTTCAGCCCGGCTGTCATGAGGCTGCGGTTATCAGCACCTCTGCCACTGTTGATCCAGGGGCCTGTATCGGCGCAAATACCTATGTCGGTGAACATGTTACGGTTGGCAAGGATGTGTATATAGGGCCCGGTTGTATAATTGAGAGCAATGCGGTTATCGATGAGGGAAGCTGCCTGGTTGCGGGGGTGACGATTTGTCATGATGTTCGAATAGGCAAAAACGTCAGGCTGCACCCGGGGGTTGTTATCGGTGCCGACGGTTTCGGCATAGCCAATGATAACGGCCGCTGGCTGAAAATCCCGCAGTTGGGCAGTGTGGTGATCCATGATGATGTGGAAATCGGTGCCAACAGCACGGTGGACAGGGGTGCGCTGGAAGACACCGTTGTCGGTGAAGGCGTCAAGATCGATAACCAGGTCCAAATCGGACATAATGTCATTATCGGCGATCATACCGCCATAGCCGGTTGCGTGGGCGTGGCAGGCAGTGTGCATATAGGAAAACGCTGCATGATTGGCGGCCTCAGTGCCTTGTCCGGGCATATCGATATTGCCGATGATGTAATCATTACCGGCATGAGCGGTGTCTCGAATTCCATCAGGGAAGCGGGCGTCTATTCCAGCGGTATCCCTGCCACCGATAACCGCCTCTGGCGCAGGAATATCACCCGCTTCAAACACCTGGATGAACTGGCCAGACGAGTGAAGGCGCTGGAAGAAAAGAACCAGTAAAATTAAAGATGGCTCTTTGGCAAAATTTGTGGGTATCTGGAAGGGTAATGGTGGATCTCGCCAAGATCGCCAAGGAATCATGGATTTTTACTCTTTGCGATCTTTGCGCGCTTGGCGAGAACCTTTTGAAAACCACTCCCGAAAGCCGGGTTCGATTTTACGCCCGGCAGGCTCAAAAAATCCCTTCTTATCAGGGGGTTGGCGGTCATGGTGAGGAGTACATCACCCACAGATTCTGCTGACGAATCTTAAAGATAATATCCAATAATCCGAGCAATATCATGACCATACTCACTACCAACCAAATAAGGGATATTCTGCCTCACCGGTATCCTTTCCTGATGATCGATAAAGTCACCGAACACGTCCCCGGCAAGACGCTCAAGGCGATAAAGAACGTGACTGTGAATGAACCGTGCTTCCAGGGGCATTTCCCCAAAAAACCGATTTTCCCCGGGGTTCTGATTGTAGAAGCCATGGCCCAGGCGGCTGCGCTGATGGGAGAACTGTCGGGTACGGAGGCCCTGTCCGGAGTCCCTTCACAAAGAACCGACGATGGAGAAGTTCTGTATTATCTTGTCGGAGTGGACAAGGCCCGGTTCCGCAGACTGGTTGAGCCGGGCGATCAATTGGTGATCGATGTGGAATTTATTACAGTACGACGGAATATCTGGCGTTTCAGTGCCACCGGCAGTGTCGACGGCAGGGAGGTGGCTTCAGCCGAACTGTTAACCACCATCGCGGATCCGGAATCTTGATCGACAACAGGGCTGTCATCAATGACGGGGCCCGGATTGCGGAGAATGTAGAAATAGGGCCATTCAGTATTATCGGCGCGGGTGTTGAAATCGGCGCCGGCACCAGGATCGGTTCCCACACGGTTATCAAGGGACCGACGCGCATCGGAAGCAATAACCGTATATTTCAATTTTGCTCCATCGGTGATGATCCCCAGGACAAGAAATTTTCCGGCGAGTCAGAATCCTCTCTGGAAATCGGCAATAACAATACCATCCGCGAATTCTGCTCCATCAACCGGGGCACTGCCGGCGGCGGGGGCGTCACCCGGCTGGGGGATGACAACTGGATCATGGCCTACGTCCATATCGCCCATGACTGCATAATCGGGAACCATAACGTATTTGCCAATAATGCCACGCTTGCCGGTCATGTCATTATTGATAATTATGTGATCCTGGGCGGATTTACCGGTGTGCACCAGTTCTGCCGTATAGGCAGCTGCAGTTTTTCCGCTATTGCGTCGGTGATTGTCAAGGATGTACCGCCGTATCTGCTGGTTTCCGGTAACACGGCCACACCTGGCGGCCTCAATCGTGAGGGGCTGAAACGCCGCGGTTACGGCAACGATACCATCAATGCGCTCAAACGTACCTACAAGACGGTCTACCGCGACGGCTTGCTGCTGAAGGATGCCCTTGAAAAATTGCAGGAAGATGCCGGGCAGTACCCGGAAGTGGCGCAGTTTGCGGAGTTTATCCGCAATTCAACCCGCGGAATCGTCCGGTGAGCGTAAGAAGTGAGGTGTAAGGTGTGAGGAGTGACATGGCGTTATGGTTTTTAGCTCACACCTCACCCCTGATCCCTCATTCTTGTATTGAGCGGCCGGCATGATGCGTGTGGCTGTCGTGGCAGGGGAGGCATCCGGCGATGCCCTGGCCGCGGGCCTGATCCGGGCACTGCGGCAGCGGATCCCGGATATGGAAGTGGAAGGCGTCGGCGGGGAGGAGCTTCGCAAGGCAGGCTGCAGGATTCTGTATCCACTGGACAAACTGGCGGTCATGGGGTTGTTTGAAGTGCTCGGTTCCTGGCCGGAACTGGCCCGAATGCGGCGCCGTTTGATCGAGCATTTTTACGCGTTCCCGCCGGATATCTTTATCGGCGTGGATGCGCCGGATTTTAATCTCGCTCTGGAAGAGAAGCTGCGCAGCCGCGGTATTCCCACGGTTCACTACGTCAGTCCCTCGGTCTGGGCCTGGCGGCGCTATCGTATTCGACGGATCCGGCGTGCCGTGGATCTGATGCTGGTCCTGTTTCCCTTTGAGGACGCGTTCTACCGGCAGCACGGCGTACCCGTCAGTTATGTCGGACATCCCCTGGCTGACAGTATTCAGCCGGAAGTCGACAGCATCGCCGCGCGCCGGAACCTGGGGCTGGACGAACGGCAACCCCTGATTGCCCTTATGCCCGGCAGCCGCCGCGGTGAACTGGACAGGATGTTGAAACCAATGCTGCTGACGGCGGCGCGCTGCCGGAAGGAACGCAATGATCTCGGTTTTATCGGCAGCCTTCTCACGGACGAGGCCCTGGCAAAGGCAAGGCGGGCCCAATCCGCCCCGGATCTGGAAGATCTGCCGCTGAGATTATTCCGGGATCGGGCGCAGGAGGTGATGGCGGCGGCGGACGTGGTTCTGCTTGCCTCCGGCACGGTTGCCCTGGAAGCCATGCTGCTGAAAAAACCCATGGTGGTAACCTATCGGGTCAATGTGCTGAGTTATTATCTGTTGCGCCTGCTGATTCGGACCGAGTTTATCTCCCTGCCGAATATTCTGGCCGGCGAGGAAGTGGTACCCGAGTTTCTGCAGCAGGACTGTTGCCCGGAAAAGCTGGCCCCCGCCCTGATGGCCTGGCTGGACAATCCGGAGCGGACGGCCGTATTACGGGAACGTTTCCAGGGTCTGCACCGGCAACTGGCCCGGGATGCGGACAGGACCGGGGCCGAGGCTGTCATGAAGCGGTTCAATCTTTCATGAATTAGGGCTATATCACCTTGACAGAGCACTGGATTACAATGGAAGCATCCGCGGATGCGCGTCTGATCGCCGGCGTGGACGAGGTTGGCGTCGGGCCCCTGGCCGGGCCGGTTGTGGCCGCGGCGGTTATCCTGGATCCGGATAAGCCGATACCGGGTCTTGTGGACTCAAAGAGTCTGACCGGAAAACGACGCCTGGGCCTTGCGGAACAGATACGGAGAGATGCCCTTGCCTGGGCTATCGGCCGGGTGGACAATCATGATATCGACAGACTGAATATTCTCCAGGCGCGGCTGCTGGCCATGCAACTGGCGGTCCTCGAACTGGCCGTCCGCCCCGTCCACGTTCAGGTCGACGGCGACCGCAGCCCGTCCCTTGAATGTACGGTGGAAACCATTATCAAGGGAGACTGCAACATCCCGGCCATCAGCGCCGCTTCCATACTGGCCAAGGTCACGAGAGATCACGAAATGGTACAGCTGGATGAACATTATCCGGGTTACGGTTTTGCCCGGCACAAGGGCTACGGTACGCGTGAACACCTGCAGGCTCTCGCCAAACTGGGTGCCTGCGGCATCCATCGACGTACCTATGCACCGGTACGACGCGTCCTTGGTACGGCATGAATACCGCACCGTCGTTCGTTCATCTGCATATTCACTCCCAGTATTCGCTGGTTGACGGCCTGATCCGCATCGGCCCCCTCATGGAACAGGCCGCGGCACTGGATCTGCCGGCACTGGCCATGACGGAACAGGGGAATCTGTTCTCCCTGGTCAAGTTTTACCGCCAGGCACAGGAGGCCGGTATCAAGCCCGTCATCGGTTGCGAATTGCGTATCCAGGAAGAGGGCAATGAGCTACAGAACAGCAACATCCTGTTCCTGTGCCAGAATACTACCGGTTATCATAATCTTACCCGCCTCATCACCCGCAGTTTTACGGAAGGCCAGGTGCAGGGACAGCCGCATATCCGCCGCCATTGGCTGGATGAAGGAACGGACGGGCTAATCGCGCTTTCCTGCGCCAGTGACGGCGATGTCGGCAAGGCGCTGTTGAACGGCAACATGGACAGCGCGCGTACGCTGCTGGGCGAATGGCAGTCGCGTTTTCCCGATCGTTATTATCTGGAACTGCAGCGCACCGGTCGCAATGGAGAAAATCTCTATATTGACGGTGCCCTGGAGCTTGCCGAATCCTTCGATATCCCTGTTGTCGCCACTAATGATGTCCGCTTTCTGCGCGAGTCGGATTTCGACGCCCACGAGGCGCGCGTCTGTATCCAGCAGGGACGGGTGCTCAACGATCCGCGCCGGCCGAGGCATTACAGCAACCAGCAATACCTGAAAAGCCCGGAACAAATGCTGGAACTGTTCCGGGATATCCCCGAAGCCATTGAGAACAGCGTATTGATCGCCCAACGCTGTAATGTGGAGTTTACCTTTGGCGAATACTATCTCCCGGATTTTCCCGTGCCGGAGGGGCATGACCAGGACAGTTGGCTGCACCATGAAACGGAACAGGGTCTGGAACGCGTATTCACAAGAATGTCGCAGCAGCAAAACGAGAGTGGGGAAACCGATCGGAAGAAATATCGGCAACGCCTGAAAAGCGAACTGGAAGTCATTGTTTCCATGGGATTTTCCGGCTACTTCCTGATTGTCGCCGATTTCATACGCTGGGCCAAGGAACAGCGTATTCCGGTGGGCCCGGGTCGCGGTTCCGGGGCGGGCTCGCTGGTGGCCTATGCCCTGGACATCACCGAACTCGACCCGTTGGAATACGATCTCCTGTTTGAACGCTTTCTGAACCCGGAACGGGTCTCGTTGCCGGATTTTGACGTGGACTTCTGCATGGAACGCCGCGATGAAGTGATTGAATATGTATCACAGCGGTACGGCCGCGACCATGTTTCCCAGATCATCACCTATGGCACCATGGCGGCCAAGGCGGTAGTACGCGATGTGGGCCGTGTTCTGGGGCATCCCTATGGCTTTATCGATCAGATCGCGAAACTGATTCCGTTCGATCTGAATATGACGCTGGAGCGGGCCCTGAACGAGGAGGAAAGCCTGAAACAGCGTTACCGTGACGAAGAGGACGTTCACGCCATTATCGACCTGGCCATGAGTCTCGAGGGGCTGGCAAGGAATGCCGGCAAGCACGCCGGCGGTATCGTGATTGCCCCCAAACCCCTGACCGAATACATGCCGCTCTACTGCGAGCAGGGAACCGCGGTAACGTCGACCCAGTTTGATATGGGGGACGTGGAAGCAATCGGTCTCGTCAAATTCGATTTTCTCGGCCTGCGTACGCTGACCATTATCGATTGGGCTATCAGGGATGTGAATTCCATTCTGCTGCAGGACGGCGATATCGATATCCATGATATTCCCATGGATGACCCGAAAACCTTTGAATTAATCCGGAAGACGGATACGACGGCGGTCTTCCAGCTTGAGTCGGATGGCATGAAAAAGCTGATCAAGCGCCTGCACCCGGATAATTTCGATGATCTGATCGCCCTGGTGGCACTGTTCCGCCCCGGCCCGATGGACCTGATCCCGGATTTTATTGAACGCAAACACGGACGCAGCCGGGTTGCATATCTTGATCCGCGCCTGGAACCTATCCTCAGCCCGACCTATGGTGTCATGGTATATCAGGAACAGGTGATGCAGATTGCCCAGGTAATCGGCGGCTATACACTGGGTTCCGCGGATCTGCTGCGCCGGGCGATGGGAAAGAAGAAACCCGAGGAAATGGCCAAGCAGCGAGATATTTTCGTCAGTGGCGCCCTGCAGAACGGTGTCGCGGAACGTACGGCGCACCAGATTTTCGATCTCATGGAAAAGTTTGCCGGTTACGGTTTCAACAAATCCCATTCCGCCGCCTACGCATTACTGGCATATCAGACGGCATGGTTGAAAGCGCATTATCCGGCCGCTTTCATGGCGGCGGTGCTGTCTTCCGATATGGACAATACCGACAAGATTGTCACCCTGCGGGAAGAAGTGAATCGTATGGGATTGCGCCTGTTGCCACCTTCCGTGAATGAAAGCGAATACATGTTCACGGTCGTGGACAAGGACACCATCCGTTTCGGTTTGGGAGCCATCAAGGGAGCAGGATCTTCGGCCATTGAGAATATTCTTGCTGAAAGAAAAGCCGGCGGCAATTATAGCGACTTGTTCGAACTGTGCCGGCGCATTGATACTCGCCGTGTCAACAAACGGGTCATGGAGGCCCTGATACGATCCGGCGCACTGGATGGTCTGGGGCCGGATCGAAGCGTTATGCTGGCCAGTCTGGAACGAGCTATGCAATTCGCCGAACAGTTTACCGCCAACAGTGATCTCGGACAGGATGATCTGTTCGGTCTGAACGAAATCGACGGTGGGCAGGATAATGACAGGAATGCGGAGTCGTCGCAGTTTCTGCCGGCAAAGCCGTGGAGCGAGCATGAACGCCTGCGCGGTGAAAAGATGACACTGGGATTCTATTTGCATGGTCATCCCATCACCTTTTATGAAGAGGAATTGCGTTCCATTATCAGCAAGCCGTTGAACGCATTGACTGCCGGCAACAGCGCAGTCATAGCAGGCTATATCGAGGCTATCCGAACACGGCCCGGCCGCCGCGGCCGTATGGCGGAAATCTGCCTGGATGATCGTACAGCCAGGGTTTATGCAGTGCTTTATTCCGAGGTTTACCAGCAATATAGGAATGTCCTGCAGAAAGACAAGCTGGTCATTCTTTCCGGCGAGGTTGTTGAGGATGATTATTACGAGATCGGATATTCATTCAGGACCGAGCGCCTGTTTGATTTGCAGGATTTCCGTTCCGCCTGCGGGCGTTTGATCCTGTCCGTCGAACGCGAAGAAATCGAAAAAGGGGTGCTGGCGGATATAAAATCGGTACTGGAATCCCATAAAAGCACGCAGAGTCCTGTATTGGTTCATTACCGAAACGGCGATATCACGGGCAGTATCAAACTGGGTCCGGAATGGAAGGTGGATATTAGCGAGCAATTACTGGAAGATATCAGGGAACTCCTGGGTCAAGAGCGGGTGAAGGTTGAATATCAAAATGTAAAAAGATTTCTTTATCGTGACACAAGGGAAAATGCGTCCGTACCGCAAGCGGGTATGGTGGCAAGTCAGGGTTGAATCCCGCCTGTCTATACACTTAAACTGGTAAGATTATGAATTTTCTTGAATTCGAACAACCGATCGCCGAACTTGAGGCCAAGATCGAGGAATTGCGTTATGTCGGTGACGATTCCGATATCAATATCAATGACGAGATCAATCGCCTGCAAAAACGCAGTCGGGAACTGACGGAATCCATTTTTTCTTCACTGACCGCCTGGCAGGTGTCCCAGTTATCCAGACATCCGCAACGTCCCTATACGCTGGATTACATCGAACGTATTGTTACCGATTTTAATGAACTGCACGGCGATCGCAGTTTTGCCGATGATCCCGCCATCGTCAGCGGTATCGGCCGCCTGGAAGGCGAGCCGGTGGTGGTTATCGGCCATCAAAAAGGGCGTGATATCAAGGAACGCATTCACCGCAATTACGGTATGCCGAAACCCGAGGGCTATCGCAAAGCGAAACGGATTTTACAGCTGGCGGAACGTTTTCAGCTGCCGGTACTGACCTTGATCGATACTCCCGGTGCCTATCCCGGCGTGGACGCCGAGGAGCGTGGACAGAGCGAGGCCATTGCCGCCAATCTTCAGCTTATGTCGGCCCTGAAAACGCCGATCGTTGCCACGGTAATCGGCGAAGGCGGTTCCGGCGGTGCTCTGGCCATCGGTGTGGCGGATACGCTTCTGATGATGGAATACAGCACCTATTCCGTGATCTCTCCCGAAGGTTGCGCATCCATTCTCTGGAAGAGTGCCGACAAAGCGGAAGAAGCGGCCGAGGCAATGGGTATCACGGCCGGGCGGCTGCAGGAAGTGGGTCTTATAGACGGGATTATCAAGGAACCGCTGGGTGGCGCCCACCGCAACTATGACGCCGCCGCGGAAAGCATCAGGAATACCGTCATCGAGGAATTACGCAGTCTGCAGCAGTTGGAAACTGCGGAACTGGTTTCACGACGGCAGGAGAAAATCCGCTCTATCGGGTTCTATCAGTGATGCGTTGTTCGTGGCTCGTGGTTCGTGGCTCGTGGCTCGTGGCTCGTAATTCGTGATCCGTGATCCGGATCCTGGTGTACCAGCCAGCCTGTGTGAAAACGTCATGAGCGCAGCTTAGGCAAGGCAAAAATCAACGAAAAAGCGGAGTTTATACGCTAATAAATGAGCATTTTGAGTTGATTTTTAACGCAGCATAAGCAAGCACAATAGTTTTCACATAGTCTGGTACACCAGGATGACGGCTTTGGGTGAAGGTTATGCCACTGATGCATTCGATTGCGGCGTGCAGCTGTAGGGCGGTCAGCGTTGTTCAGCGTAACCCGCCGTCCGGAGGGCGAGACTGGACTCGTGACTCGGAACCGGACTACCTGTCAGTATCATGAATTACGAGTCACACTATACTTTTCACGAGCCACGAGCCACGAGCCACGAGCCACGAGCTATGACCTTCACGCCGGACTCACTGCTTGAGATC
>JBBDSH010000066.1:16291-27841 GCA_040905045.1 Gammaproteobacteria bacterium | reverse complement strand
AAGTCCGGGGCAGGCATGGCGAGCAGAATAACGCCCACAGATTCTTCTGATGAGCCTTCTTTTATTGACAAGAAGAGACAGGGATCTATGTCCTGGGCAGGCTTGATCCGGCATCCAGTCAATGAGCGCCGCCCGGAGGGCGACATTATTCAGTAGAGCAGCCAGCGGCGTAATGCGGCGGTGACTTCCTCCGGTTTTTCTACCGGCGCCATGTGGCCGCAATCTTCCACAATCTCAAACTCCGCACCGGGAATGGCGGCCGCCATCTCGGCATGGGATCCCGGCGAACACCAGTTGTCCTGGCGTCCGCATAACACCAGTGCCGAACAATGGATCCGGCCAAGCAGCGGCGTCGCATCGGGCCGGTTCAGCAAGGCGCGGATTTCGCCGTGAAACTGTTCCGGCGTAAAACGCCCGATCATGTTTGTTAATTCCTGCATAAAAGCGTCATCATCATGCCTGTCCGGGTGCACCATGGGCGGCAGCCAGGTATCGGCCAGCGCCGCCATGCCCTCCTCCCGCGCCAGTTTCACCCAGCCCATGCGCTTCTCTTCCTCCCCCGCCGCGGCCGGCCCGGTGGCACTGTCCAGCAGGGCGATACGGCTGATTCGATCTTGCGCAAGTCGAAACAGTTCCAGCGCCACCCGTCCGCCCATGGAATGGCCGGCCACGGCGAAGGAATCCGGCGCACCGGCAAGCACGGATTCCGCCATGGCGGTAATACTGTCGCAATTGCGGTAATCGGGCACGACGACATGGGCGAGATCGGACAGATGATCCATCTGGTGGCGCCAGACGGTGTCGTCGGATAAAAGGCCGGGCAAAAGATACAAGGTTTGTTTTTCTGTCATTATCCTAATCAGTCATTCAATCACTAATTAATTATTCGGCGCGAGGCCTGTGCTGGACACCGATCCAGTAGCGCACCTCCCACAAGCTTCGTTTAACCCCGCAGTCAAACCCTGATTATGGGGGAAATGGTGCATGGATGCACCGTTTACGGAGCTAAGGATGCAACGGCACCCCGGCTTACAACATGCCGGGGCAGGCTCGGCCGCGAAAACCGGGTAAAGTGATAATATCGGTAAACGATTATAACGATGACAAACAAAAAAGGCGCGTCCATTCCGGACGCGCCTGCAAGGTACAGACAGGGTGCTGTTGTTTTGACTTAGTTGAAGTTACGACGTACCTGGGCGAACCATTCCATGGGACGTCCCGGCTGACCTTCGATGGTCGGCTGGCCGAAGCCGGACAGGTCGAACTTGTTAAGAAAGTACTCCTTGTCCGTCAGGTTGTTGACCCCGAAGGCGATGATCCAGTCACGATTACTGGTCGCATACTCGATGCGGGCATTGACCAGTTCATAGGACGCCGCACAACGCTGCTCCACCGTAGCCACGGTCAGCGGTGTCTCCAGGGATGGACAGATGCTGCTCTGACCGTAAACATCGACGCGCGGCGTAATGGTGGCGCCGTTGCCCAGATGGAAATTGTAGGTGGCTGCCACACTCCAGTTGTATTCCGGCACGTAGATGGGGCGATCACTGAGGATGTCCGTCGCACCAATGAGGCTCGGGTCGCTGAATTCATCTCCTTTGAATTTGGTATAGCCAAAAGTACCGGAGATGGTCATGTTATCCACCGGCCGCCACATAGCCTCCACCTCGGCACCGTAGACATCAGCAGGAATGTTGTCGTAAAAAGTGCGTGATGTCAGCTGATCGCAAGTTTGTCCCAATGAATCTGTAAACGCTCCATTGGGATTTTCTGTGCCGATTACACACTCCGTGCCACCGACAGGCAGAATACGCTTGCTGTAGTCGATGTAGAAGCCTGCCACATTCAGGCGCAGTGACCGGTCAAGGAAATCACCCTTGATGCCCAGTTCATAGGATGTGTTCTCTTCGCCTTCCACAGGCACGAACTGTGTGACCTGGAATGGTCGCGGATTGAAAGCCTTGGGCCGGTAGCCGGTGGCCACGGAAGTATACGCCATGACATCGTCGGTTACCTTGTAATCCAGGCCCACCTTCCAGTCGAAGCTGGTGGTCTTGGCGCTGTCGGTGGTTACGACGATGGTATTATCAAACTGTTCGTCCTTGGTATCCTCCGAATAACGTACGCCCGCCGTGAATGCCAGTCGGTCGGTCAGATCAAAGACACCGTGCGCAAATACGGAAATGTTTTCCGAATCCACTATGTTAAGGCCGTTGACCAGGAAAAGAGCATTATTATCTATAACGTCAGCCGCAATATCATAAGCAACAGCCGGCGGTGCCCCGCCACCTATTATACTGCCGGCTACACCACTAAAGATAAACGCCGGTATGCTGACCGTCTGACCCGTCGTGAATTTACCGTCATAGTAGAAACCGCCTACGGTCCAGTCCAGTCTGTCAAAAGCACGGCCGCTGAAACGGACTTCCCCGGTAAATGATTCGAACTGCTGGCGGCCGTCGACAAGTTGCTCATTGATTGGCGACTGATCGGCATCCGTGGCGAACTGGCCGTTGAATTCACGGTAGGACAGGATGGTTTCAACAAGAATATCATTGACATTCCAGTCCATGGTTCCCGACACACCCCACTGTTCCAGTGAGGTTTGTGGTTTGAAGGCGAGACCGGATTGCTCATCCCGATAGGTCGCGTAACTGGAATAGATATCGCCCGGGACAAAGCGATCATCGAAACGGACACCGTACGTCGGCAGTACGTAATTTTCGCTCCAGGTCTGGAATGGACCAGAGGGCCCAATAAGCGCCACCAGGGTGTCCGCCCGGGCCTCGGAACCGTCGTCCATGTAATCCGAAGTCAGGCTGAATTCCAGATCATTATTGACCTGCCAGCGCACAACACCACGCACGCCCTTGACGTCTTCACCGCCCTGTGTGCCGATCTTGCAGTCCCCGGCCTGACGGTTGAAAATCTGTTGCGGCAGATTGCCGGCGGCATTGGGATGCTTGCAGGCGAAATCGTACACGTTCTGATGACCGTCCCGATCCTTGGAAACACCGGTCACTCGGGCAAATACATTCTCGGTAAGTGCAAAATCGAAACCGGCACGGATATCGACCCGGTCATAGGCACCGGTGGTCGCCTGTATATAGCCGGTGTTATCGCCTTCCGGCTTCTTGCTGACATAACGGATGGCGCCGCCCAGTGCGCCGCGCCCGAACAGGGTACCCTGGGGACCGCGCAAGACTTCGACCCGTTCCAGGTCCATGAGATC
Organism: Gammaproteobacteria bacterium; assembly: GCA_040905045.1. Taxonomy (GTDB): domain Bacteria; phylum Pseudomonadota; class Gammaproteobacteria; order Eutrophobiales; family Eutrophobiaceae; genus JBBDSH01. Next base: position 24,609 of record JBBDSH010000066.1, on the reverse strand, counting down.
CACCATGGAGCCCATGGTCACCGGATGCAGGACGTCGTCGAAATAGATGGCCACGCCCGGCTCGAACTCCGGCGCGAAGTCGTACTGGCCGATGCCGCGTATGAAGGCGCTCATGGTATTGCCGAAGGCAGCCTGGGCCGGCCGGAGCGAGGCATTGGGGACGGTATAGCCGATCTCGTAGGCAGCGGTAAAACCGCGGACTTCAATATCCGCAGCTGATAGTGCCGTTATGGCTATTGGCGTATCCTGCAACGCCTCCTCGCGGTAGCGTGCGGTAACCACCACTTCCTCGAGTACCCCTGATTGGGCGATCACCGGTAGCGGTGCGGTTGCAATAATGGAAAGTCCCAGTAAGACAGCGACAGGTCTTGATATGCAGCCGGTCAGGTATTTCATGATCCCCTCCTCATGTGAACCTCAATGGCCAATTTATGTTGTAATATCACTACAGGCTTGCGGTCAAAACCGCCCTGCAGGACAACCGAAATAGCGGTGCTGAAAACAGGGATATAATATAACCTTCTGATTTATATCTATATTTTATACCCAAGCTTCCGTGCGACTATAATCCACGTAATTTTGCTCTATTTCTGTCCAAGTATAATAAAAAAACAACAGGGCGCCATACATTTCCATGGAAGAAATGGAAACCAACTTATCGGGAAAAAACAGGCCTTTAAAGGCGAAACGTCAGCAACTTTCGGAAAATACGCCGACGCGGCAAGCCGGGCCCCGGGATCCCGGCTTCCGGCCGATCCCGATATCCCGGCGAGGTGTTGCGGGGAAAGAACAGGGGTCCGGCTTCGCGCCATAATTGCCGGTCTTTTCGGATTTTGCGCTTTATATAAAGGTATTGGATAATGAGTAAATAGCGTGGCGATTAAATCAATAATATCACTGCTGTTGCATTACAATCAGACGCTTGAATGATAACCGGGGGGTTCATTTGGAGACGTTTTCAACAGAGGGACTTCGGCAGAAGGCGAAGATCGAGTACTGGAATGACGTAATCTGCGATGTGTTCACTCGCATGGTGACGGATCCGGCCGACATGGCCCACTTCGACGGCCAGGTCAAATGGGATATGCTCGGCCAGTTGTCTTTTTCCAAGGTTATCTCCCTGCCCGCTTCGGTCCAGCATTCCAAGAAACACATAGCCCGTTCCAGCGAACAACTTTTTTTCCTGCACCTGCAGTCATCGGGCGAACTGGTGCTGCGGCAGAACGGCCTGCAGACCCGGTTGAAGGAAGGCGATTTCGGCATCTGCGACAGTTCCTGGCCCTACGAACTCACCTACAACCAGCCGTGTGAAACCATCGTCCTGGGTATTCCTGCCGCCGCACTGAAAAGCCGTATTCCCCAACCGGAACAACTGTCCTGCAAATACATGTCGGGGCGGGACGGCCTCAGCAGCACCGCCTCGGTCATGTTGAAAAGCCTGTGGCAGCAGACGGAACAGGGCATACCCGGCGAATACGGCCGCAGGATCGCAGACAACCTGCTGGATACCATCGCCACCGCTTACTGCCTCGCCCATGGCACCAACATCTCCCGATCGGCCGCCACCAACAGCCGCCTGATCGAGATCAAACGTTTTATCGAATCCAATCTCGATGATCCGGAATTGACGCCGCGGACGATTGCCACCGCTTTCCGGATTTCAACCCGCTATCTGCACATGCTGTTCGCACACGAGAACGAATCCGTATCCCACTACATACTGCGGCGCCGGCTGGAGGAATGCGCCCGGCAGATGACGGATGTGTTCTGGCGCGACAAGACCATTACGGAAATCGCCTTTCACAAGGGTTTCAACAACACCACCCATTTCGCCCGGGTATTCAAGGAGCAGTTCGGCGTCAGCCCGCGCGAGTATCGCAATCTGCATATTCATCCGGTGACGTAGATCTATTCGCGGCGAGGCCTGCCCCGGCATGCTGTAAGCCAGAACCGCTTCTGCAATCAGGGTTTCACCGCGGTAACGAACGAAGCTTGTGGGAGGCTCGACCACGAGCCGAACCGGAAAAACGCGGCCGCTTTCCTGAACTTTCATTCGCGGCGGGGGCGCCGCTCCCACTTCCAGGGTTCGTTATCCGGGTAAAACTATGGTTGTGGGAGGCTCGACCACGGGCCGAATGAAATTCTTCGCGGCCGGCTGGCCGTTGCATCCTTCGCTCCGTAAACGGTGCATCCATGCACCACTTCCCCCACAAGCAGGGTTTCACGGCGATAACGAACGGAGCTTGTGGGAGGCTCGATACTGGTTCAGTATCCAGTACAGGCCACGAACCGAATCACGAATTCGCCGCTTCCTGTACAGTCGGTTCATTCTTCCTTTATAGATAATTATCCGCGTCGTGAGCCTTTATAATCCGTGATCCGCGGATTCTTCCGTGTCCACGTGTTTTCCCTGAATCAGAATAATCAGTGACCCGGAAGCAAGTTTTTCCAGAGAGGCGATATTCAATGAATACTGAAGCGGCGGACAACCGGCAACCCGCATCCGCTGAAACACCCGCGTTCAACGTTTCCGATTCGTACCGCTATTACGTTCTCGGCCTGCTGCTGGTTGTCGGCGTCTTCAGCTGGGTGGACCGGCAGATATTCGCCATCCTGCTGGAATCCATCAAACAGGAATTCCATTTTTCCGACACGCAGCTGGGGCTGCTGGGCGGCATCGCCTTCGGCCTGTTCTATGCCTCCGTCGGCCTGCCGGTGGCCTGGCTGGCGGACAAGTTCAACCGCCGCAATATCATCGCCATCGCCCTGGGATTATGGAGTTCCATGACCGCCCTGTCGGGCCTGGCCACCGGTTTCTGGACGCTGTTCCTGTGCCGCATGGGCGTGGGCATCGGCGAGGCGGGCGGCGCGCCGCCGTCCCAGTCCCTGATCTCGGATTATTTCCCGCCGGAAAAACGCGGCTTTGCCCTGGGCATCCTTTATATGTACCTGCCGCTGGGTTTTCTCGTCGGCTTCATGGTGGGCGGCTGGGTCAACGAATTCTTCGGCTGGCGCACCGCCTTTGTGGTGGTGGGCCTGCCCGGTGTGTTCCTGGCCGTGCTGCTGCGGCTGACCCTGCGGGAGCCGCCGCGCGGCCATTCGGAAATGGCTCCCGTAACGGGTGAAGTCCCTTCGCTCTGGTCCACCATTGCCTATTTCCTCAGCCGCCCTTCCCTGCGGCATCTGCCGCTGGCCGGCGCCATCCACGGCATCGGCGCCTGGGGCGCCGGCCTGTGGATGCCGGCCTATTTCATGCGCGTCCACGGCATGAGCAGCGGCGAGGTCGGTACCTGGCTGGCGTTGATCTTCGGTATTTTCGGTTCCCTCGGGACCCTGAGCGGGGGTTATATCGCCGACCGCCTGGTGCGCAAGACCGGTGACGAGCGCTGGTATACCTGGTTATGCGGCGGATCCATTCTGATCACCATACCCTTCACGATCCTTGTCTATACCTGGGCGACGCCGATCCCGGCCCTGCTGTTCTTCATTCCCGCCATACTTATCGGTCACATGTTCCTCGGGCCGGTACTGGCCATGATCCAGAATCTGGCGGGAGTACGCCGGCGCGCCGTCGGTGCCGCGTTCTATTTATTCCTGGCCAATCTGGTTTCCATGGGCGCCGGGCCGTTGATCATCGGCATGATCAGCGATTTCTTCAACGCCGCCTACGGCGACAACTCGCTGCGTTACGCCCTGCTGTTCCTGGTGCTGATCACCAGTGTCTGGGCGGCGTTTCATTTCTTCCTGGCGTCGCGCACACTGCGCGAGGATCTGGCTTTGGCAAGGATTAATCCATGAAAAGATTTGCCGCAAAAAACACAGAGGAACATAGAGAGAATAAAGTCGTCATTCCAGTAGATAGATTTGCCCGCAGGGTAACTTTGTTAGTGCATCAACATATTGAATTCATTTGCCTACTGGATTACATCCTTAGCTCCGCTAACGGCACATCCCTGTGCCGCTCCTCTGGCATGCACCAGAATGACGGCTTCTTTAACACAGTCAATGTCGGGGAACGCGCCGTTTTTATATTCTCTGTGGTCCTCTGTGTCCTCTGTGGCTTATATTAAAAGTGAGGTGAAATCGTGAAAAAGTTATCGGGAAAAACAGCATTCATCACCGGCGGCGCCAGCGGCGTCGGCCTGGGCCTGGCAAAGGTTTTTACCGGGGCCGGCATGAAGGTCGTCATCGCCGACATTCGCCAGGATCATCTGGATGAGGCCATGGAATTTTTCAAGGACAAGGATTTACCGGTCCATGCCATTAATGTGGACATCACCGACAGGGAAGCCATGGCGCGGGCCGCCGGGGAAACCGTCGATGTTTTCGGCAAAGTCCATGTGCTCTGCAATAACGCCGGCATCAATCTGTTCAAGTCGGTGGAAGAGTCCACCTATGAAGACTGGGACTGGCTCATCGACATCAACCTGAACGGCGTCTTCAACGGCATCAAGGCTTTTCTGCCGCGCATGGAAGCACACGGCGAAGGCGGTCATATCGTCAACACCGCTTCCATGGCGGCCTTTGTCGCCGGCGCCACCGCGGGCATTTACACCGCGACCAAGTTCGCCGTGCGCGGCCTGTCGGAATCACTGCGCCTTAGCCTGGCGGAGAAAAACATCGGCGTGTCCATCCTCTGTCCGGGCCTGGTGAAGAGCAAAATCTATGAAAGCGAGAAGATACGGCCCGAACACCTGACACGATCCGATCACGAAGTGGATGAAGAATGGTTGAAGCGTCTGGAGCAGGTGCATGAAATGGGCATGGACCCGATTGAGGTGGGAGAAAAAACCCTGCGCGGGATCAGGAATAATGACTTTTACATATTGAGTCATCCGGATCACAAGGATGAGGTGCGCGAGCTGTGCGATGAAATCATTGCCGCCTTTCCGGACGAAGAGCCTGAACCGCAGCGGTTCGAGTTTGAAAAGATGCGCCGCCAGGCGGTTATCGATATCAGGGAGAAGATTAAAAAACAAAATTCATGAAAGATTAGCCACAGAGGACACAGAGGAACACAGAGAAATATCTTGAATACTTGTTCGGAGCGAGGGCGCACCTCCCATAAGCTTCGCTTTGATCAAGCGATAAACCCTGCTTGTGGGGGAAGTGGTGCATGGATGCACCGTTTACGGAGCGAAGGATGCAACGGCGCCCCCGCCGCGAATAAATAAGGAGCATAAATAATGAAAGACGTTAAAGACAAGGTAGCTTTTATTACCGGCGCAGGGGCCGGTATGGGCCTGGGCATGGCCAAGGCCTTTTCCGCCGCCGGCATGAAAGTCGTCATCGCCGATATCCGTCGGGACCACCTGGATGACGCCATGCAGTATTTCAATGACAAGGGCGCCGCGGCCCACGCTATTCAGCTGGATGTTACCGACCGCGAGGCCTATGCAAGGGCGGCGGACGAGGCGGAAGAAGTATTTGGAAAAATCCACGTTCTGGTCAACAACGCCGGCCTCGGCATCACCGGTGAATTCCTCAAGACAACCTTCGCCGACTGGGACTGGCTCATGGGCGTCAACCTGGGCGGCGTCATCAACGGCGTGCAGATCATCGTTCCGCGCATCGTCGCCCACGGCGAAGGCGGCCATGTGGTCAGTACCTCGTCCATGTCCGGCCTCGTGGCCACACGCGGCACCATTGTCTATAACACCGCCAAGTTTGCCGTCTGCGGCCTGATGGAAACCCTGTATTCCGATCTGCAGCCGCATAATATCGGTGCCTCGGTGTACCTGCCGGGGGCGGTCAATACAAGCATCTACAAGGGCGAGGAGATCCGGCCTGAAGAGTTCGCCGACAGCGGCTACACCACCACTCCCGAGGAGATAGCCGAGTGGCAGGAGCGCATGAAAGGCCTGCTCAACCAGATCGGCATGGACCCCGTGGAAGTCGGCGAACGAGTGCTGCGCGGCATACAAAACAATGATCTGTTTATCTTCAGCCATACCGAATTCAAAAAGGGTATCGAGGAGAAATTCGAATGCCTGCTGGCCTCCATGCCGGACGAGGATCCGGACCCGGTTCGTGCCGAGGCGGTGTCGTTCCTGACTTCGTATCCACCCTACGTGGAGCAGCGGGACAAGAAACTTAAGGAGGTGAGGAGTAAGGGGTGAGGCGTGAGGAGTACAACTTTATTCGAATAATGAAAAGATTGGCGTTAACACCTCACACCTCACCCCTCACACCTCACCTGCTACTCTGTGGCTGTGACCAACTGAATTGCAGAACCGTAGGGTGGGTTAGCGAAGCGTAACCCACCGCATCAGCCACAAGAAACAAGAGAGTATTTTGTTCTGGTGGGTTACACCCTGAACAGCGGGCTAACCCACCCTACAATTTCCAGACCAGAGGGCCAGGAATCATGAAAGATCTGAAAGGTAAGGTAGCTTTTATCACCGGCGGCGGCAGCGGTGTGGCCCTGGGACAGGCCAAGGTATTCTCGCGCGAGGGCATGAAAGTGGTCATTGCCGACATCCGTCAGGATCACCTGGACGAGGCCATGGCGTATTTCAACGAACAGAAAGCCCGGGTACACCCCATACACCTGGATATCACGGACCGGGAAGCGTTTGCACGAGCCGCCGACGAAACGGAAAGGATTTTCGGTCCCGTCGACCTGCTCTGCAATACCGCCGGCGTCAGCATCTTCGGCCCCATGCAGGATGCCACTTACGACGACTGGGACTGGATCATGAACGTCAATGTCGGCGGCGTCATCAACGGCATCCGCACCTTTCTGCCGCGCATGATCGAACGCGGTGCCGGCGGGCATATCGTCAATACCGCCTCCATGTCCGCATTCGTACCGTTGCCGGGAACCGGTGTCTACAACACCTCCAAGTACGCGGTACGCGGCATGAGCGAGGCGCTGCGCCTGGATCTGGAATCCACCGGTATCGGCGTCTCGCTGCTCTGCCCGGGCGCGGTCAACACCAATATCCACGAAGCCGTGCTGACCCGCCCCGAGCATCTTTCCGAAACCGGTTATTACGGCGCCGACGAGGAAGTCTTCAAACGCCTGAAGTCCGTCATCGAAGTCGGGCTGGACCCCGTGGACCTGGCCGAATACGTGCTTGCCGCAGTGAAGAATAACGACTTCTGGGTGATTCCTTATCCCGAATTCCGCGAGACCCTGGACGATCTGCACCATGAAGTCATCGATGCCCTGCCCGATCCATCTTCCGATCCGGAAATGATGAAGCGGGTGGAGAGATTCAACGTACGCCGCCGCGAACGGCAGCAGGAAAGCGAGAAATCGAAATAGTGAGAATCCGAGTTGTAGGGTGGGTTAGCGAAGCGTAACCCACCGGATTCAACCACAGGTAACAAGAAAGAATTTTATTCTGGTGGGTTACGCCCTAGACAGCGGGCTAACCCACCCTACGATACTGTGACCTCTGTGGCTATATCAAGATGAGGAGATGATTCATGAAAGATATTAAAGCCAAAACAGCATTCATCACCGGCGGCGCCAGCGGCATCGGCCTGGGCATGGCCCGCGCCTTCAGCAACGCCGGCATGAAGGTCATCATCGCCGATATTCGCCAGGATCACCTGGACGAGGTGAAGGACACTTTCGGCAAGGACACCGAGGTGCATACCATCAAACTGGACGTCTCCGATCGCGAGGCCTTTGCCGCGGCCCTGGAAGAATCAAAAAAGACTTTCGGCAAGGTTCATGTCCTCTGCAATAACGCCGGCATCGGCCTCGGCGGTCCCATGAAACTGGCCACCTACGATGACTGGGACTGGAATATGAATGTCAATGTCGGCGGTGTCATCAATGGTGTGCAGACCTTCCTGCCGCACATGCTGGAACACGGTGAGGGCGGCCATATTGTCAACACCGCTTCCACCGGCGGCCTGGTCGTGCACGGCATGGCCGGTCTGTACTGCACCGCCAAGTTCGCCGTGGTGGGCCTGTCCGAGGCCCTGCACGGGGAACTGGGGGAAGACGGCATCGGTGTGTCCGCCTTCTGTCCCGGACCGGTTCAGACCAATATCGCCGAGAGCGGCAAGACCCGTCCCGCGCATCTGTCCAATACCGGCTATGCCGAAACCGACAAGGAGCGTCAGGCACGCTCCTCCGCCATGTCCGAGGCACGCCAATACTGGATGGAACCCCTGGACGCCGGGGAACGCGTATTGTCGGGCATTATGAATAACGATCTGTACATCATCACCCATCCGGAATTCCGGGATATCTTCGCCGCCCGCGGCGAAGCCATCCTCGCGGCCATACCCGACTACGAACCGCCGGCAAAACGTGTGGAAACCATCGGCTTCCTGCTTTCCAACCCCATCTATGACTA
>JBBDSH010000066.1:0-16191 GCA_040905045.1 Gammaproteobacteria bacterium | reverse complement strand
CCGGAGATTGCATCATGTCCGTAGATTTCTCACACAACCCCATGTTCTCGGGCACCTTCACCGCGCCGTTCCGGGCCGAGGTGGATATTCACGATCTGGAAGTGGACGGCGAGATCCCTTCGGACCTGGAAGGAACCTTCTATCGCGTGCAGCCGGATTTTCTTTATCCGCCGCGTTACGACAACGATGTTCCTTTCAATGGCGACGGCCATATCAGCATGTTCCGTTTTGCCGGCGGCCATGTGGATTACAAGGCCCGTTATGCGCGCACCCAGCGCTACAAGGCTCAGCGCGAGGCGCGCCGGGCGCTGTTCGGCACCTATCGCAATCGGGATACGGATGACCCGAGCGTCCGCGACCTGAGCGCCGGCACAGCCAATACCAATCTCATTTATCACGCCGGCAAACTGTTCGCTCTCAAGGAGGACAGCCCGCCGGTGCAGATGGATCCGCATACCCTGGAAACGCTGAATGACTATTATACTTTCAACGGCAAGATGACCAGCGAAACCTTTACAGCGCATCCCAAGATCGATCCCGTCAGCGGCGAGATGATCGGGTTCGGCTATGAAGCCACGGGCAATGCCAGTGATGATGTGGCCGTCTATGCCATCGATAAAAACGGCGACATTACCTGGGAATGCTGGATCAAGGTGCCCTACGCGGGATTGCTGCATGACTTCGCCATCACCCAGACACACATTGCCTTCCTGGTTATTCCCATGGCAACCAATGTGGAACAGATGAAACAGGGCGGTGTGCATTTCGCCTGGGATTCCTCCCTGCCGACCTGGTTCGGCATCATGCGCCGTAATGGCGACGGCAAGGATTTACGCTGGTTCAAGGGACCGGAGAAATGCGCCACCCACGTCATGAACGCCTTCTCCGACGGCGACGATATTTATGTGGATATGGATATGGCGGAATCCAACCAGTTTCCCTTTTTCCCCAACCTGCAGGGACCCTGGGACTACAAAAAAGCACAGGGCCGGATGACGCGCCTGTCCGTGAATCTCAAACAGGATGCCGAAACCTACAACCGCGAGGTATTGCACCAGGAAATCGGCGTCCTGCCCCGAACCGACGAACGCTACTGGTCGCTGCCCTACAACTTCGGCCTCATGCCGGTGTCGGATTCGAGCAAGCCCATGGATGAATCCCGCGTCGGCAATACCGGGTTCGTGTTGAATACCTGGACACGCTTCGAACACAACAAGAGTAAATCGACTTCCTGGTATGTGGGCGATATATCCAGCCTGCAGGAACCGCAATTCGTTCCGCGCAGTAAGCATGCCCCGGAAGGTGACGGCTATGTCATCGGCCTCTGCAACCGTTATACGGAAAAGCGTAATGACCTGCTGATACTGGACGCGCAACACATGGACGAGGGGCCCATTGCCGTCGTGAAGCTGCCTTTCTCCCTGCGCAACGGCGTTCACGGTCACTGGGTGCCGGTCTGGACCCTGCCGGTACAATAGTATGCATGACAACCGATTGATAACGGCTATAGGTGTCCCACCCATTCATACCGCGGATTGCCGCAAACCGTTTCCCTCTGAGCAGGTTTTTCCTTCTCCCACATAAATGCAGAATACAATCGATCCGGGATCATAACACTCCGACAGGGTGGTTATTCCCGCAATTGTCATCCCCAGGGGAATTTGGCAGTATCCTCCCGGGCGGTAATGCCATTCGTCGCAATGAAATATCCATAATCAGGGGAAACAAGCATGCTGGACCTTTATCATTGGGAACCCAATGCCAATTCGGGCAAGCCTGTTATCGCTTTGCTGGAAAAGGGCGTCGATTTCACCAGCCATTACACGGATCTGCTTAATTTTGATCAGCATGAACCGGAATATCTTGAAATAAATCCCAACGGCACCATCCCGACACTGGTGCATGACGGCTACGTCCTGACCGAGTCATCGCAAATGGGTGAATACATCGATGCCGCTTTCGACGGCCCGGCTCTACGTCCCGATGACCCGGTTCAACGCTGGCGCATGCGTTACTGGACCAAGTTCTTCGATAATTTCTTCGGCCCTTCCCTGAGCATGATCGGCTGGAGCATGTTCGTGGGTCCCATGGTCAGACAGAAGGATCCGGAGGAGTTGCAACGCAAGATTGATCGCATCCCCCTGAAGGAGCGCCGAGTTGCCTGGGAGACGGCCATCTATAACAAGTTCACCGAGGAACAACTGGCGGAATCGTCCCGCCGGGTGCGATACGGCATCGAGGTGTTCGAGGAGGCGCTGGCCGGCTTCCCCTACGTGGCCGGTCCCACCTATTCCCTGGCCGACATCAATATCTTCTGTATGGTCTACTCACTGCCGACCATGCAGGAGGAGAATGTCAATGATAAGAAAACACCGAACCTGATGAACTGGCTGCGCAGGGTCTATGCGCGTCCCGCCATCGATAAGACTTTCACATACGGACAGACGCAGCTGTCGGAGAGGGTCGGCGAGGTCAGGGATAAGCTGGGAATGAAAAAAAATGATTAACGGTTGTCATCAACCCCGCGTTTCAGACGACATCCATTCACAACCACAGAACGCAACAGAACGACGAGGAACCAGGCATGCTTGAACTTTATCACTGGGAGCCCAATGCCGAATCCGCCAAGGCCATGATCTGCCTGAAGGAGAAAGGCATCGAATTCACCAGCCGCTACATTGACATTCTGGAACTGGAACAATACACGGATGAATTTCTGGCCGTGAATTCCGCCGGCCAGGTGCCAGTGCTGGTGCATGACGGCAACATACTGACCGATTCCACCCTGATTACCGAATATATTGAAGAAGCCTTTCCCGAACCGGTGCTGGCACCGCGCGACGCCAGGGGCTGGTACGAAACCCTGTGCTGGGGAAAGTATGTGGAATACAACCTGGATACGTCGGTAAGCACGCTGGGCTGGCATGTGGTCATGGCGCCGAAGATGAAACAGCGCGATCAGGGCGAACTCGGTGCCGCCGTCGAAAACATCCCGATAGCAGAACGCAAGGCGGCATGGCAGGCAGCCGTCAGCGATTCCCAAAACGAAGAACAACTGGAAAACTCCCGCCGCAAGATCGGCCTGGCGATAAATCGTATCGAGGAGACCCTGTCGGATTCCGACTGGCTTATGGGCAACGATTATTCCATTATCGATATCGATGCCTTTTCACTGGTATGCACTCTGCCGCGGCTCGTGCCGGACATGGTTAACAAGGATAAAACACCGCGAATCATGGACTGGCTGGATCGCATCAACAATCGCCCGGCGGTGAAAGAAACGTTCGCCATGCGCAGAGTGGAAGAGGATCTTTACGCGCCCGGTCCGGAGCACAGCCGCTGGGGATAATAAACAGTGAGGGGTGAGGTGAAAGGTGTAAGGAGTGAAGAATATTGCCAGTAGCGGCATCTGGCAGAAGGCTGAATCGACAGCTCTTCACCCCTCACACCTTCGATTTACAACTCCTCACTCCTCACGCCTTACTCCTCACGATAGTATTTTACGGGCGCCTTCTATAGTCTTGTCATCCTGATTGCCCATATCATCCCGTTCCGGCACCTCCAGTCCCTTCTTTACCGCAGACCGTTCGGCGATTTGATCGACCCAGCGCTGCAGGCTGTCCAGGCCGGTGGTATCGATTCCACCCCAGTGGGCACCGCGTGCCCAGCAGAAGTTGGCGATATCGGCAATGGAATAATCACCGGCCAGGTATTCATTATCCTTCAGACGGGTGTCCAGAACTTCCAGCAGACGACGGCTTTCACGCTGGTAACGATCGATGGCATACGGGATCTTTTCCGGCGCGTAACGGTAAAAAACATTGGCCTGTCCCATCATGGGCCCCAGATTTCCCATCTGGAACATCAGCCACTGTATTACCAGGGACCGGCCTTTCTGATCCGAAGGTATCAGCCTGCCGGTCTTTTCCGCCAGGTAGATCATGATGGCCCCGGACTCGAATACCACAAAGTCATCATTGTCATGATCGATGATCGTCGGGATGCGGCCGTTGGGGTTCAGCTTCAGATACCAGTCTTCCTTCTGCTGCCGTTGCGACAGCCGGATATGCTTTACCTCATACGGCATGCCCAGTTCTTCCAGGGTGATGGAGATCTTCCATCCGTTGGGGGTTTCCGAAGTCAATAATTCGATCATTTCCCGCTCCTGTGAATCTCGAACATTTCAGTTGATGAATACTTACTAATCTGATTGTTAGTGACCCGATATCGGATTACTTATCAACTCTTTAGTATATCGCAATATATGAAACTGGAAGCAATCGACATACGCTGTCGAAAAACATTTTACAGTGTATAGGAATATTATGGTGGAATCATCCACCGTGGGGACGGCTTGACCGGCCGCGCAGGTCTGTTAGCCTTCCATAAGTTCGATTGTCCGGAGTTACTGAGAATACCCGCATGAACAGGAAACGAGATTATCTGCGCATTGCTACCGAAGAAGCCTGGGCACCGGCTGAAATGCTGCAGATGTGGCGCAAGGTGTTACAGGACAAGAGCTTCGACGATCCGGGCTTCCACAGTCTGTGGGGGTTCTTCCTGCAAAGCAATGTCGGCTACACCAATGAGATCGTGGAACGACTGGTGGATCTGGATGAACGACGGATTCACGATATGGACAGTTCCGGCATCGACAAGCAGTTGCTGCTGCTGACCGCACCCGGCGTCCAGGTGTTCGACGCCGATACCGCCAATTCCGTGGCCGCCGCCAGTAACGACCGGATCGCCGAGGTCTGCCGCAACAAGCCGGATCGTTTTGCCGCCCTGGCCGCGGTGGCGCCCCAGGATCCGACCTCGGCCGCGGGGGAACTGGAACGTGCCGTCAATAAGCTGGGCCTGAAAGGTGCCGTGATCAATTCCCATACCAGGGGAGAATATCTGGACGACCCGAAGTTCTGGGAAATTTTCGAGGCGGCTGAAGCCCTTGATGTCCCTATATACATTCATCCGCAAACACCGCCCAGGGACATGATCCAGCCGTTTCTGAAACGCCATCTGGACGGCGCGATCATGGGTTTTGCCGTGGAAGTGGCGCTGCATACCACCTCGATAATTCTGAGCGGGGCGTTTGACCGCTTTCCCAACCTGAAGATCGTCATCGGCCATGCCGGCGAGGGTCTGCCCTTCTGGTTGTACCGGCTGGACCATATGCAGGATGTCGTTCTGGGCAACATGGGTGAAAACCGCCTGCAAAAAAAGATCAGCGACTATATCCGCGAGAACATCTATGTGACCAGCAGCGGCATGTGCTGGGAGCCTGCAGTCACGTTTATTCAGTCGGTGCTGGGCATGGACCGGGTCCTGTATGCCATGGATTATCCCTACCAGTTCGTACCGGAAGAGGTGGAAGCCATGGATGCCCTGCCACTCGGCAACGAAGACCTGAAAAAGTTCTACCAGCGCAACGCGGAAAGCGTATTTTCATTATAACGGTGACACTGCCACCAGCCGGTTATAAACCTCGATATCGAATTCACGTTTATTGAGACTTTCAGAATTCGTGAATAGTAACGACAAGTGGTCGCCGGGCCTGCACGGTTCCCGGACACGCCGTAAATACGTCCCTGTAGGCTCGACTGCGGCCATCCAGGCCGCAGACGGTCCGGGAACCGTGCAGGCCCGGCGACCGGACCGTTGATCATCATTTATGTAGAACCTATCTCAATAGACAGCATGGCTCGACATCATCATCACGACGATTCATTAAACGAGTCCGGCGACAAGCGGCTTTTATTTTCCGTTGTCATCAACGCCGGCCTGACCGTTGTTCAGGTTATCGGCGGCATCCTCTCCGGCAGCCTGTCCCTGATCGCCGATGCCCTGCATAATCTGGGTGATGCGGCCGCCCTGGCCATTGCCCTGTTTGCACGAAAAATCAGCCGCCGGCCCGCCAATCGCTTCAAAACATTCGGTTACAAACGCGCCGAACTCATCGCCGCATTGATCAACCTGATTGTCCTGGTAGTAATCGGACTGTATTTAATCTTTGAAGCCGTATGGCGTTTCTTCCAGCCGGTTTCCATCGAAGGCTGGATCGTTGTTCTCGTGGCCGGCGCGGCATTACTGGTGGACATAATCACCGCCTTCCTGACCTGGCGCCTGGCCCGGTTCAGCATCAATGTCCGTGCCGCCTTTATGCACAATATCTCCGATGCCCTCGCCTCCGTCGCCGTCATGCTGGCCGGAACCCTGATCCTGTTATATCAATGGTACTGGATCGATTCGCTGCTGACACTGATCATAGCCGGTTTTGTTCTGTACCAGGGGCTAACCATGCTGCCCCGTACGATCCATATTCTTATGGAAGGGACACCACCGCACATTTCCGTGGAGGAGATTATCGCCGCGATAGAGTCCGTCGAAAACGTGGAAGGGGCTCATCATGTTCATGTCTGGCAGCTGGATGAATATCGCAATGCCCTGGAAGCGCACATTGTGATCATGGACACCAACCTGTATCACATTGAAAAGATCAAACAGGCGATCAAGGAACGTCTGGAACAGGATTTTAATATCACCCATTCCACCATCGAGATGGAAACATCGCAGGGCCGCTGCGAGAGTTGATCGGGTCCTGTGTGGTTATTCGACGTTGCGTCAGACTACCGCCGCTTGCCTTTCACGCGCCCTCTGGACGCTTGCCCGATACGGCTTGAGGACATACCAGAATATGAGACAGGCAATCGGGCCGAGGACGGCGAAATTCAGAGACAGGGAATACCTCAGCATATCCTCCGAACCAAACAGGTAATCGGTGTACAGTGCCACCAGCAGCGGTCCGACACCGAAACCGATGAGATTGAACAGAAACAGGAACATGGCCGTGGCCTGGGCGCGGATCTGGTTCGGCGTGACCGTCTGCAGGGCGGCGTTCTGCGGTCCGGGACTCAGGGAAACCAGGAAATTGTTCAGGGCATAGAGACCGATGGACCAGTAACCATTGGGCATGAGCGGAAAAAGAACGGAAGTTGGTACCGCGAGTACTGTTGAAATCAACGTTACCCGCATATTGGCATCGTCGTAACCTCGTTTGGCGAGCCATTCCGCGAAATATCCGCCGGAGATCAATCCAATCGGTGCGATTATCAACTGCACCAGTCCCACCGCCAGACCCACCTGGGCGATGGACCAGTCATAGGTTCGTGTAAAAAACACGGGGATCCAGACGGCGGCGCCGATACCGTACATGGCCCGCAACGACATGCCGCCGTACATGGGCAAATAGGTCTTCCAGTCACCCCGAAGCCAGCTGAATATGTCCTTCAGGGGCAGGGATTTCAGCTTCGTCGGTTTACCGTGCTCGTCCAACGGATTAATGACGCCCCTGCGCCTGGGCTCCTGAACCGTTCTGACCAGCAACGCCAGGACGACACCGGGCAAACCAACCACAATAAAAGTCGCCTGCCACGGGCGCAGCTCACCGATCAGCGGCAGGACAATGTTGGGCATACTGGTAATTTTGGCAATGATGGCGCCACCGACGATCAGCGCGAGCCCGTTACCGACAAAGAAACCGGAACTGATCACCGCGGTGGCCTTGGCCAGTTTCTCAGGCGGAAAGGTGTCAGCAATCAATGAAAAAGTAGCGGGACCGTTGCAGGCCTCACCGGCTCCAACACCCATGCGCGCCAGGAACAATTGCCAGTAGTTTTGCGCCAGCCCGCACATGGCCGTCATGATACTCCACAGCATCACACCTACCGCGACGATATTGCGGCGACTGGTAACATCGGCCAGGCGGGCGATGGGCAGACTCAGGAAAGCATAGAACATGATAAAAGCGAAGCCGAGAAGCAAACTCATTTTGGTATCGCTGATACCCATGTCCGCCTTGATGGGATCCACGAGCAGCACCAGAATCTGCCTGTCTATAAAGGCAAAGACAGTCACGATCGTAAATACACCCACGGCGTACCATGCGCGCACCGGACTCGGCCAGGAGGGTACGTTGGCGGCGGTTTCCGAACTTTCTTCGCTTGCTTCAGTCACAATTTCCCCCATGAGCCGGATGCGGTTTGCGTCCCGGTTCACTGTGATCTTCGGAAAGAATTGCCATCATGCCTCAATGAAGACGCCTGTTTATTGAACGAGGGTGAAGTAAAACCCCGCCGTAAGAGAAACTTTACTTCCGGTTATCGTCTTGCGCTGGTCAGGGAATAGTAAGAATACGTTGTCATGGTTTCAACACCGGAAAATCCCGCGTTCTCGAGGATCGTTTTCAGCTGCTCATAGGTGAACTGCCGTCCCCAGGTTCCCAGCAACATAACCAGGGAAAACGTCGCCGCCGCCACCGGGCCCGCACCGTCATCGTCCAACAGCATTTCGTGCAAATATACGCGTCCGTTCGGTTGCAGTGCCGAAAACGCCTTTGCGGCCAGCTCCGCGCAGGTATCGAAGTCCCAGTCGTGGAATATGTTGGAGAAGAAGACGGCATCGTGCTCGCCGGGCCAGGTATCACGAAACATATCCACCGCGATGGTATCGACCCGATCCTGAACATTGGCGGCGTTGACATACTCCTGAGCAACCTCGCACATGGCCGGCAATTCCATGACGGTGCACTTCAACTCCGGGTATTCCCGCGCCAGGGCGATGGAAAAACAACCGGACCCGCCGCCGACATCCAGCAACCGCGTGACACCGCTGAAATCGCCGTTACGGGCCGCGCCCACGGCGGCGGCCATGGAATGGCTGTGCATGAAAGCGGCGATGGCACGGGCCTGATCCGGCTCTATCCGGCCGCTTTCCCAGCCGTCCACCGGCCGCTTGCCCCTGCCCGCAACCGCCGATTGCCGGCTGCCTTCACCCTGAATCAGGTTACGTAAATCCTCATGCTGCGGCAGGTTGGCGCTGACGCGGCCGAGCAGGTTCCCCCAGTAAAATTCACTCTCACCAAGCAGGAAATTGCGGGTCGTATCCGTTATATGATAACGGCCACCGCGGCATGCGAGAAAATCCAGTGCCGCCAGCAGTGGCAACAGAATCGACACGGCCCGTTCATTGAAATGCAGGCGTTCGGCCAGTTCCGGGCCGCTGCCGGGCCTGTCTTTCAGGGCACTGAATATCCCCAGTTCATCGGCCACCGCAATGGCCGGCAGGTGATAGACTGAAAGCCAGGTATCCCATACGGGTTTATCGTCACAGGTCGGTAATTCAAGTTTCATTCATGTAACCTCCGAATCATGCATATAAGTATTGCTGACTATACGAAATACAACATCTCTGCACCGCACAAGTTTTCCGACAGGGAAATCAAACCCGACTGATATTGAAGCCATCTGTTTTATTGATAACATCAGGTGAACAGTGTCAAAATATCGATAGTTGTTCAATTACAAAATCAGGGAACTGCCTGAACCCGGATCCTGGAAAAAACGGCATTTCCCGGTAATTGGTATACAGGGGGACAAATTAATGAGGATTCCGACCGGGTATACGGCCTTCTTGCTGGCATTCTTCTGCAGCATCCTCGCCCCCAATACTGCGGCCGAAAATACAAATAATCACCATACCGGTCATGGTCTGACATTATACGGCAAACTGAAATACGATCCGGATTTCAGGCACTTCGAATATGTTAATCCCGATGCGCCCAAGGGCGGTACTTATACCTTCGGTTTTTCCAATTCCTTCGACAGCCTCAACCCCTATATTATCCTCGGCAATCCCCCGCAGAATATCGGCAATCTAATCTATGACACCCTGATGACGCCCGCCGGTGATGAGCCGGCCTCGGTATACGGGCTCATCGCCGAATCCATTGCCATCCCCGACGATTTTTCCTGGGTCGAATTCAGGTTACGTGAAGAAGCCCGCTGGCATGACGGCAGTCCGATCACCGTGGAGGATGTGATCTTTACATTCAATACCCTGAAGGAAAAAGGCTCACCGGTTTTTCGCAGTGACTACGCCGATGTGATGGAAGCGGTAAAAACCGGAGACAACAGCGTTCGCTTCAACTTCAGGGAAAAGCATAATCGCGGCCTGGCCTACACCATGGCCCAGATGCCGGTTTTGCCGAAACAATACTGGGAAGAGCGGGAATTCGACAAGCCGACGCTGGAACCGCCCCTTTCCGGCGGACCTTACAGGATCGCCAGGGTGGATCCGGGGCGTTCCCTGACCTATGAACGCGTGGAGAATTACTGGGCGCGGGACCTGCCCGTCAACAGGGGACGTCATAACTTCGACAGGATTGTCCATGATTTTTATCGGGATATCTCGGTACTCTATGAAGCCGTCATCGCCGGCAATATTGATTTACGCTGGGAAACCCTGCCCAACCAGTGGGTCAAGGGCTATGACATACCCGCCGTCAAGGATGGATATCTAATCAAGGAAATGCTGGAATTTTCCGGCAGCACCTTCTATTCAGGCCTCTACTTTAATCTGCGTAAGGAGAAATTTCAGGATCGCCGTGTCCGCGAGGCTATCTCCCATGCTTTCGATTTTGAGTGGATCAACAAAACCATCTTCTCCGGCCAGTACAAACGCGTGCAAAGCCATTTCGAAAATACCGAACTGGCGGCCAGAGGCAAACCCTCGGAAGCGGAGCTGGAACTGCTGAAGCCGTTCCGGGATCAACTGGACCCGCGTATCTTCAACCAGCCCTGGCAGCTGCCGAAGACCGACGCTACCCAGGCCGGCGCGCGCAAGAATCTGCGCGAGGCGGTAACATTGCTGCGCGAGGCCGGCTATTCCATGAAAGACGGCCGCATGATTTCACAGCAAGGCAAGCCGCTTGAAGTTGAAATATTGTTATGGGATCCCTTTCTGGAACGGGCTGCCGCCCCCTTTATCGACAACCTGAAGCGCATCGGTATCCGGGCAAAGATACGTCAGATTGACACCTCGGAATGGGCCCGCCGCATGCGGACTTTCGAATTCGACATGACCCAGGGCTTCATACAGCCCATGCCGCTGTCCCCCGGGACCGAACAGCGGGAGATATTCGGCTCCGCCTCGGCGGATCAGCAAGGCAGCCGCAACCAGATGGGTATCAGGAACCCGGTCGTGGACGCCCTCATAGAAAAGATCGTCTACGCAGAGGATCGCAAGAGCAAAATCGCGGCGACACGGGCCATGGACAGGGTATTGCTATGGAATTTCTATTCCATTCCCACCTGGTACGCGCCCGGCATTCCCGTTGCCTACTGGAACCGGTTCGGCTACATGGATGTGAAACCGACATGGGGACGGTTCATCTGGATAATGAGCCACTGGTGGGTCGATCCGGAAAAGGATGCGGCCTTGAAAAAATATCTCAACGAAACGCGTTAAGTCGGAAGAAATACCAGGGCCATACTTCATGACCAGCTATATCATCCGCCGCCTGCTGCTCATGATCCCGACACTTCTCGGCATTCTGCTGATTAATTTCATTGTCGTTCAGTTTGCTCCGGGCGGACCGGTGGAGCGTGTCATCGCCCAGTCCAGCGGCCTGGGATCCGACGTTACCGCAAGGGCCGGGGGCAGTAGTGGTGAACAATCCCAATCCTCCGGTTCCGACAACATCAGCAGCAAATATCGCGGCGCCCAGGGCCTGGACCCGGATCTGATCCGCGAACTGGAGGCGCATTTCGGCTTCGATAAACCGCCCCATGTGCGCTTCTTCCAGATGATTGTCAATTATCTTCAGTTCGATTTCGGCAAGAGTTTTTACCGCAACGACAGGGTTGTCGATATTATTATCGAAAAGCTGCCCGTCTCCCTGTCTCTGGGCTTCTGGACGCTATTGATCATCTATGCCGTTTCCATCCCGCTGGGCATCAGAAAAGCAGTCAATGACGGTTCCCGATTCGATGTCTGGACCAGCGGCGTCATCATCGTCGGCTATGCCGTACCCGGCTTCCTGTTCGCCGTCTTCCTGATTGTGCTCTTCGCCGGCGGTTCCTACTGGCAGATATTCCCGCTGCGGGGACTGGTCTCCGCCAACTGGGAGGAACTCGGCTGGGGCATGCGCATACTGGATTATTTCTGGCACATTACGCTGCCGGTACTGGCCATGTCCCTGGGCGGTTTCGCCAGCCTGACCATGCTGATGAAAAATTCGGTCATGGACGAGATCCGCAAGCTTTATGTCATGACCGCCCGGGCCAAGGGGCTGACGGAGAAACAGGTACTGTACGGTCATGTGTTCCGCAACGCCATCCTGATCATCATTGCCGGTTTCCCGGCGACACTGATTACCATCCTGTTCACCTCCACGCTGCTGATCGAGGTGATCTTCTCTCTGGACGGTCTGGGTTTATTAAGCTTCGAGGCGATCCTGAACCGGGATTATCCCGTCGTCTTCGGCACCCTGTTCATATTCACCATAATCGGCCTGTTCCTGAATCTTATCGGCGATATCAGCTATACCGTCGTCGATCCACGCATCGACTTCGAGAAACGGGATACCTGATCTGTGGGAGATATACAGCTCGCTATGATCGCCAACTCTATGATAGACAGGATTTTTTTGAGCCCGCAGGCGCAAAACCAAGCCCGGTGCTCCGGGAGAGTTTTTCAAGGGATCTCGCCAAGCACGCCAAGCGCGCGAAGGTATCATACCATTATCTTTGCGTTCTTTGCGTGCTTGGCGAGATCAACCATATATTCACAGCGTATTCCATATCGCGATCCCGGAAGACCGGTCACTGGACTGGAAGCATGGAACTGTCTCCCATAACCCGTCGCCGACTGCAGAACTTCCGCGCCAACCGCCGTGGTTACTGGAGCCTGTGGATTTTCCTGGCGCTGCTGCTGATCACCCTGCCGGCGGAATTCATCGCCAACGACAAGCCCCTGCTGGTCAAGTACCAGGATGAATTCTACTATCCCGTCTTCGTTGATTACCCGGAATCGGTATTCGGCGGATTCCTGGCCACCACCGATTACCGCGATCCTTTTATCAAGGACGAGATCGACGCACAGGGCTGGATGATCTGGCCGCCGATTCAATACAGCTACCAGACCATCAACAAGAATCCGCCGACACCCGCGCCCTCGCCGCCTACCCTGGAGAATCCGCTCGGAACCGACGATCAGGCACGGGACGTGCTGGCACGGGTGATCTACGGCTTCCGGTTATCGGTCCTGTTCGGCCTCACCCTGACCTTCTTCTCCACCATCATCGGCGTCGCCGCCGGTGCCGTTCAGGGCTATTTCGGCGGCTGGACGGACCTGCTGTTTCAGCGTGTCATCGAAATCTGGGCGGGTCTGCCCGTCCTTTATATTCTCATCATCCTGGCCAGCGTCGTGGAACCCGATTTCTGGTGGCTGCTGTTGATCCTTCTGGCATTCAGCTGGATGGCGCTCACCGGTGTCGTACGGGCGGAATTCCTGCGTGCCCGCAATTTCGATTACGTTCGCGCGGCACGGGCACTGGGCATGGGTAATATCGCCATTATGTGGCGCCACGTTCTGCCCAACGCCATGGTGGCGACGCTGACACTGCTGCCCTTCGTACTCAGTGCGGCCATCACCACCCTGACGGCGCTGGATTTCCTCGGACTGGGCCTGCCACCCGGCTCACCCTCCCTGGGAGAACTGCTGGCCCAGGGCAGGGAAAACCTGCAGGCACCCTGGCTGGGCATTACCGGTTTCTGTGTCCTGGCCGTGATGCTCAGCCTGCTGGTTTTCATCGGCGAAGCGGTGCGTGACGCTTTCGACCCAAGGAAGAGCGGATTATGAGCGCCCTGCTTGAGATCCGGGATCTGTCCATCTCGTTCCGTAGCCCGGACGACACCATCGAGGCCGTTAAAAATGCATCCCTGACAATCGACAAGGGTGAAATCCTGGCACTTGTCGGGGAATCCGGCTCCGGCAAGACCGTCACCGGTCTTTCCATCCCGCAGCTACTGCCGCCGACAGCCTTTCATCCCTCGGGCTCCATCCGATTTCGGGGCGAGGAGTTGCTGGGCGCGCCCCTGGATCTGTTGCGGCAGTTACGCGGCGATCGCATTTCCATGATCTTCCAGGAACCCATGACGTCACTGAATCCGCTGCACACAATTGAAAAACAAATCAGTGAAGCCATTTGTATTCATAAAAAAACATCTCCGGAACAGACGCGCCAACGGGTACTGGAACTGATGCAACTGGTGGGTCTGCATGATGCCGGACACCGGCTGACGGCCTATCCCCACGAACTCTCCGGCGGCCAGCGTCAGCGTGTCATGATCGCCATTGCCCTGGCCAATGACCCCGATATTCTCATCGCCGACGAACCCACCACGGCCCTGGACGTCACCATCCAGGCCCAGATACTGCAATTGCTGAAGGATCTGAAGAATCAGCTGGGTATGACGGTATTGTTAATCACCCACGATCTGGGGGTGGTTGCAAAAACCGCGGATCGGGTAGCGGTTATGACCTGTGGTGAAATCGTCGAGACCGGACCGGTTGATGCGGTTCTGCAATCACCTCAACACGCCTATACCAGACACCTTATCGAAGCGGAACCCAAAGGTAACCCTGTGACGCCCGACCCGGAAGCCGATATCGTCATGGAAACCCGGGATCTGAAGGTGCATTTCCCCATCACCAAGGGCATTCTGCGCCGCACCGTCGATTACGTCCGCGCCGTGGACGGGATCGATGCCACGATCCGGCGCGGCCATACCGCCGGCATTGTCGGGGAGTCGGGTTCCGGAAAAACCGCCCTGGGGCTGGCCCTGTTGCGACTGACCCGGAGCCGCGGCCGGATTGTCTTCCTGGGGCAGAATATTAATCAGATAAAGACCCGTACGCTGCGACCGCTGCGGCGCCGCATGCAGGTGGTTTTTCAGGATCCCTACGGTTCGTTAAGCCCGCGCATGACGGTGGGCGAGATCGTCGGCGAGGGACTACGGATCCATGAACCGGGCATGAGTAAACAGGAACGGGGAGAAACAATCTCCGCCGCACTGGAAGAAGTGGGTCTCGATGCGTTTACGCAGGACCGGCTTCCGCACGAGTTTTCCGGCGGCCAGCGCCAGCGCGTCGCCATCGCCAGGGCCATGGTACTCAAACCCGATATTGTGATTCTGGATGAGCCCACTTCCGCGTTGGACATGTCGGTACAGGCCCGGATTATCGATCTGCTCCGGGATCTGCAGGCCCGTCATCATATGGCTTATCTGTTTATCAGCCACGATCTGAAAGTCGTCCGCGCATTAAGTCATTATGTTATCGTTATGCGCCACGGTCGGGTGGTGGAAGAAGGTCCCACGGCGACAATATTCGATAATCCCGCAGAGGATTACACCCGCTCCCTGATGGCCGCCGCATTGAATCTTGAAGTTGTCGAAGTCGAATCATCCAACTCCTGAATAAAAGGATACAGATCATGTCGGAATACGCTGCAAATCCGCAACAGCCGTTCAATGTTTCCAATGCCTACCGGAACTATGTCATTGTTTTAATCTGGCTCGTCATGCTGTTCCGCTTCGTGGATATGCAGATCATCGCGGTTCTTCTGGAATCCATCAGGCAGGAATTCGACTTCACGGATACGCAATTGGGCCTTCTGGGCGGCATTGCCTTCGCGCTCTTTTACGCCGCATTGGGGATACCCATAGCCTGGATGGCGGATCGCTATAACCGCCGCAATATCATTGCCGTAGCCGTCGGCCTGTGGAGCCTGATGACGGCGGCCTGCGGCATGGCCACCGGTTTTATTTCATTGTTCCTGGCCCGCATCGGCGTGGGTGTCGGTGAGGCCGGCGGCATTCCACCTTCCTATTCCCTGATCTCCGATTACATTGCGCGTGAAAAACGCGGAACCGTATTCGCTATCCTTAACTCATCCATCCCGGTGGGCGTCTTCGTCGGTTTCATGGTGGGCGGCTGGGTCAATGAATACTATGGCTGGCGCGCTGCATTCTTTGTTGTGGGGTTTCCCGGTATCTTCCTGGCACTGCTGGTGCGTTTTACCCTGCGTGAGCCGCCGCGGGGCTATTCCGAACAACAACAGACAACCATGGAACCATCGGCACTGAAGGACACTTTCCGCTATCTCTGGGGCCTGAAATCCTACCGGCATATTGTGCTGGCAACCAGCATCATGACCCTCGGTGCCTACGGTTCCGGTATCTGGATACCCTCGTTTTTCATTCGTATTCACGGCATGGGCGTGGCCGAGATCGGTACCTGGCTGGCCTTTATCTACGGTATCGGCGGTGCACTCGGCACCACGCTGGGGGGAAT
>JBBDSH010000065.1:0-5048 GCA_040905045.1 Gammaproteobacteria bacterium | reverse complement strand
ATTGGTCGGGGTGACAGGATTTGAACCTACGACCCCTGCCTCCCGAAGGCAGTGCTCTACCAGGCTGAGCTACACCCCGACATTGGTACTACGATTAATGGGCCCGTTGCACCGCGAAGCGGGCCAGGGCATGCAGTGCTTCAAGATAGTCCGAATCAGGCAGGCCAGCAATGGCCGCAACGGCCCGGTCCGCCTCATCCCGGGCGAGTTGCGCAGTGTACGTAATCGCTCCCGTGGCTTCAATGGCTTCCTTGATATTCTCCAGGTCCTTCAGGCCTCCCGTTTCGATGGCATGGCGGATCATGCCGGTTACTTCGGCCGGACTGTGATTCATGGCATAGATCAACGGCAGGGTGGGTTTGCCCTCGGCCAGGTCGTCACCGATGTTCTTGCCCAGTTTGTCGCTGGTGGCGCTGTAATCGAGAACGTCATCGATCAACTGGTAGGCCGTGCCCACATGCCGGCCGTAATCCGCCAGGACTTTTTGCTGTTCCTCGCCGCAATCACTGATAATGGCGCCCAGTTGCGCCGCCGCCTGAAACAGTTTGGCGGTTTTTTTGTAGATCACCTCCAGATAGCGTTCTTCGGTGGTGTCCGGATCGTGCCGGTTGAGTAACTGCTGAACCTCGCCCTCGGCGATGGTGTTGGTGGTTTCGGCCATGAGGGTCATGATGGGCATGGAATCGGCTTCCACCATCATCTGGAAGGAGCGGGAATAGAGGAAATCGCCCACCAGTACACTGGCTTCGTTGCCCCAGCGTTGGTTGGCCGTTTCCATGCCCCGGCGCAGTCGGGAGGCATCGACCACATCGTCGTGCAGCAGGCAGGCGGTATGGATGAATTCCACAATGGCGGCCAGATTAATGTGCTGGTTTCCCCTGTAGGAAAAGGCGCCGGCGCTGAGCAGAACCAGGGCCGGCCGCAGCCGCTTGCCGCCGCTGTTGATGATGTAATGGCTGAGCTGGTTGATAAGAGTAACTTCCGAGTACAGTCGTTCTTCGATCAACGTATTGACCTGCTCCATTTCATCCGCGATCAGGTTGCGAATAAAATCGATATCGGAAGGGGTTGCCGCGTCGGCATTCATGCTGGCTTGGGTCATGGGATACAAATCCGGCCTCGAATCCGGTTATTGTGCCAATCCCGGCCCGGAAAGCCAATGAACTTCGGCCGGGAATGGTCAAGACTATATTCTTTGGACAATAAAAAGTGACGATTTCTCAGAGGCAATGATGACAATTCCGCGGGAACGCCTGTATACCTGGTACAACGATGCCGAAACGCCCGATGGACGGGACGGGGTGCTTGCCGGGCTGTCGCTGGCCGTGAAGGATTTGTTCCATATAAAGGGTATTCCAACCGGTGCCGGCAATCCGGACTGGCTGCGGACCCATGCCGTACCCGATGAGACCGCCGAAGCGGTGCAGCGGCTGCTGGACGAGGGCGCCCGGCTGAGAGGCAAGACCGTCTGTGATGAGCTGGCCTACAGCCTCAATGGCAGTAATAAACATTACGGTACGCCGCCCAATCCGAAGACACCGGATCGCCTTCCCGGGGGTTCTTCCAGCGGTTCCGCCGCCGCCGTTGCCCTGGGTGAGGCAGACATCGGTCTGGGCACCGATACCGGCGGTTCCGTTCGCGTACCGGCGGCCTGGTGCGGCCTGTACGGCCTGCGAACCACGCACGATGTTGTTAGCACCGATGGCCTGGTGCCCCTGGCGCCGCGTTTCGATACCGTCGGCTGGCTGACGGCAAGTCTGGATACCATGGACAAGGTAAACCGGGTATTACTGGCTGATCAGGGAGAACATGCATTAAGGGATCTGATCGTAGTGCAGCCGGAGATCGACGGCGAGCTATTATGGCATCCCTGTCACGAGGACTGGCTGGAGAAAGTGCGGCGACATTTTCATAACGTTACCCTTTTGCCGGTGGCGGCGGCATGGTGGCGGCGGGCCGGCGAGTGTTTCCGTATTCTGCAAGGACGGCAGATCTGGCGGGTCCACGGGGAATGGATTGAGGCCGTGCAGCCGGATATCGCCGACGATATACGGGAACGCCTCAAAATGTGCGCCGCGCTGACGGAAACGGAGGAACAGAAGGCGGAGACCGAACGCATCGAACTGGCCCATGATATTCAGACGACGCGGCTGCCGGACGGCAATACCGTGGCGGCCCTGCCCACCACGCCGGGACCGGCGCCGTTGCTGGATGCCGACCCCGACTGGATGAAGACCTACCGGCAACGCCTGCTGGGCCTGACCGCCCCGGCCGGGCTGGCCGGACTGCCGCAATTGCATCTGCCGCTGGCTATTTCGCCGCCTGAAGGTGTCTCGCTGCTGGGCGGGGCGGGAAGCGACTCTTCCTTGGTCCACCTGGCAATGCGATTGGACGAGATTCCATTCCAGTTGCAGTATGAAGAATGAGGGATTGATACGGAATACAGGGTAGGAGCAGGGCGTTTCCGTCAACTTGATACCGATCAACCACGGGATATTCCGCCGCGATCTTTTAATTGGTATTATCAATACTGATTTTAAACTTCACAAATCCCGCACAACGGGAAAAATGATTCCCGCATTGGAGGAGGCATATGAGTCGACTTTATGGTGAACAGCACCGTCGTTTTCAGGATCAGTTTGATACGCGCAAGCTGGCCGATCGCATCGAGGAACTTGCGGTTGCCACCGAGATCAGCGACGAAACCCGTGACTACATTGAGGCGCGTGATATGTTTTTTCTCTCAACCGTGGATCAGGACGGCCGGCCCACGGTTTCCTACAAGGGTGGCTCGCCCGGATTCGTTAAGGTTCTGGATCCGCAGACCATCGCCTTCCCCAATTACGACGGCAACGGTATGTACTACTCCGTGGGTAATATCGCCGGCAATAACCAGGTCGGGATGCTGTTCATCGATTTCGAGAAACCGCACCGCATCCGGGTGCAGGGCAGCGCCGCGGTGAGCACGGACGAGTCACTGCTGGCCGGGTGGCCCGGGGCCGATGTGGTAATACGCGTACATGTTTCCGAGTTGTGGCAGAACTGTCCCCGTTACATTCACAGGTATCAGAAGGTGCAGGAGTCCCGCTATGTTCCCGAGGATAGCGGCGCGGCCCCGATTGCCGAATGGAAGCGGACCGATGCGGTCCAGGATGTCCTGCGGCCCCACGAACTGGCAGAGGTGGAGCGCAGCGGCGGGCAGATCACAATCGAGGAGTGGATGGAACGGGTAAAAACCGGCGATGAGAAAGCCTGAAGGCGCGTCGCAATGAACCCCGAGCATGTTTGTGCCCGATCCTTGTGAACAATGTTTGATGGTGCGGCGTGACTGACGTCGCCATAGCCCGGGTCCTGCATGTGCTGGCGGTGGTGCACTGGATCGGCGGCGTGGCCATGGTAACTCTGGTGATCCTGCCCGCTATCCGGCATTTTACCGAGCCGGCCCGCCGGCACGCGCTGTTCGAAGCGGTGGAGGGGCGTTTTTCCGGGCAGGCACGTGTCTCGGTGACTGTCGCCGGATTGAGCGGCTTTTATCTCACCTGGCGCCTCGACGTCTGGTCCCGGTTTCTGGAACCGGGTTACTGGTGGATGCACGCCATGGTGCTGGTCTGGCTGTTGTTCACCCTGATCCTGTTTATCGGGGAACCGTTGTTTTTGCACGAACGCCTGCGCCGTCGTGCCGAAGAAGATCCGCAGTCGGCGTTCGATTTCATGCAGCGAAGCCACTGGCTGCTGCTGGCCCTCGGCACCGTTACCGCCGCCGCCGCGGTTCTGGGCGCGCACGGTTTGTTATATTAAACCGAGTACGGCCGCGATATTCTTTTTATTTGCAGCGAGTTCCTCCCGGTTCAGCCCGCACAGTTCATGGGGAAATACCAGCCAGTGATCCGTGGTGTGCAGGTAATAATCCGGCACCCGGCCGGTCTTGTTGTTGCCGGGCTTATACCAGGGCATAGCTGTCCTGATATCACCGGGCAAGGCATCTCCCGCCCGCCGCTTCAGTTCCTCGAAAATTGCGTGGATGCTGAGACCGGAATCGAACACATCATCGACGATCAATACGTAACTGTCTGTACCGGTATGTTCGACAATATACTCAATGCCTTCTATACGAACCCGTGAATCCTGCCGGCCGATGCCGGTATAGGAGGAACAGCGGATGACGCTGTGATCCAGGGGTGCGCCCAGGTATTCAAAATACTCCTGCACGGCGATGGCGACGGGGGTGCCGCCGCGCCAGACGCCGACCAGCAGATCCGGCCGGAAACCGCTGTTATGGATGGCCGCCGCCAGCCGGAATGCGTCCAGCAGCAGTTCATCGGCAGTGATATAGGTTTTTTGCATGATTCCGGGTTCCGGCCGTGTATTCGAGGGCGGGAGTATAAAGCACGAGGGTTCAGTCTGTTAGCGGGCCGGCGGGATTCCGTCCGATAAACCCGATCCCGGCTTGTATCTTGCCGAGTAATTCCTTAAAATCCATGACCTTTTTCAACCCCGTGCCGGTATCAGCCGGCGCCCCTATCGGAGAACACCATGTACGCGGTAATCAGGAGCGGCGGCAAACAATACCAGGTCAGGGAAGGCGACACCATTCGCGTGGAAAAACTGCCCGCGGGCGAGGGTGACAAGGTGACACTGGATGAGGTGCTGCTGGTTTCCGATGGCGACAAGGTGACCGTGGGCACCCCCCATGTGGAAGGGGCCAAGGTGACGGCCACGGTCCGGGCCCAGGGCCGGGGCGAGAAGGTCAAGATCGTGAAATTCAAGCGCCGCAAGGGCTATCTGCGGCAGAACGGCCACCGCCAGTCCTACACGGAACTGGCCATTACGGGCATCAAGGCCAAATAAGGAGCACTAGATGGCACACAAGAAAGCAGGTGGCAGTACCCGCAACGGGCGGGATTCCCAGTCCAAGCGTCTGGGCGTCAAGCATTTCGGCGGCGAGTCCGTGCAGGCGGGGCATATCCTGGTGCGCCAGCGCGGCACAAAATTCCATGCCGGCGCCAATGTGGGACTGGGGCACGATCACACCCTGTTCGCCAAGGCGG
>JBBDSH010000064.1:0-30171 GCA_040905045.1 Gammaproteobacteria bacterium | reverse complement strand
CCCGGCCGGTTGAAGCGGAGCAACTGCGCCGCTGGGCGGAAGCCTTCTCGCTGGATGACTATGCGTTACAGCTCCCCGCCAGGCATCCCACGACAGAATAAGAGAGATATATCCAGTTTCATTTACCTATATACATTTCGCGAAAATCAATCCTGAAAACTTGATAAAACTTGATTTCAGATTCAGGACAGCTATAATCCCTCCCCATGCATAAGGCCATTAATGCCGACACTCTGCGGGCAGCACTTGCGGAACAGGGTTTAACACAAAAGCAACTGGCCGATAATCTTGGTGTTTCCTCCCAGGCCGTCACGAATTGGCTTAAAGGGAAAGATTTCCCGCGGCCAGCCACACTGCTTAAACTGGCTACCTCTCTCAGACTGACATTCGAGGAGTTGGTTAACGCCGGCGAAACAAACCGGCCCATTGTCGCCTTTCGCAAGAAGGGCGGTGCCAAAACCACCCGCTCCCATATCACCAAGGCGGAAAGTATCGGCCATCTGTTGAAGCCACTGACAGCCTACCTGACCGAGCAGTGGACATTGCGCACCCGGATATCCTCCGCCTCTACCGAGTACGACAGACTCCAGGTTGCGGTTTCACAAACACGTTCTCATCTCGGTATCGGCGAACGGGCGGTACTGGAATACGAGCACTTGATTGGTGAATTCAGGGACAGCGGCGCCGTGCTCGTGCCGGTATTGTGGGGCGAAAAAGGCAACCACGAGAACGCACTCCACATCCGCCTGCCGAAGGAAGATATTACCTTCATATTCCTAAACCTGGACACTCGGCTGGAAGATTTCAAGTTCTGGCTGGCGCACGAACTGGCGCATGTCTATACCCCGGAACTCGCCGGCAGCGAAGAAGGCGAAGACTACGCCGATGCCTTCGCCGGCGCTCTGCTCTTTCCCGAAAAGTGCGTTGCGGATGCCTACCGGGAGGCGCTCGGGCAACCCGATCAGGATGGAAAAATGGACGTCCTGCTTCGGCATTCAGCAAAGCACATGATCTCTCTGAATACGGTTTATCAACAGGTTAAACGTTACGTCCGTGCCGCCGGCCTGCCGCCCCTGGAAATCGAGGAGAAAGAGATCCACGTCACTCGCAATACCACTCCGGGCCCGCTTGTCAGCGCGCTGTTGTTTGACCCGTCACCGCCGGAGCCGGAACGCTATATCGCCGATTGCGAGAATGTATTTCAATCCGATTTCTTTCAGGCCCTGAAACGCATGATCAAAGAGCGGGATACGGGGCCCGGTTATATCCAGCAGATTATGGATCTGTCCCTTCATGATGCCACGGCGCTGCACGAGGAACTGTCTCGTTGACACTGGTTCTCCTGGATACCAACGCCTATTTGCGGCTGGCCAGGAGAATCAAACCCTTGCTCGGAGTCAAATTCGGGCAAAAAGAATACAGCCTGACGATCCTCAAAGACGTTGAAAAAGAAATACATCGCAGTCCACGCCTTCAATACTACTTCCCCTGGTTCGATCACGATGCTTTGGCTAAAGAGCGGCTGGCCGGTCGTGTACGTCTGAGTAAAGACGAAAAACTACGGATCGAAGCGGCACAAAGTGTGCTGCGGGCGCATGTACTGGAAAACGTCGAAGCCTATATATCCCGTGGCCACACACCTCCATCCACCACCGACTGCTTTTGTCTGGCCTTCGGCATGGTCCGCCCCGCTATTGTCACTACCGATGATCTTGGCATGCATCAACTGGCCGGGGAATTCGAGCTCTCCGTCTGGCACGGCCATGAATTATTAAGGAAAATGCGCAGTGCAAAGCTTATCAATAACGAGCAAATACAAGAAATCTACACGGCACTGGAAAACAACAATGACCTGCCCGAGAGCTGGAAACGCGTGAAGCATACTGTGTTCAAAAAAATCTTTGGCCCTGGAATATCCGGAGTTCCGGACTCGTCGAGATAACAGAGGTACATGGGGGAATTATCTCCTTATGTAATTCCTTTTTATTGGAGAATAAAGACGACTGGGTATGGTGCGTATAGCCCCAAATTCAAGACGCTTGGCGACTCGACCCAGACGTATAGGTAATACTAGCCAGCGAGTTCTCTGATGTCAAAGCCAGCTATCAGCAGAACATAATTTATGACAGCAGATAACAGAAGTTTTTCAATAGTTAAAATATATCGTTTTAATAGTCACAGGACTCAATGAATATCCGGATTGCTTCAATGAGATTGTTCAAAGCCTTTTCTTCCGAACGGCCCTGGCCGGAGAATCCCAGAACATACTGTATTCCTCTCCCCTTGCGATATTGAAACAGGTATATAGTTCTCAGAATTTTACCGCAAACAACTATATCACCGGCAACAGTCCGGAAGGCTCATTCACACAGACCAGGGTCAGCCGGTGCATGGCCCGCGTGCAGGCGACATAGAGCAGGTTGCGATCCATTTCGGTATGGAAATTATTCGCGCCGGCGTCCGCCACGATCACCCGATCGAATTCCAGCCCCTTGGCCATGTGCGCCGTACAGACAATAATGCCGGTGGAAAATCCGGTGCTGTCCGCCTCCAGCAAGCGTGTTTCCACGTTCGCTTCGTTCAATGACCGGTGCAGCTTGCGGGCCTGACGCTGGGTTTTGGTGATCACGGCCAGGCTGTTATGGGGAGACGCCTGAAAATCCGCAATCTCATCCAGGATACGCGCCCGCGCATCCGCCGGCCGCTTGCAGGTAATCACCTCCGGTGCCTGGCCATGACGTTCCATTGCCTCCAGTTCAGGGTTCGGCGCGATACCCAGGGCGAATTGCATGATCTGCCAGGTGGAACGGTAGCTTTTGGTGAGTTTGACCGTGGTCGCGCCATGCAGGGCGTACTGGATTTGCGCGGCGTCGGAGGCGCTGTAGGGGTTGACCGACTGACCGGCATCGCCCAGCACCGTCTTGCGGCAGGTGAACAGCCTGTTCAACACGGCATACTGTACCGGCGTATAGTCCTGCATCTCGTCGATCAGCAAATGCCTGATATCGCGCCAGGGATTCTTCACGCCTTCCATGCGCATTTTCAGGTAGATGAGCGGAAACACATCGGCGTATTCCAGTCTGCCGCCCGCCGGCCTGAACAACTCGGGCCGACCCAGCCACTCGAAGAAATCCTTATAAGCCTGACGCAATGTAACCTTACGCACCATGCCGCGCACATGCTCCCGCAGTGCCTGGCGTTCCGATGTTTCAAGATCGTAATTGTAATGCACACCGATCTGCTGTTCCGTCGCCCGAACCACCCGCGCGATACGCTCGGTGACAGCCACGCCCCGATGCTTGTGCCATGTTTCATCGAAAAACCAGTCGGGCACGATCTTGCGTCCAAGACGCCATTGGGTGGCAATAAAGGAGTTTGCTTCCAGGTGATCGGCATAGGCACCGATCTTCCTCAGGAACTCCGGCGAAGACTTGAATACGATGCGCTCCTTCAGGGCTTCGTCATTCTTTTCCAGTAGTGCCGTGGTCTGTTCAAAAAAGCTCTGGAAACGGTACTGATGATCAAGCAGTTCCATTGCCAGATCTTCCATCCCGATCTCGTTGACCTG
Organism: Gammaproteobacteria bacterium; assembly: GCA_040905045.1. GTDB lineage: Bacteria > Pseudomonadota > Gammaproteobacteria > Eutrophobiales > Eutrophobiaceae > JBBDSH01. Next base: position 26,603 of record JBBDSH010000064.1, on the reverse strand, counting down.
TTCCTCCCCAAGTTCCGGCAGGACATTGCCGATGTAGTCGGCGAACACACGGTTGGGTGAAATGATCAGGATATCATCCGAGCTCAGGGTATCCTTGTAGCGGTAGAGTAAAAAGGCAATGCGGTGCAGGGCGATGGAGGTCTTGCCGGAGCCGGCCACGCCCTGAATGATGAGCGTATGCGCCTCGTCGTCACGGATGATGGCATTCTGATCGCGCTGGATGGTGGCGACGATCTGTTTCATGCCCTCGTCCGTCGCCTGACTGAGTTCCTGCTGCAAGACATCATCCACGACGTTGACGCCGGATTCCAGCATGAACTCCAGGCGCCCGCCGCGGATGCGGAATTGCCGCTTCAGCCGCAGTTGTCCCCGTACCTCGCCCGAAGGCGCTTCGTACCGCGCCGGACCGATTTCATGATCATAAAACATCGACGCGATCGGCGCGCGCCAGTCGTGGATCAGGGTTTTGCCGCGGGCCTCATCGTGGAAATGGTGCACGCCCACATAGACTTCCTCGGGCGATTGCTGCTCACCGTCTTCGCGAACAAAGTCGAAACGTCCGAAATAGGGCGAACGCTGCAATTTCAGCAGACGTTGCTGCTGGGCCTGCAGCATGTCGGCGGACTGCAGGGTTTGTTCGATGATCTGCCGCACGGCGATCTTTTCGATATGATCCATATCGCGCCGCGCCTCCCACAGGTAGGTTTTACGGGTCTGGACTTCATCCGCGTGCTCCCTGATGCGATGTTCGATTGCCCGCATGGCATCGCTGATGCTGGCCTGACAACGCTCCAGGCGCGCCTGCTCCTCGTTTTCCACCGTACTCATAAACACTCTTCCCGTTACTGCCGCAGGCCGGGATCGGAATCAAACCGTATCGGAAGCCGAATACCGCCCTGCCTCATGATGCTGTAGGCAAAAAAAAACGCGATTTTATAGACATTCCTCCGCCCTTGCACGGCGTAAGCACCGGAACCCCATTCAGTGACACCGAACATTACCATTCACCCGCTTTCATCCAACCTCTGTCGCGAACGCTTTTGGCACCATGTTGTAAACGATATCGTTAAAATCATGAAAATGCGTTTTGTGCGGCGCAGCAAAGTGCTATTATAGAAACTATTCCAGTGTTTCCCTGCTGACGGGAGAGTTTCACCGCCTTGAGCGTCCTCAACCTGAATTATCTGCTGAAGCCGGAATCCGTGGCCCTCATCGGCGCCTCGGACAAGCCCGGCTCGCTGGGTCATGTGGTATTCAGGAATCTGCTCGCCGGCGGTTTCGAGGGCCCGGTCTGGCCGGTCAATCCCAAGTACGATCAGGTGCAAAATCAAACCTGTTACAAGGACATTGATGCCCTGCCCGCCGGCCCGGACCTGGCTATCATCGCCACACCGGCGGCGACGGTTCCGGGTATCGTCCGGCAACTGGGCGAGCGGGGCACGCGGGCCGTCGTGGTGCTCAGTGCCGGCTTCCGGGAGGATCACAACGGCGGCGTGCTGGAACAGGATCTGCTGGATGCGGCGAAGCCTTACGGCCTGCGCATCCTCGGTCCCAATTGCGTCGGCCTGCTGCTGCCCAACCTCGGCCTCAACGCCAGCTTCGCCCACACCGATTCCCTGCCCGGCAAGCTGGCGCTGATTTCCCAGTCCGGCGCCCTGTGCACCACCATTCTCGACTGGGCCAAATCCCGCGGCATCGGCTTTTCCCATTTTATTTCCCTGGGCAACGGCAGCGATGTGGATTTCGGCGATCTGCTGGATTATCTGGGCAACGATCCGACCACCAGCGGCATACTCCTCTATATAGAATCCATCAAGGAAGCGCGTAAATTCATGTCGGCGGCGCGCGCCACGGCGCGCAACAAGCCGGTCATCGTCATCAAGTCCGGCCGCGAAAAGGAAGGCGCCAAAGCGGCGACGTCGCATACCGGCGCCCTGGCCGGCAGTGATGATGTCTTTGCCACGGCCATCCGCCGCGCCGGCATGCTGCGCGTCTATACCATCGAAGACCTGTTCGGCGCCGTGGAAACCCTGGCCCGCGCCCGCCGGGTCCGCGGCAACCGGCTGGCCATACTCACCAACGGCGGCGGCCCCGGCGTGCTGGCCACCGATGCCCTCATCAACGGCGGCGGCCGGCTGGCGGAATTCAGTGAACAGACCATCGGCGATCTGGACAAAGTTTTGCCGCCGACCTGGTCGCGCGGCAACCCGGTGGACATCATCGGCGACGGCGGGGCGGAACGCTACGTGGCCGCGCTGCGGATCCTGCTCAAGGACAAAAACTACGACGCCGTCCTCGTCATGCTGGTACCAACCGCCATCATCGACAATACGGAAGTCGCACGGGCCATCACGAATGAAATCAAGCAAACAGGAAAACCCGTCTTTACCTGCTGGATGGGCGCCGAAGCCGTGGAACAGGCGCGCCGGCATTTCAAGGAGGAAGGCATTCCCGGGTACGATACGCCGGACGCCGCCGTCGACGCCTTTCTGCAGATGGTGGAATACGATGCCAACCAGAAGGCGTTGATGCAGACGCCCCGCTCCATACCGGAAGACTTCACGCCGGATCGGGATGCCGCCCGCGCCGTTCTGGCACGGGCGCTGGACGAGGAACGCGATGTCCTGACGGAACCGGAAGCCAAGGACGTGCTCCGCGCCTACGGCATACCGGTGGTGGACACGCGGGTAGCGAAAGACGTGGATGATGCCGTCCGCATCGCCGATGACATCGGTTACCCGGTAGCGCTGAAAATACTGTCGCCGGACATCTCGCACAAATCCGATGTGGGCGGCGTACTGCTGGACATCGAATCCGGAAACCTGCTGCGTTACGCTGCCGAAGGCATGCTCAGCCGCATGCGGCGCCTGCAGCCGGAGGCGCACATCGAGGGCTTTACCGTGCAACAGATGGCCGACCGGCCCCATGCCCATGAACTCATTATCGGTTCGATGACGGATCCCGTCTTCGGTCCCGTGCTGTTGTTCGGCAAGGGCGGCACCGCCGTCGAGATCGTCAACGACAAGGCGGTGGCACTGCCGCCCCTGAACATGGCACTGGCGGACGACCTCATGGGCCGTACCCGCATTATCCGGGAACTCCAGGGTTACCGGGATACGGCCGCCGCCGACCTGGACGCTATCCGCCTGACGCTGTTGAAGATCTCGCAGTTGATCATCGATCATCCGCAAATACAGGAACTGGACATCAACCCGCTGTTCGCCGACAACAAGGGCGTGCTGGCGCTGGACGCGCGCATCAAAGTGGCGCGCAGCAACCGGCCGGGCACGGAACGACTGGCCATCCGGCCCTATCCCCAGGAACTGGAGGAGTGGATCACGGACAAGACGGGAAAACGGATCCTTTTGAGACCGATCCGGCCGGAAGACGAAGACGCCCATCACCGGCTGTTCCGACGCCTGTCACCGCAGGATGTGTATTTCCGTTTCTTTCGCGCCATCGGCGACATCCAGCACGACCAGCTGGCCCGTTATACCCAGATCGACTATAACCGCGAGATGGCCTTCATTGCGGTGGCGAATGGTAAAGACGGCAAGGCGGAAACACTCGGCGTCGCCCGCGCCGTCAGCGATGCCGATAATCATGAAGCGGAATTTGCGATTGTCATCGCCAGCGATCAGCAGGGCAGCGGTCTTGGATCCATACTGATGGAAAAACTGATCCGCTATTGCCGCGAGCGGAGCACCGGAAGACTTGTGGGAGTCACCCTGACGGACAACAGCGGCATGCGGCGGCTGGCGCGGAAATTCGGCTTCGCCGAACAGTACTGCACGGACAACACCGTGCGCCTGACACTGGATCTGAACGACGCGGCCGAACAACAGACGGCTGCCGCATCGATAAAGTAATGTAACGGACGTATCGAAACCAATCCTGTATTCTTACAGGCAATACACTCACGGGCGAACACCACCCCCGGAACCGTAAAAACAGAGAAGGAGTAACCACCATGACAAACGAAGTTGTTCTCTGCGCACCCCTGCGCACGGCCATCGGCACTTACAGCGGCGCATTAAAAGATGTACCCGCCGCGGATCTCGGCGCCACGGTGATCAAGCAGGCACTGGAACGCGCCGGCCTGCAGCCGGACGCCGTACAGTCCGTGGTCATGGGCAATGTCATCCAGGCCGGCAACCGCATGAACCCGGCCCGGCAGGCATCCGTCAACGGCGGCATTCCCGTCAACGTCCCGGCGCTGACCGTCAACCGCGTCTGCGGTTCCGGCGCCCAGGCCATCGCCTCCGCCGCCCAGGAAGTCATGCTGGGACACGCCCAATGCGCCATCGCCGGCGGTTTCGAGAATATGGATCGCGCCCCCTATCTGCTGGAAAAGGCGCGCTGGGGTTATCGCATGGGCGACGGCCAGATCATCGATTCCATGCTCGGCGACGGCCTCAACGACGCCTTCTCCGGCAAGCATTCCGGCTGGCACACCGAGGATCTCGCCAAGGAATACAACATCAGCCGCGAGGATCAGGACACCTGGGCGGCGCGTTCCCAGCAGCGTTTTTCCAAGGCCCAGGCGGACGGCCTCTTTAAAGAGGAGATCGCGCCCGTGGAAGTGCCCGGCCGCAAGGGCCCGACCATTTTCGAACAGGACGAACACAACCGCGCCGACACCACCGCCGAGGGCCTGGGCAAACTGCGACCGGCCTTCCGGGAAGACGGCAGCATTACCGCCGGCAACGCGCCCGGACTGAACACCGGCGCGGCGGCCGTCGTCGTGGCGGATCGCGCCTGGGCCGAGCAACAGGGTTTGCAGCCCATGGCGAGACTGGTTTCCTGGGGCGTGGGCGCCGTGGAGCCGGGCATGTTCGGCATCGGCCCGGTGCCGGCGGTACACCAGGCGCTGGAGCGCGCCGGCTGGAGTGTCAAGGATCTGGAACGCGTCGAGATCAACGAGGCCTTCGCCGCCATTGCCCTGGCCGTGCTGCGGGAACTGAAGTTGTCCGAGGATATTGTCAACGTGGAAGGCGGCGCCATCGCTCACGGCCATCCCATCGGTGCCACCGGGGCCGTGCTGACCGTGCGCCTGCTGCACGCCATGCAGCGCAACGACGAACGCAAGGGTCTGGTAACGCTGTGCATCGGCGGCGGCCAGGGGATTGCCTTGACGGTGGAAAGGCTGGGTTAATCCCCGGCCTTCGCGCCTGACTGCACAGTCCGGATTCATAACAGACAGACATACAGAAGGAGTCAAAGTAATGCATTTAAAGAAATATTCAGTCACATGTTTATCAGCTTTCTTGCTGGCATGGCTTGCCGTTTCTCCGGCACTGGCCGGGAATGCCACGGACAGGGCCGAGAAACTGAATGAAAAATGGAATACCGCTTTCAACCAGGGGGATGCGACCGCTGTTGCCGCACTCTATGCCGAGGACGCCATCCTCTCTCCAGGTAATGGTGAAACAATAAAAGGTCGTGCCGCCATACAGGAACTGTTCCAGGGTTTTATCGACAACGGTGTGCACGATCACAGTATCGAAGTGATTGAGGCGCATCAGTCCGGAGACGTTCTCTATGAAGTGGCCCGATGGCAGGCCCACGGCACAAATGAAAACGGTGAAACAACTTCATTCGGCGGCATACTGGCGAACACTTTTTACCGGGATGAAGAGGGTAACTGGCGTTCCCGTTTGCATATCTGGAATATGGGTAACTGATTCACCAGGGGGGATACGATGCCGCTTGTGACCATTTCCATTCTGAAGGGCAAGCCGAAGTCCTACATCAAGGCCGTGGCCGACGGCGTCAACACCGCGGTCATCGAGACCATGGGATTTCCCGAAGACGATCGCTACCAGATTATCAACGAGTGCGAACCGCACTGCCTGGAATACCAGGATCGTCAGGGAGACCGCATCATGATGCATTTGATCATGCGACGCGGCCGTTCCGATGAGGCCAAAAAGGCGTTCTATGCCAAAGTCGTTGAAAACCTGGCCCGCGATCCCGGCATCGATCCGGCCAATGTGCTGATCAGCATCGTGGAAAACACGGACATCGACTGGTCCTTCCGCGACGGTGTCGCCCAGTTCTGTCAGTAACCCCGACAGCCATCCTGATTATCTGAATGAGCGGTGACCAGAACCGGCATACCCTGTCGGTGGATCAAGTTATTACCGAACTTGAAACCACGGCGGAGGGTTTGACCGAAGCCGAAGCACGGACGAGGCTGGATACGTACGGCCCCAACCGCCTGCCGGAGCCGCCCCGGCGCGGCCCGCTGCTGCGCTTTCTGCTGCAATTCCACAATATCCTCATCTACGTACTTCTGGGCGCCGCGGTGATTACCGCCTTGCTGGATCACATGATCGACACCGCCGTCATCCTCGCGGTGGTGGTGATCAACGCCCTTATCGGTTTCCTGCAGGAAGGCAAGGCGGAAAAGGCCATGGAGGCCATCCGCGACATGCTGGCCCCGCAGGCGGCGGTACTGCGCGACGGCCGCCGGCACAGGGTCGATGGTGAGGCGCTGGTACCCGGCGATGTGGTGTTGCTGGAAGCCGGCGACAAGGTGCCCGCCGATCTGCGTCTCCTGAAAACCCATGGACTACAGATTCAGGAAGCCATTCTCACCGGCGAGTCCGTCGCCGTGGAAAAACAGACCCGACCAGTGGATGCGAACGCGGCCCTGGGAGACCGTACTTGCATGGCCTTCAGCGGCACCACGGTAACCAGCGGCCAGGGCCGGGGTGTGGTGACGGCCACGGGCAGCACCAGCGAGATCGGGCGCATCAGCGGTTTGCTGTCCGAAGTGGAAACCCTGACCACGCCGCTGGTGGAGCAGATGGCCGTGTTCGCCCGCTGGCTGACCCTGTTTATTCTCATCGTTGCGGCGCTGGTGCTCGGTTACGGTTATTTCGTCCTGCAACTGGCCTTCGACGAGATATTCATCGCTGTGGTGGGGCTGTCTGTGGCGGCGATACCGGAAGGCCTGCCGGCGGTGCTGACCATCACCCTGGCGGTGGGCGTGCAGGCCATGGCCAGGCGCCACGCCATCATCCGCCGTCTGCCCGCCATCGAAACCCTGGGCTCGGTATCGGTGATCTGCACCGACAAAACCGGCACCCTCACCCGTAACGAGATGAGTGTTGCCTCGGTTGTTACCCGTGACCATATCTTCAACGTCGATGGCACCGGTTACGAACCGGCCGGCAGGATCAAACTGGAGAACGACGAGGTCGACGGCCGGGAGCATGCGCAATTGACGGAACTGGGCCGCGCGGCCGCCCTCTGCAACGACGCCGAACTGAAGCAACACGAGGATCAATGGATGGTGGAAGGCGATCCCATGGAAGGCGCCTTGCTGGCGTTCGCCGGCAAGACCGGCCTGGACGCGCAGGAAGTCCGCCGGCAGTGGAAACAGACCGATGTCATTCCCTTTGATGCGAAACACAAATTCATGGCCACGCTTAATCATAACCATGAGGGACACGCCTGGATCCATGTCAAGGGCGCGCCGGAAACCATTCTGACCCTTTGCCGAAAACAGCGTACTTCCAATGAAAATTCGGAACCGCTCGATATTGCCTGGTGGCGCGAACAGACCGATCACATAGCGGCACAGGGCCAGCGCGTGCTGGCGCTGGCGGCGACGCCGGTGAAACAGGAACAAACGGTGCTCGAGTTACGTGATGTGGAAAGCGATTTGATATTGCTGGGACTGGTGGGTCTGATCGATCCGCCGCGATCGGAAGCCATCGAAGCCATTGAAGAATGCCATGCGGCAGGTATCCGCGTGAAAATGATTACCGGCGATCACGCTATCACCGCCGCGGCCATCGGCCGGCAGATCGGCCTGGAAAACCCGGACAACGTGCTCACCGGCGCCGATCTTGACGCCATCGATGATGAAAAACTCCGGGCAACGGTACTGGAAACCGATGTCTTCGCCCGCACCAGTCCGGAACACAAACTGCGCCTGGTGACGGCCCTGCAGGCCCACGACATGACCGTGGCCATGACCGGCGACGGCGTCAATGACGCGCCGGCGTTGAAACGCGCCGACATCGGCATCGCCATGGGCAGGAAAGGCAGCGAAGCCGCCAAGGAAGCCTCGGAGTTCGTTTTGACCGACGACAATTTCGCTTCCATTGTCGCCGCCGTGCGCGAGGGCCGCACCGTTTACGACAACATCAAGAAGGTCATCGGCTGGACGCTGCCCACCAACGCCGGCGAGGCCTCCACCATCATTCTCGCCATATTGCTGGGCCTGACCCTGCCGATCACCCCGATTCAGATTTTATGGGTCAACATGATCACCGCCGTCACCCTGGGCATCGCCCTGGCCTTCGAACCCACGGAAGACAACACCATGCGGCGCCCGCCGCGGCCGCGCAGCGAACCCCTGCTTTCCGGAGGACTGGTCTGGCAAGTCGCCCTGGTCGCCCTGCTGGTCCTGTGCGGTGTATTCGGCATTTACACCCATGCCATCGACAAAGGTTATTCCGTGGAACTGTCGCGCACTATTGCCATGAATACACTGGTGGTCATGCAGATCTTCTATCTGTTTTTCATCCGCAACCGTTTCGGCACCTCACTCACATGGCAGGCGGTACGCGGCACGAGGGCGGTCTGGACAGCGGTGGTCCTGGTCACCCTGGGCCAGTTCGCCATGACCTATCTGCCCTGGATGCAGGCGGTGTTCGCCACCGAGGCGGTAAGCATTCATGACGGCCTGCTCATCGTCGGCATCGGTGTGGTCCTGTTCGCCGTTATCGAAACGGAAAAACAGATCCGACTGCGTTTATTTGAATAAGAGGATTTTAAGAGCGCCCGAAAAAAACAACATTTGTTAAAATTGACAATATGTTGCACACTTGAGTATCCTGACTTAATGAATTCCCAGGAAATATCGAGCCATGCGTCTTTCCATCGAAATTACGCCCGAACAGCATCAGTGTCTGAAGGCCGCCGCCGCCCTGCAGGGTAAGACTATCAAGGCCTATGTACTGGAACGCGCCCTGGCGGATATGTCCGATCCGGGCGATACAGACCTGAAAGCGCTGGAAGCTTTGCTGAAATCACGAATCGAGGCAGCGGAAAGAGGCGCCGTTTCCGGTCAATCCGTAGCCGACATCGTTAACGAGACACTGCGGGAGACGGATCGCCGCTGATGCACAGCTACGACCTCACGGATGAGGCAGTAAATGATATCAAGTAGATTGTTCGCTACACCCTCGAGCAGTAGGGCGAAAAGCAGGTCAGACGTTACCAAAAAGCGCTAACTGATAAGCTGGAAGCCATCGCTAAAGGCGAAGTGGTAACGCATATATTCTCCGATAACCTGCCCGACATTTATGTCACTCGCTGCCAACACCACTATATCTTCTACACTCCTCGAAACCGGGTGAGACCATTGATCCTCGCAATCCTGCACGAACGCCGGGATATTGTCATGCGACTTGCGGAACGGCTCGAATAAGTAACCGTCGACACATTTCGGCCCCGTTTTCCGGCGTTGTAATAAAACCATGGTTTATTTCCGTAACTGTGGTACAGTGCGCCACCGGTGTCGGCCTGAAGGCCGCCCGGAGCGTCATCTCTAGTTGTTCCCTCCCTGAAAGAGCCTCTATTGCTTGCCGCACGTGCCTCCGGCACACCTAACCGGCCAAGCGCGATCCCGCAGCGGGAACGAACTTACCGAACCATAAACGGGCTGTCCCGCCCTGCCTTTGCAGCGCGGACGGCACAGAAATATTAATCAGGAAAGACTATGTCATTTGATACTCTCGGCCTTGCCGAACCCCTATTGCGCGCAGTCAAGGCCAGCGGCTACACCATCCCGACCCCGATCCAGGCACAGGCCATACCGGCCATCCTGGAGGGCAGCGACATCATGGCCGCCGCCCAGACCGGCACCGGCAAAACCGCCGCCTTCACCCTGCCCCTGCTGCAGCAGCTCAGCGGCAAAGCGCCGGTAAGCAGCAAGTGTGCGCGCGTACTGGTACTGACCCCGACCCGCGAACTGGCCGCCCAGGTACAGGACAGCATCAAGACCTACGGCCGCTACCTGGACCTGCGCACCGCCGTGGTTTTCGGCGGCGTCAATATCAGCGCACAGATGAAACAACTGCGACAGGGTGTGGACATACTCGTCGCCACGCCGGGACGACTGCTGGATCTCTGGCAGCAGAAAGCCGTACGCTTCGACGAGATCGAAGTGCTGGTGCTGGATGAAGCCGACCGCATGCTGGACATGGGTTTCATTCATGACATTCAGAAGATCATGGCCCTGCTGCCGTCCAGGCGCCAGAACCTGATGTTCTCCGCCACCTTCTCCGACGACATCCGGCAACTGGCGAAACGCATCACCAACAAGCCCCGTGAGATCGATGTGGCGCCGCGCAACATCAGCGTCGATGCCATTACCCAAATACTGCATCCGGTGGACAAGGCCCGCAAGGCGGCGCTGCTCAGCCACCTGGTTCAATCGCGGAACTGGTACCAGGTGCTGGTCTTCAGCCGCACCAAGCACGGTGCCGACAAGCTGGTGAAACAACTGATGCGCGACAATATCCGCGCCGAGGCCATTCACGGCAACAAAAGTCAGCCGCAGCGCACCCGTACCCTGGCCGGCTTCAAGAAAAATCGCTTCCAGGTCCTGGTGGCCACCGACATCGCCTCGCGCGGCATCGATATCGACAAGCTCGAGCATGTGGTCAATTTCGACCTGCCCAACGTGCCGGAAGATTACATCCACCGTATCGGCCGCACCGGCCGCGCCGGCGCCGGCGGTAACGCCATCTCGCTGGTCAGCGCCGATGAAGCCATACAGTTGCGGGACATCGAACGGCTGCTCAAACGCCGCATCGAAAGGGAAGCCATTGAGGACTTCGAGCCGGTGCACGCCGTTCCCGAATCGAAGGACGCAAAAACGCCCCGCAAGTCGTCTTCCAATAAAAACGGTTACCGGGGCAACCGTCAGCAGGCCGCGGGCAACACACGCGGCTCCGGCAAACCGAACAACTCCGGCAGGAAAAACCGTCGACGCGGTAACCACAGCCCGGCACCGGCCGCTGCGTAACTGCTGCACAGTGTGTGGAACAAAAGAAAGGGCGCGACAGCGCCCTTCTTTTTTGCAGTCGTAGCCCGGATGCAGGCCGTGGCCGGAATCCAGGATCTCTTCCATCATCCCGCATTCCGCTGCGCTTCATGCGGGCTACTTTGCTGCTGTAGCCCGGATGCAGGCTGCATGGCCGGAATCCGGGATCTTACATCCCGGATTTCGCTACGCTCCATCCGGGCTACAAGCTAATAGTCATCGCATTTCAGACACTTCCTGAAGTGAAATAACGACCCTTTACGCGGCAATACCCTTGACGATATGGCCGGTGATCTGTTCGTCGTGCCAGCGGGCGATATCCCCCAGCGAGATCACGCCCTTCAACTGCTTGTCCTTGTCATTATCCAGCACCACCAGCCGATAGATACCATTGGTGCGCATGTTGTCCGCGATCCGTTCGATGTCATCGTTTTCATAGCAGTACAGGACCTGATCCGTCATGAGCTGGTCTACCCGTGTCTGCTCCAGATCCAGTCCCCGCGCCACGGCGCGCAGGGTGATGTCCCGGTCCGTGATCACGCCCTTGAGCTTCTGTTCCCGCGGATCGCCCACGGGCAGAAAACCGCATTCCAGCTCCTGCATGCGCTTCGCCGCCTCGATTACGTTCGTATCGCACGGCATGTATTCAACATTGTGAGTCATGGTTTCTTTTACCTGCATTGTCGCCTCCTTATACCTCAGGTTAGCGGATTGAATGATTGTTGTTACAAAAGATGTTGTTTGCACGGAACAGGCGTTGTGGTCATCACAACGCATGCCGGCTAGAGAGAAGCATCTGTATTTGGGACAAGCGGTATGAGAAATGTGTTCCTGAGAAAGCAACGGAAAATAAAACAAGAAATCTCAAATAATTTATGCAGGATACAAGAGCCGGGCCTGTCCCCGTCCCCCTCACGTCAGAAAAATCAATGTCCCTATCATCAACGGTATCGGCCAACGGATCAGGAAGCACCAGATACGGAACGTTCGCGAGTCCGGTTTCAGACCCAGTTCCTCCGCAATGTGATCCCGGCTCAGGGCGTGGCCGACGAATACGGCCACCAGCAGGCCGCCCAGGGGCAGGCCGATAGTGGCGGTGACCTTGTCGACGATGTTGAACATTGTGGCATCCTCGTAACCGGGGATCATGGCCAGCGGCCTGAAGTTCGCGGCCTCGTTGAAGGAGAACACCGTGGTCAGGCCCACGATCCAGCAGACGACACCGGCCGTCAGCGCCGTCTTCGAGCGCGGCCGGCCGTGTTCCTCGCCCCAGGAGACCAGCACCTCGAAGACGGCGATGGAGGTGGTCAGCGCCGCCACGCATAACAGCGAGAAGAACACGATAGCGACGAAACCGCCGCCGTCACCCATGGCGGCGAACGCCACCGGCAGTGTCACGAACACCAGTCCCACCCCTTCGCCCGGTTCCATGCCCTGGGCAAACACGAACGGGAAAATAGCGATGCCGGCGATCAGGGCCACGGCGGTATCGGCCAGGGCGATGATGGCGGAGGTCCGCGGGATTCTGGTGTCACGGGAGAGGTAGGCGCCGTAGGTCATCATGACCGCCATGCCCACGCCGACGGAGAAGAACGCCTGCCCCATGGCGTCGATGCCGGTCTGGAAGCTGACGCGGGAGAAATCCGGCTGAAATAAAAATGTCAGCCCGCGGGCGGCGTCGCCCCTGATAAGGGCATACCCCGCCAGGACCAGCAGCAGCGTGAAGAATACCGGCATGAGGATCTTGACGGCGCGCTCGATGCCGCCGTGCAGGCCGCGGGCGACGATGACGATGTTGAGGACAATGAACATCATCTGCCAGAACATCATCAATAACGGATTAGCCAGCAGATCGTCGTATACAATCTGGGCGCTGCTACTGTCGATGCCGGCCAGTTCGCCGGAAAACGCCAGCCAGGCGTAATGCAATGTCCAGCCGCCGATGACGCAGTAATAGGTAATGATCAGGAAGACGGTGAGCACGGCCAGGGCGCCGGCCAGCCACCAGTAATTTGATGCGTTTTCCGCCGCGGCGAGTTTTTTGAACGTGGCCGCGGGCGTCATACCGCCGCGACGGCCCATGGCCAGTTCCGCCATGACGATGGGAATGCTGATGAGAACCACGCAGCCAAGGTAAATAATGACAAAGGCGCCGCCGCCGTTTTCCCCGGCCATGTAGGGAAAGCGCCAGATGTTGCCCAGCCCCACCGAGAAACCGACGGTGGCGAGGATAAATACCAGTTTCGAGGACCAGTGCTGGTGAGCGTACATTGATTTATCCGTTTCTTGTTATGCAAGCCGTAACCACTGGTTGCCGTTACTGGTCACGGATTCAGAAAGTCACAATAAGTATAATTTCGTTCTATCCATGGTGCCATGCAGCAAATACACGGAGCTATGAGGAGTCCGGATTTACCTGTAAAGTGGCCCTGTCAGAATAACAATCAGAGGAAACCATCCATGTCCGCTCAACTGAAACCCCGGCGCGAAACCTTCTTCGGCGGCTGCCCGCACGATTGTCCCGATACCTGTTCCATGGTCTTCGAGGTGGAAGACGGCAAACTCATCAGCGTGCGCGGCAACAAGGATCACCCGGCCACCCGCGGCGGGCTGTGCGTGAAGCTGAAGGATTACGAAAAACGCCATTACCATCCGGATCGTATTCTCTACCCCATGCGCCGCACCGGCCCGAAAGGCAGCGGTCAATTCGAACGCATTTCCTGGGACGAGGCGCTGGATGAAATCACCGATCGCTGGAAGGCCATTATTAATGACTACGGCCCGCAGGCCATCGTTCCCTACAGTTATTTAGGGCATCAGGGGCTGGTGCACGGTCTCAACGGCGGCGACGCCTTCTTCAACCGCCTCGGCGCTACCGTCTGTGAACGCACCTTCTGCGGCGAAGGTTCCGCCACCGCCTGGGTACTGACCCACGGCCCCAGCGGCGGCATGGACCCGGAAAGCTTCGTGCATTCGAAATACATTATCATCTGGGGCTGCAACAGCGTCAGCACGAATCTGCATCACTGGCATTTCGTCCAGGACGCGAAAAAGAACGGCGCGAAGATCGTGGTGATCGACGCCTACAAATCGAAAACCGCCAGACAGGCGGACTGGCACCTGGCACCGAAGCCCGGTACCGACGGCGCCCTGGCCATGGCCATGATCCATACCATTATCGAGGAAGGCCTGACCGACAAGGATTACGTGGACAATTACACCGTCGGCTTCGAGGAACTGGCCGAACGGGCAAAAGAACGCACGCCGGAATGGGCGGAAGCCATAACCGGCATACCCGCCGAAGACATCCGCACCCTGGCGCGGGAATACGCCTCCACCCAACCGGCGGCCATCCGTATCGGCGTGGCACTGGAACGCCATCACGGCGGCGGTCAGACCATTCGCGCCGCCTGCTGTCTGCCGGCCATCACCGGCGCCTGGCGCGAGGTGGGCGGCGGCATGTACCAGATGACCTTCTGGGAACACCCCTACAAGCTGGACGTCATCTGCCGGCCCGATTTCATTCCCGAAGGAACGCGCGTGGTCAACAATCTGCAGATAGGCCGCGCCCTCACCGGCGAGATGGAACTGGATCCGCCCATCATGTCCATGATGTGCTGGAACTCCAACCCGGTTACCCAGGCGCCGGAATGCGACAAGATCGTCAAGGGCCTGCTGCGCGAGGATCTGTTCCTGGTTTCCGCGGAGCATTTCATTTCCGATACCGCTTCCTACGCCGACATCGTTCTGCCCGCTTCCATGGGCGCGGAGATGGAGGACATAATCCTGTCCTGGGGACACAACTATCTCACTTACAATACCAAATGTGCCGAATCCCCGGGCGAGGCCGTGCCCAATAATGAAATCTTCCGAAGACTGGCCGCGCGCATGGGCTTTGAGGAAGAACGCTTCAAGTGGTCCGACAGCGAATGCCTGGAGAACTTTGTCGACTGGGATTCCCCGGCCTGTGAAGGCATCGATCTGGATACCCTGCGCAAGAACGGCTATGCCCGTCTGAACATCGGCGGCCCGGATGATCGCGCACCGCACAGGGAAGGCAATTTTCCGACACCCTCGGGCAAATGCGAACTGAAATCGGAAACCGCCGCCAAGGGCAATTTCGTGGTCGGGCCGTTCCGGCAGATGTACGAGGCATTCCAGCCGGGTGAACCCCTGGACACCCTGCCCGACTACGTACCCAACCGGGAATCGGCGGAGACCAACCCGGAGCTGGCGAAAAAATACCCGCTCAGCATGATCTCGCCGAAAAGCCACGGCTTCCTGAATTCCTGTTACGCCAATATGGATCACAAGATCAAGGGTCAGGGTGAGCAATTCGTGTTGATCAGCGAGGCCGATGCAAAGGCAAGGAATATCAAGGACGGTACCCGGGTCCGCGTTTTCAATGATCGCGGCGCTTTCGAGGGCGATGCCCGCATTACCGACGATGTCAATCCCGGCCTGGTGGTGGCAACGCTGGGCTACTGGCGGCAGTTAACAAAAGGGACCGTCAACATCATCAGCTCGGCGGAATTCGTCAACATGGGCCACGCCCCCACCTTCTCCGACAATCTGGTACAGGTGGAACCGGCCGCCGCCTGACACACCGGCTCTCTGACCTGTCACGGGAAAAAATCCCGACAATGCCCCGAAAGGGGCATTTTTTTGCCACGGTTCAAGTACTGTATGACATTCTTATACATAACTTTCTGATAGTAAAATACACTTATTGTAGATCCATTCATCAGCTTAACCCGACAACCGAACTGGAAGGGTCGAAGCGATATCGTATGAATGGACAATCCATCGCTTAAGGTTCAGACTGGATATATTATTTGTGCCAACTGTTGCCGGGGAACATATTCCCGATGCAGCCAAAACTCTGTTTCACAAGTTCACATATTTGATCCGGATCAATCCGGACTATCCGGGACGGGCATAGGATCCATACTAATATTCGGTCACTGTCTGGAGGTAACAATAATGAAGTATCTCAGTATCCAGTTTTTCATAACGTTCGTTCTCACATCCCTGTTTACTATGCCGGCCCTTGGCAGTGGTGGTGTTAAATCAACTTTCTATCATGTTGACGGGAATAAAGTCGACGAACGAACCTTCCTGGGCTGGAGTTTGTTCCACAGCACCTGTGTCGGCTGTCATGGTACCGGCGCATCCGGCACGTCCATGGCACCGGATTTGACTGCCAGTGTCCAGCAAATGTCTCCCGTTGCGTTCGAGAACAAGGTTCTGCAACGTTATATGATCAGTCTTCCGCAGGATGAAGTCACGGGCGACGACCAAACCGCCCTGCGCATGGCGTTAATCGACGAGATCAGGAAGGAGGAAGCGCGGCAAAGCGGCGAGACACCCTCCATGCCCGAATGGAAGAATAGTCCCGTGGTCAAAGAGCGGGTCGGGAATCTCTATCGTTATCTGAAGGCGCGGGCCGACGGTGTGCTGGGACCGGACAGGCCGGAATTGTTAAAGGAATAATCCCGATCAAGAAAGTACTTGCCTGCCCCCTTTCCCCTGTCATGCGGCGAGGCACGGCATTCACGGTGCCTCGCCGTCCGGATCACCCGGGACCAATCAATACAGACTATCCACTGGATTGAGAATCTCAATCGGCTGCTATTGAACGTTACGGGGGAAAATCTGCCCGACACAATAGAGGCGGATGAAGATCACCATAAATTTCGAAACTTCAGGAGGTGAATCATGAGAACTTCCGGCAAGTTTCTGGCAACGATTCTTATAACGACACCCATGTTTGTTTTCGCCAATGCCGACCCGCTGGTCAATCCCAACCGGGCCGGTGTCCAGGAAATGCAGGATGACCTGATTGGCGTTACCGAGGGACAGGCGAAGGACATTGTTCAATACAGGAATGAACACGGACAGTTTGAATCGAAAAAGGAACTCACCAGAGTACAGGGTGTCGGATGGGATGACATCAACATCAACCGGAACTACCTGTACCTGGGTGAAGAACCCGAAAGACAACAGGTTTCCGGCTGACATTACAGCCGTTCAAGACTTTCTCTTCATGCAATCCCCCTTTTGGCCTTCCCTCCCCCGGAAGGCCTTTTTTTGTGCCCATTATTGAGGGCCGGCCCGGCCGGACCCGCCGCGGTCCACTGGAATAGTCCCGGACAGCGTATTTGTGCTATGGTTAGCGGCTTTCACAACCGGCGCCAATCGGGCTATATATCTTCCCAATCTGTGTCAATTCGGGGACATATAAGCGGACCGTATGCGGCAGGGACGCCGCATTCGAGCTACATAGCCTGCCCTGGACTTGATCCAGGAGATGTATTTACCGCGTGTCCGCGTTATGTTCCCGAATTAAACACAGATTTGGAACACTTAATTAGGGCAGAAAGACTAGTGCTCCTTCAAGGTGATAACGACCATGAACAAATCGACCGTTGCCGTTGTTATGGGCTCCCGCAGTGACTGGGAAACCATGTCCAGCGCCGTGGAAATGCTGGAACAATTCAATGTGCCCTGCCGGGTGGAAGTCATCTCCGCCCACCGCACACCGGAGAAGCTGTACGACTTCGCGCGCAAGGCCGGGGAAGAGGGTTTAAAGGTCATCATCGCCGGTGCCGGCGGCGCGGCCCACTTGCCGGGCATGATCGCCGCCTCCACGCCACTGCCGGTGCTGGGCGTTCCCATCCAGAGCAAGGCCCTGAGCGGCATGGACAGCCTCTTGTCCATTGCGCAAATGCCGAAGGGCGTGGCGGTGGGAACCCTGGCAATCGGCACCAGCGGCGCCGCCAATGCCGGCCTGCTGGCGGCCCAGATCCTGGCCCTTTCCGACAAGGATCTGGCGGGCCGCATCGAGGCATTCCGCGCCGCCCAGACCGAAGATGTGCTGAACAATCCGGACCCCAGGAAAAAACCGGAATGAAACCGGTTCTCGTACTGGGCCACGGCCAGCTCGGACTGATGATGGCGGCGGCCGGCGCCCGCCTCGGCCTGCGGGTGGATCGTCTCGATACCGAGAGCGAAGAACTCCTGCCGGGGACTTCCCCTATGCGGCTGCCGGTAACGGCCGCCGGCCTGCTGGAAACCTACCCCTTGATCACGGCGGAAAAGGAACACCTGCCCGAATCGGAACTGGTCGAGACGCTGCGCGCCGCGCCGGCGTGGATGAACCGGCAGGCGTTTCTTGATCTGGCTGATCGGGAGCGGGAGAAGCAATTACTGGACCGGCTGGAAATCCCCACCGCGTCCTGGTGCCTGCTGTCCTCTCCGGACGATATCGAACCGGCACTCAAGGCCCTGGGCGAACATATGATCATCAAGGTTACCCGAGGCGGCTACGACGGCCGCGGCCAGTGGCGCCTGCCCGGGGACAATCCCGATACATTACCCGCCGAATCTTTCGGCGCCATGATCGCCGAGTCCCTGATCCGCTTCGATCGTGAAGTCTCCCTGGTCGGCGTGCGCGGTGATAACGGTAATACACGCTACCTGCCGCTGGCCGAGAACGTCCACCACGACGGCATACTCCGCTACAGCATCGCCGGCGAGGACAGCAATCCGTTTCTGCAACGGCAGGCCGAAACCCTGCTGGGCCGGATCATGGATGAACTGGATTACACCGGCGTTATGGCCATGGAATGTTTCGAGGAGGATGGCCGGCTGCTGGTCAATGAACTGGCGCCGCGCGTGCACAATTCCGGCCACTGGAGCCAGCTGGGCACGGAACACGATCAGTTCGCCCTACACCTGCGCGCGCTTCTGGATCTGCCGTTGCCGGAAACGGAGTATTTCCGGCCGACCCTGATGCTGAACCTCATCGGCTGTGACTTCGTCCCGCAGTGGCTGGCCATACCGGAGATCCAGTGCCACTGGTACGGCAAGGAACCCCGCCCCGGCCGCAAGCTGGGCCATATCAACATCAACGCCGCCTCCATGGCGGAACTGCGCGATGTAACCGCGCGCCTGCGACCGCTGCTGGACGAAGAGCATCGCCGTATGCTGGACGAGGCACTGGCACACTACAAACGGGAGTCCGACAACCGCCGCCGGCAGGATTAAGGCAGCAACAAGCTACGAGCCACAAGCTACAAGAAATCGAAGGCGCCGTTTCTGCAACCAGGGATTCGCTCCGGGGTAGAACCCTGGCCGTAGGAGGCGCGACCCCGCGCCGAACAGGGAAGCCCAGTGGTTGAATCCGGCACCAATCGCGGCGAGGTCGCCGCTCCTACAAGCAGGGTTTATCCCCGGGTTAAACCATTGTTGTGGGGCCGCCCCCGGGCCGAACAATTCGCGACAGGCGCCGCTCCTGTGACACGGGTTATCCCCCTTGAAATTCCGGCGAACCTCCCCATATTCCATTGCAAAAGGCAAAAGCAGTCATCCTATATGACCGATAACGAGGAGGTGATTGTCATGGCAATGGTACCTTATGAAAACTGGAATCCCGTGGCCCAGTTGCAGGATGAACTGAACCGTGTGTTCAACACCTGGTCCACCAGTGACAGCAGCGGCGTCACTGCAGACTGGATCCCGGCCACGGACGTGGCCGAATACGGCGACCGTTTCGAACTGTACGTGGATCTGCCGGGCGTGGATCCCAACGCGGTGGAGATCACGCTGGATAACGGTGTTCTGACCATATCCGGCGAACGCACCAGGCTGATCTCCGACAGCGACGAGCAACCCAACCACGTCCGCAGCGAACGCGGCCGCGGCCGCTTCTACCGCCGCTTTATCCTGCCGGACACGGTGGATACCGAGTCAGTGGAAGCCAGGGACCATAACGGCGTTCTGGAGATCCGCATCCAGAAACAAGCCAAGGCCCAGCCGCGCAGGATCCAGGTCGCAGCGTAACGACGTAACAGTGACATGGCAAAAAGACGGCGCCGGAAGGCGCCGTCTTTTTTTATGGCTCCTCACCGGAGCGGTTACCTGCCATCCCCCAAAAGGGGTATTTGGTAACCTGTCCATATTCTTCACAAACTGTGACACAGTTCACATTTCCATCAGATACCTGAGTATAGAAGTCAACTATAATTTCAGTGATATGAAACAGTTAGGGGCATTTCCTGGTCTGTCTTCACTTTCTAACCGAAAGAATAAAAACAATAGCCCGGCGGAACTGTCCAATTAGTGTAGTAACCCGTGGCAACAACTGCCGGCCGGTGTCACCTGATTGTCCCGGCTATTCTCTCAAGCAGCATCAGGGATGTACCGACACTTGGTAACCTGAAAGGAACCGATCCACGCTATATGGCTGACACCACCGATATCCTGCTGCGTGAATCCCCCGGCGCCCTTATCGTTACCGATCCCTCCGGCAAGGTTCTCAAGTGGTCCGGCGGTGCCGCAAGCGTCTTCGGTTATGCTTCCGGCGAGGCCGAAGGCTATTCCCTGTATGATTTAATTGTTCCCCCGGACCGGCATGAGGAAGAAGAGCGCATTCTTCGTGAGGTTCTCAGTAAAGGCAGCACTACCTATGAAGCTATCCGCCGAAGGAAAGACGGTTCTTTCCTTTTCGCCGGTATTTCCGCCAGGGTAATCCGCAACGACGATGATGACAGTGAATGCATCATTGCCAATGAGATGGATATTACCGATCTCAAGACGCGGAGAGACGCCAGGATGGCGTCAAACCGGTTCGGCGATCCCCTTGAGTCCACCCCGGATGGCATTGTCATGGTCAATGCCACCGGCCGCATCATCCTGGCCAACGGTCATGCGGAGAAGATGTTCGGTTACAAAAAGGGAAAACTGATCGGTCGCCCCATAGAAATACTGCTCCCGAAAAGACTGCAGGACGAGCATATCCGGCACCGTTCCGGCTATATGTCACAGCCGCGGGTCCGGGCCATGGGCGTCGGCCTGGAACTGTACGGCCTGCGCCGGGATGGCACCGAGTTCCCCGTCGAGATCAGCCTCAGCCCGCTGGATACGGAATCCGGCACGCTGGTCATGAGCGCTATCCGGGATATCAGTGAACGCAAGAAGGCCGAACAAAAATTCCGGGATCTGCTGGAGTCGGCGCCGGATGCCATGGTGATCGTCAGCCAGGACGGCAAAATTGCACTGATCAATTCACAGACGGAAAAACTGTTCGGTTATGAGCGGGAGGCGTTGCTTGGCCTCCCGGTAGAGACCCTGATCCCGGAACGATTCCGGCAGCATCACCCCGGGCACAGGAAACGTTTTTTCAAGAACCCCAATTTCCGGCCCATGGGTGTCGGGCTGGAACTCTACGGCCTGCGCCGGGACGGCACCGAGTTTCCCGTCGAGATCAGCCTCAGCCCCCTGGATACGGAAGAAGGCATGCTGGTCTCCGGTACCATCCGCGACATAACGGAACGCAAACGCTTCGAACAGGCCCTGCAGGATAAAAACATGGAACTGGTCGCCGCCAACAAGGCCAAGGATCATTTCCTTGCCGGCATGAGCCACGAACTGCGCACGCCACTGAACGCCATCCTGGGGTTTACCGGCACCCTGTTGATGCAGCTTCCGGGGCCCCTGAACGAAGATCAGAAGAAACAACTGGAAACGGTGCGCACCAGTGCCCGCCACCTGTTGTCACTGATCAACGAGCTCCTGGATCTGGCCAAGATCGAGTCGGGCAAAACGGAACTGTATTTCGAGAATATCGACTGCCGCGATGTCATCAAAGAGACCGTCGACGGACTGCAGCCCCAGGCGGATAAAAAAGGGCTGGAGCTCTCCATCAAGCTGCCCGGTGATGCGCTTACAATGAAAACGGACCGACGCGCCCTGAGCCAGATCCTCATGAATCTGCTCGGCAACGCCATCAAATTCACCGACTCGGGGGACGTCGCTGTCACGGCGAAACGAACCCGGAAACGAAAAATACCGGGTATTAAAATCAGTGTCCGGGACAGCGGCATCGGTATTCGCAACGAGGATCAGGGAAAGCTGTTTGTTGCCTTCAGCCAGATACACAATGAGCATTCCGTGTCGGGAGAAGGCACCGGCCTGGGTCTTTACCTGAGCCGGAAACTGGCGGGATACCTGAGCGGCCGCATCGAAATGGAGAGCGAATACGGCAAGGGCAGCACCTTCACCCTGATTCTGGAGGGCAAGTAACCGATGCCCGCCCATATACTCATCATCGAAGACAATCCGGATAACCTGGAATTGATGCGCTATATCCTGGAGATGCACGATTACCGCATCACCCCGGCGGAAAACGGTGAGGCCGGCCTGAGGGCGGTCCGGGAACTGAAACCGGACCTGATTATCTGCGACATTCAGCTTCCCGGCCTGAACGGTTACGAGATTGCCGCCGCCCTCAAGGACGAACCGGAGCTGAACGCCATCCCGCTTATTGCCGTTACCGCCTATGCCATGGTAGGTGATCGGGAAAAGATTCTCGCGGCCGGCTTTGATTCCTACATCGCCAAGCCCATATTACCGGAACTGTTTGCGAAACAGATTGAAATCCACTTGCCCATCAATCTGCGCTCCCGGCAGGGCCATGCCCCCGGTCCGTATTCCGGGAAGAAAGACAACACGACCGGGACGGAGAAAGGCCGTATTCTGGTTGTTGATAATCTGCAGATGAACCTGGATCTGGCCATAAGCCTGCTGGGCAACTCCGGCTACACGGTGGATACGGCAACCGGAATGTACGACGCATTGAATCAGGCAACCCGGCAGCGGCCGGACTTTATCCTGTCCGACGTCGGCATGGCCGAAGGCAGCGGCTACGACCTGGTCCGGATTATTAAAGCCGACGAGCAGTTAAATAACATACCGGTAATGCTGATTACCTCCACGGCCATATCCGGCAGGGCCCGCGCCGAGGGTCTCGCCGCGGGCGCGGCACGCTTCCTGTTCCGGCCGATTGATCCGGAGGTACTGCTGCAGGAAATCGAGGCCTGTCTACCGGAAAGGAAACCATAAGTGGAACACCTTCTCATTGTCGACGACAACCGGGACAACCGGGAATACCTGGTCAATCTGCTGGGTTACAAAGGATACCAGGTAACAGAAGCCGAAGACGGCCGGGAGGCCCTGGACATGGTCCGGGAGCACAAGCCCGACCTGGTGATCTGCGACATCCTGATGCCCGTGATTGACGGCTACGATTTCGTCCGCCGCCTGCGTCAGGAGCCGGAGATCGCCGCCACCCGGATCATTTTCTATACCGCCCATTATCTTGAGGACGAAGCCAAAGACCTGGCCGCTGCTGCCGGCATTTCCCGGGTGCTGGAGAAACCCTGCGAACCTGAAACGATTCTCAGGCATATCAGGGAAGCACTGGAAGAACCGGCGGCTTCCCCCTCGAAAGAAAACATTGCTTCCTTCAGTGATGAACATCTGCGTCTGGTCACCGACAAGCTTTACCGAAGGACGGGAGAAGTCGGCCGGCTCAATCAGCGGCTGGCCGCACTGGTGGAACTCAATCTGCAACTGGCTTCGGAACGAAACCCGCATCAGCTGCTTAATCAGGTGTGTCACGGCGCGCGCGAACTCATCGGGGCCGAATACGCGGCCCTGGCCATCAGGGACAACCACAATGGAAAAGTGCATTACTTCACCACCAGCGGTATAAACGCGGAACACTCAATCGGCCTGAATGTCGATACCCCGGTCCGGGGCATACTTGGTGAAGTCATGCTTAAAAACAGCATTCGACGGCATGAAGATATCGACGGCTCCCTGGAGACGGGACTGCCCGACGGTTATCCGAAATGCCGCAATCTGATCGCCGCCCCTATCACTTCTCTTACCAAGACCTACGGCTGGCTGTGTCTGACCAACAAGAATAATGAGGAAGGATTCAACGACGAGGACGAACAGCTGCTGAGCATCCTCTGTGCGCAGACCGGCCGCGTCTATGAAAACGGTTCCCTGTATACCAAGATCCGTTTTCATTCCGGCCAGCTGGAGCAGGAAGTAGCGCGCCGTACTCGTGTTCAGTCGAGGCTGGAAACCCAGTACGACGTCTCCCGTATCCTGTCCCGGGCAATGACGTTTGAAGAGGCCATTCCGGAACTGATGGCAACCATCGCCGGCCATATGGGATTCGATATCGGTCTTTTGTGGGAGGTGGATGATGATCGGGATGAATTGCGTTGCGCCTATGCCTGGCATTCCGAGGCTGTTCCGGAACCTGCCGTATCCATTGAAGAAGCCCGCACCCTGACCATTCCCAGGCACAGCGGCCTGTCCGGCGAAGTCTGGGACAGCGCCGAACCCCGATGGCTGCCGGATATGCTGGATGAAATAGAGAAATACCGGACTCCGTTCGAACTGGTGGAAGTGTACCGGTCCGCCGGCCTGCACGCCGCCGCCGCTTTCCCCATCGTACTCCGGAACCGGGTCTGGGGAGTCATGACCTTTTACAGCCGCGAGATTATGATGGAAGAACCGGGCATCCTGGAAATGCTGACCGCCATCGACGGCCAGATCGCGCTGTTCATGGAGCGGAATATACAACAGGAAAACATCAAGCGCCTGAACCGGATCCATGCCGTTCTCAGCGGCATCAACACAACCATCGTCCATACTCGCGACCGCGGGGAGCTGTTCCGGAAAACCTGCCGGATCGCCATAGATCAGGGCCAACTGCAAATGGCCTGGATCGGTTTTCTGGATAAAGCGAAAAATAAAGTCGACGCCCTGACGGTAGACGGCATACGCGGTCTCGGCGGCACGAAAGCCATCCAGAAAAAGCTTGAGCGGAAAAAGGAAATACAGACCATAAAACGGTTTCTGGAACACGCCGAATCCGTCGTGTGCAACAATCTTCGATCGGGACAAGCGGTCGATTTCCCGCTCACGGACGTAGTACTGGAGTATGGCGCGCGTTCGGCAGCCGCCTTCCCCCTGAACATTAATGAGGAATCGTCGGGCCTGCTGACCCTGTATTCTTCAGAACCGGATTTTTTCGACGAAGACGAAATGGTATTGCTGAAGGAACTGGCCGGCGACCTTTCCTTTGCCATGCAGTTCATCCGCAACGAGGAGCAACTGAATTACCTGGCCTATCATGAGCCCATTACCGGCTTGTATAACCGTATCGCCATGTATATCGAGCTGGCGAGAGTCACTGAGCTGGCGGATAAAAGGAAGAACCCGTTCGCCATATTGCTGGTGAATATCAACGATTTCCGTGATATCAATGATACCCTGGGGCACAAAAACGGTGATGAACTGTTAAAGCAGTTTGCACGCCGGCTTCAGGATACGGTCTGGGAGTCCGACATTGTCGCCTGCCTCGGCGGCGATGATTTCGCCATACTGTTGCCGCATCTCGCCGACAAGAACCATATAAACCTGGTTATCCATAAACTGGTTGAGGCCCTGCTGCCCGCCTTCACCGTGGCTGAACTACCGGTCAATATCGAGGCCACCCTCGGTGTTGCTCTGTTTCCCGATCACGGCACCAGTGCCGATATTCTGTGGCAAAGAGCAGATGTAGCCCTGCGACACGCCAAAGAAACACACCAGCAATATGTCTTTTACAGCTCCGATATTGATGATTACGATCCCCACCGGCTGGCACTGATCGGGGAATTACGCAGGGCCATCGACGAAAACGAACTGGTTCTGCATTACCAACCCCTGGTTGACCTGCGGTCAAACAGGACGATTGGCGTAGAAGCATTGGTTCGCTGGCAGCACCCCGAGCACGGACTTATCTATCCCGATCGCTTCATTCCCTATTCGGAACATACCGGCCTGATCAACCTGCTTACCTCGTGGGTACTGAGAAACGCACTGGAACAGATTATTGCCTGGTCCCGGGAGGGGTTCGACCTGGAACTGGCCGTGAATCTGTCCGCCTCCAATCTTCATAACCGGCAACTGGTCGGGGAAATCCTGGCACTGACGCAGGAACACAAATTCCCACTGGAAAAACTGATCCTGGAGATCACGGAGACAGCCATCATGGTGGATCCCAAACTGGCCGGGCAGGTACTGACGGAATTACATGACGCCGGGGTTCAAATCAGCATCGATGATTTCGGAACCGGTCAGTCCTCGCTCACCTATCTCAAGGACCTGCCCGTCAACCGGATGAAAATCGACAAGACATTTGTTATCGGGATTCAGGATGCACGCAACAAGGGTATCGTCAAATCCACCATCGATCTGGCCCATAACCTCAAGCTTATGGTCACTGCCGAGGGCGTGGAAGACGAAGACTCCCTGCAACTGCTGAAAAACTATCATTGCGATCACGCGCAAGGCTACTACCTGTTCAGGCCGAAGCCTGCGGCGGAACTGGATGACTGGCTGCGCGACTCGCCCTGGCCCTGCGTCCCCGCCAAATAGAACCTGCCCAACGCCATACCCACCAGGGGTTTTTCCCGCGTGCTCCTGTCTGATATGGCAGGATCTTAAGCAAATTTTATTGGGCTTACATATTAATGAGACCGGCAGTACCCCGAGATTGCTCTGCGGGACTCGTTGTGAATACATCCCCGGATCAAGTTTACAATTGAATGGATACCGGATGGCGCTGGACAGCGCGCCTCCGGCATGACGGCTCCGGGGCCGGACAACGCGCCTCCGGCATGACGGC
>JBBDSH010000063.1:0-5286 GCA_040905045.1 Gammaproteobacteria bacterium | reverse complement strand
TCATCCGCGTCATGCGGCGTGATGGCGAGGTCGAATGTCAGGGTTTCCCCGTGTTCGACTTTCAATTCGCCAATGTAGTAGATGGCGCCGTGTTCATTGAGTTCGCGCATTTCCACCTCCCGCAACTGTGAACTCAGGTTGGTGGCCGTTGCCTTGACGGCGGCGCGTACCGGTTGAGCGCTGGTCCCCATGACTTTTTTCAGAACGGATATGTTCAGCAGGATGCGGTTGCTGCTGCGCCGGATGCCGTAAGACCCGGCCACTTCGGGTGAGAGGATGTCGGTAGTGAAGGCGCTGTAGTGCACCGTATAATCGCCGAAGTCCCGGGATTGTTCCGCCTTCAGGGTCAAGGGCAGTATTCCCATCGCGAGACAGAGAATGCCCGCTGCTGTTCTCGTCATTTTCCATCCCCTTTCTGTGATCCGTGTCGACATGGTCAACAGCCGTGCCCATGGAGCCTGCGTTCGATTCTATGTGTGATGCGGCGGCCAATCAAATCAGGGAATGTTATGGTACCGGAAACGAAACCGAGGCGGCCGCCGCCCTGGAAAGGCAGCAGGCCCATGTGGACAAGTGGCTGCGCCTCCTCCCGGATGCAAGGGCGGAATTGTTTGATAATGACGGTCACATGGTTCTGGATGAATCCGCGGCCGCGCGGCGGGCGATGGCGGACGTCCTGGACTGACCTGCGCGCGAATCATCGTGCAATATGCGGGTTAATTCGGCCTGTGAAATGTAATACACTCAAAATGGACACACTGGAAACCATCGATTACTGAGCCTGATCATTTAAAAGAGGAGGCGGGTCGTGGCCGCACTTCTCTCATTACAATCGCCGGAACAAATCATGACGTATAACCCGCATCTGGATATGCCCGTGAGCCGCGAGGGCATGCCCTTCAATCAGGCCGCCGGTGCTGCTATAGCCATGCACGGACGCGGCCGGGATCCGGAAGACATACTGCAGGTCTGCCGGCGCATCGGGCTGGACAAACTCAGTTGGCTGGCACCGGCGGCCCATGAGAACACCTGGTACCCGCAAAGCTTCATGGCGGATATCGTGGATAACGAACCTTTTCTGTCCTGGACCCTGGAACGCATCGATACCCTGGTGGACGAGGTAACAGGCCATGGTATTCCTCAGGATCGTACCGTGCTGCTGGGCTTTTCCCAGGGCGCCTGTGCCGTTGCCGAATACGCCGTGCGCAATGCCCGCCGTTACGGCGGCGTGATCCTGTTCACCGGCGGGCTTATCGGTCCGCCCGGCAGTCAATGGAATTACGAGGGTGATTTTGCCGGTACACCGGCATTCATCGGCGGCAGCGATGAGGATGACTGGGTGCCCGCCGTGCGCATGCGGGAAACCCGGGACGTGCTTCAGTCCATGGGTGCGCGGGTCTCGGAATACTTTTACTCCGGCAGGGAACATATTGTCAGTGAGGAGGAAGTGGACGCCGCCCGGGACATTATCGCAGCGCTGGCCTGATGGATTATCGCCGGAATTATTTAATCGGACTCTTCGGTAAAATTTGTGGGTATCTGGAAGGATAATGGTGGATCTCGCAAAGCACGCAAAGAAATCATGGGCTTTTACCTCTTTGTGAACTTTGCGCGCTTTGCGAGATCCTTTTGAAAACCACTCCCGAAAACCGGTTCGATTTCGCGCCGGACAGGCTCAAATAATTCCTGCTTATCAGGGGGTGGCGGTCATGGCGAGGAGTACACCACCCACAGATTCTGCTGACGAATCTTTAATCGTTAATTTTTTGTTGTTCACACCCTGCCTCGGGAGGGCGTATCCATGATGACAACGGGTGAACGTTTGAAAGACAAAAGGGCCGTCATTACCGGCGCCGCGTCCGGGATCGGTCGTGCCGCCGCATTGATGTTCGCGCGGGAAGGCGCCAGTGTCGGTGTTATCGACATCAATGAAGACGGTGTCGAGGAAACCTGCGCGGCGATCGCGAAGGAAGGCGGCGAGGCCCTGCAATTGATTGCCGATGTGGCCCGGGAAGAACAGATCCGTGATGCCGTGGCCGAGGCCGTGGATACCTGGGGCGGCCTGGATATTGTCGTTGCCAATGCCGGTATTGCCATGTTTGGCGAGGATGATCGCGCCGATCGCCTGGAGCTGGCGGTCTGGCAGAGGCTTATCGACATCAATCTCACCGGCGTGTTTCTCACCTGCAAGCATGGCATTGCCGCGTTACTGGACAGCGGCGGCGGCGCCGTGGTGACCACCACCTCGCCGGCCGGTCTGTACGGCATTGCCCCGGAACAGTGTGCTTATTCCGCCAGCAAGGCCGGCGTTTACGGCCTGACCCGCTCCATGGCGGCGGCTTACGGCCGCGAAGGGATCCGCGTCAACGCCGTCATGCCCGGATACACAAAAACGCCGCTGACGGACTGGGTGACGCCGGAACACGAGGAAAAATTCAAGGAAAAGGTACCGATGCCGCGTCCCGGTGTGCCGGAAGACATCGCCGCCGTGATGTTGTTCCTGGCTTCCGACGACGCCGCCAATGTCACCGGCGCGGTCTGGGCTTCCGACGCCGGCTGGACCGCAGTCTAAATGCAGGTACAAGGCTCAAGGCTCAAGGTTCAAGGGGCGAGTCATAAGGCTGATTGGCTTGAAGTCCCTCCATAACCCGCCGTTACCTCCGTTGATCCTTGTACCTTGTACCTTGAACCTTGAGCCTGTATTCAGTGTGTCAACGGCCGCAGCAGAATCAGCAAAAGCTGCAGGAAGATCAGAACCACGATGGGAGACAGGTCCAGTCCGCCGATGGGCGGTATCATCCTCCGTGCCGGGGCCAGCAGCGGTTCGGTCAGACGGTGGATCAGCACCGTGGCCGGATTGTAGGCGCCGGGATTGACCCAGCTGAGGATCACCTGAATGAAGATGGCGATGATGAATATCCAGATAATCAGCTTGATGATTTCCCCCAGGCTGATCAGGAACAGGCCCAGTGGCGCCGGCAAGGCGCCACTTAGGATAAGGCTGAGTATGCTGATCTGCACGGCCTTGAGCAGAATCATCAGGACCAGGGACGACAGATCCTTGCCGGCGATGCCGGGGATGACCCGCCGCAGCGGCCGCAGGGGCGGGTTCGTGACGGTGACCAGAAACTGTGAGATGGGATTGTGGAAATCGGCCCGTACCCATTGCAGAAGGAAGCGCAGGGCGACGGCGACGATATAGAGATCGAACAGGGTGCGGATCAGGAAGGTTGAGGCATCGACGAGTACGTTTCCGCCCATTATGCGTCTCCCAGTTGTTCGGCCAGTTCTTCGGAACGCCGTTTCGCCGCCGCCATGGCTTCTTCGAACAGACCCTCCAAGCCGCCCTTGTCCATTAATACCTTGAGCGCCTGTTCCGTGGTACCGCCCGGAGAGGTGACCTGTTTGCGTAATTCGTCCGTATGCAGATCGCTTTCCAGGGCCATTTTGGCGGCGCCGAAGGCGGTTTCCAGGGTCAGCAGCCGCGCGGTGTCTTCAGGCAGCCCCAGTTTGACGGCGGCCTTTTCCATGACTTCCATGACCAGAAAGAAATAGGCCGGGCCGCTGCCGGAGACGGCGGTGACGGCGTCCATAAGGGCTTCGTCTTCCAGCCACAGCGCCAGTCCAGTGGCCCGGAGTATCTCTTCGGCCTGATCCCGCTGTTCCGGGGATGCCGACTCCGTGGCGTACAGGGCCGCCGCGCCCGCCTGGATCAGGGAAGGGGTATTGGGCATGACGCGGACCACGGGCAGATCCTCGCCCAGGCATTGCAGTATGGTTGCAATGCGCACACCGGCGGCGATGGAGATCAACAGCGGCCGGTGTTGCAGCAATGACTTTGCTTCATCGCGCAGTACTGACGGCAGCACCTGGGGCTTGACCGCCAGGACCACCGCGTCCGCGCCGGTAATGACATCGCGGTTGTTGTCGAATACCTCGATGCGGAATTGATCACCGGCTCGCCGGCGTTGACCGGCGTCCGGGTCGGCGGCACAGATATTCGCGGCGGGATGACCATTGGCGATCAGGCCGCCGATGAGGCTGCGGGCCATGTTGCCGCAGCCGATGAAGCCGATGGTGCTGTTTTTCATTCTGGTGCCGTTTTTAAGTTTGTTTTTCAATAGTGTAACGGAGTCGGCTCACGGTAGTAAGGAGTAAGGGGTGAGGAGTAGGAGTATAAACCAAGGTGCCAGGGTTTTAATTTGCCGACACCTAACTCCTCACTCCTTACGCCTCACTCCAAAAAGGGCCGTGCCGATACGAATGATGGTGGCGCCCTCGGCGATGCCGGCCTCCATATCGCCGGTGGTGCCCATGGACAGCGTATCCAGGTCGTAACCCCGGGCCTGCAGTTCCTCCAGCAATTGCCGCAATTGCCGGAATGGCTGCCGTTGCTCCTCCAGGGCGGTGGCGGGGGCGGGCAGGGTCATCAGTCCCCGCAGGCACAGGTTGGGCAGGCCGGCGACGGTTTCCGCGAGGTCGTGCACGGCCTCCGGCGGTGCGCCGGATTTACTGGCTTCCCCGCTGGTATTGACCTGCAGGCAGATATTCAACGGACCTTTTTCCGCCGGGCGGGCCGCGTCCAGTCTCCGGGCGATACGCTCCCGATCCAGGGAGTGGACCCAGTCAAAATGTTCGGCAATCTGGCGGGTTTTATTGGACTGAATCGGGCCGATAAAATGCCAGATCAGGCCCGGGTCGCCACATTCGTCGATTTTGGCAACCGCTTCCCGGACGTAGTTTTCACCGAAATCAGTCTGCCCGTGCCCGGCCGCGGTCCGGACTTCCCCGATACCGCGGGTCTTGCTGACCGCCAGCAGGGCGACCGAGCCCTCCGGCCGGCCGTATCGTCGTTCGGCGGCCCGGATACGCTGCCGCAGTGCATCCAGGCTTGCTGCGATATTTTTCATGGTTTCTGGTAGGCTATACTATTGAAAAACAGTACCATTATGCGTGCAGAGCAGGGTCTTTAAAATACAATAAGGTGGGCCCATAGGAAGGGCAAGGACACACAAGCGGCAGTAGCCGCGGCCCCGCACTGTGTATACTAAGAACAAGTCTATAAGCTGGCCTGGAGGTCTGGATGGATATCGGTGAATTGCTTGCCTTCGGCGTCAAGAACGGCGCTTCGGATTTACATCTTTCCGCCGGTTTGCCGCCGATGATTCGCGTTGATGGCGATATGCGGCGGATCAATGTCCCGCCGCTGGATCACAAGGAAGTTCACGACATGGTGTACGACATCATGAATGACAAGCAGCGCAAGGACTATGAGGAATTCCTGGA
>JBBDSH010000062.1:0-5352 GCA_040905045.1 Gammaproteobacteria bacterium | reverse complement strand
CTGCGGGACTGTGACGTGGAAGGCAAAATTCCCGATGATCTGAACGGCACTTTCTATCGCGTCGGTCCGGACTTCCAGTATCCGCCGGTGCCCGGCAATATCCCCTTCGACGGCGAGGGCCACGTGAGCATGTTCCGTTTCAAGAACGGTCATGTGGATTTCAAGAGCCGCTACGCCCGCACCCAACGCTTCAAGGCCCAGGCCGAGGCGCGGCGGACATTATTCGGTATGTATCGAAACCCGTTCACCGATGACCCAAGCGTCAAGGGACTCAGCCGCAGTACCGCCAATACCCATGTGGTTCATCACAACGGCCGGTTGCTGGCATTAAAGGAAGACAGCCGGCCCGTGGCCATGGACCCGCATACACTGGAAACCCTTGATGATTGCCTGGACTTCGACAGTCAACTGGAAAGCGAAACCTTTACGGCGCATCCCAAATTCGATCCGGAAACCGGCGAAATGATCGCTTTCGGTTACGAGGCGAAGGGTTTTATGACCGATGATATCAATGTCTTTTCGGTGGATCGGAAAGGTACTATCAACTGGTCTGCCTGGATCAAAGTGCCCTATGTGGGCATGCTGCACGACTTTGCCGTTACCCAGAAACATATCGCTTTCCTGGCTGTGCCCATGGTCGCCGATCTGGAACAGATGAAAAACGGCGGCGTGCATTTCGCCTGGGATACCACCCTGCCCTCCTGGTTCGGTGTCATGCGACGCGGCAGTGACGGATCGGATCTGCGCTGGTACGAGGGTCCGGAGTGCTGCGCCACTCATGTCATGGGCGCATTTTCCGATGGTGACAAAGTCTACGTAGACATGGATCTTGCGCCGAGCAACCAGTTTCCATTCTTTCCCTACGTCCACGGCGAACGTTTTGATCCGGCCAAAGCCACAGGCTACGTACACCGACTGTCCGTGGACCTGTCGAAAAAAGCCGATAATTACGACATGGAGGTTATGTATCCCACCCACGGCGGCGTGCTGCCGCGGCAGGATGATCGCTATAACACCGTTCCCTACAACATCGGTTTCATGCCGGTACACGACCCGGACAGACCGTTCAAACCGGAGACGGGGCCGGGCTTTCCGCCCAACAATTGCTATACCATGTTCAACCATGCCAACCGCAAGACCTCGACATTCTGGGTTGGCGACAGCTCCTCACTGCAGGAATGCTGCTTCGCTCCGCGAAGCAGGAATGCCCCGGAGGGGAACGGTTACCTTATCGGCATGGCCAACCGCCTGCTGGAAGGCGGACGTTCCGATCTGTTGATCCTGGATACCCAGAGCCTGGAAGACGGCCCCGTGGCAACGATACGCATGCCGTTCCAGGTATACGGGCAAATCCATGGCTGGTGGGTCAGCGAGGAGGCGTTTGACTTGGCCTGATATCCCCGCTATACGGTTGTTCCTCTTCCATATGCAATTTATTAGGGGCACAGTACAGCACAGACATGCGGGACAGTCCGAATGCGGCATCCCGAACCACTCAAGCTGCCTAAGTCCCCACATGACACACCAGGAAGGAATACTAATTTAGCCCTGTCACACATATAGTGTAATATTCGGTACAAATCCGCATCCAGGATTCGGATCCGAAAATAATAACTGTATACAGGGGGATAATATGGCCCGGGTTATCCAGGTGGAAGAACTGGTCGATAACCAAAAGCTTGGCTGGTTCAATTTCAATCTTTTTATATGGTCGTTTTTGGCGATGTTCGGGGACGGTTACGATATCACCGCCCTGGCCTTTGCCGCGCCCGAACTGGTACGGGAGTGGGGAATCGAAGCATCCTCCCTGGGCCCGGCGTTCAGCGCCAGCCTGTTCGGCATTCTCTTCGGCGCCCCGCTGATGGGGTTCATCGGCGACCGCTACGGCCGCAAGCCGGCTATTATTGTCAGTTGCGTTATCTACGGCCTGGGCACCCTGGCCATAGTCTGGGCGACCAGCCTTAATCAGATTATCGTCCTGCGCTTTCTCACCGGTATCGGCATCGGCGGCCTGATGCCTAACGCCATCTCTCTGAATTCGGAACTATCCCCCAAACGGTTTCGTGCCATGTTGACCGTACTGATGTTCATCGGCATCACCCTGGGCGGCGGCACACCCAGCGTTATTTCCGCCTGGCTGCTGCCGCATTTTGGCTGGGAGGTGATCTTCCTGCTCGGCGGCCTGATCCCGTTGATCGTCGCCTTTTGCATGCTGTTTACCCTGCCGGAATCGGTCAAGTACCTGGCGTTGTATCCGGAAAAGCGCAAACAATTGTTGAGAGTCGCTCGGAAACTCCGAAAGGATCTGACCATTAACGACGATGCCGAATTCGTCATCACCCGATTCGATGAAGAAAGCAAAGGCCTGGGGTTGAAACAAATCTATAGCAACGGCCTGATGCTGATCACACCTCTTCTGTGGATCTGCTTTGGTATGGTTCTCATGACTATGTATTTACTCAACAGCTGGATGCCGTTGCTGTTCGAGGCCAAGGGACTACCGTCGGGGCAAGCCGCGCTCGCCAGTGGCATCTTTCATGTCGGCGGCGCTATCGGCGGTTTACTGGTCAGCTTTCTGATGGATCGTTTTGGTTTCCTTGTCATCGCCGTACTGTTTCTTTTGGGGATCCCGACGATTTTCATACTCGGTCTGGAAGGCATACCATTCCCCTTACTGGTATTCATGTCCACATTGACCGGCGTCATGGTCATGGGAGTACAATTCGGCAACAACGCCGCAGCCGGCCTGCTTTATCCCACTCATATCCGTTCCAAGGGCGTGGGCTGGGCACTGGCTGTCGGGCGTTTCGGTTCCATTCTCGGTCCGTTAATTGGAGGGGCCCTGATTGGCCTGGGGATCCCCATGAATCAAATCTTCCTGGCTGCCACCCTGCCGATGCTGATAGGCGGAGTAGCCGCCCTGATACTCGTACGTCTCAGTTACATTCGCTTCAGTGCACTGCAGCTGGACGACAAACCCGCATCGGCCTCCGCACCCGATACCGGTTGAATACCAAATTTATTCAGATTCTTCAGTGAAAATATCAAGCGGCAGAATGGCGGATACGCCGCTGTTGGGCGCATCAACAACCTGGCCGATACGCAAATCCACGGCGACACTCATTACAATATAAGCCTGCTCACGGGTCAGGCCTTTCATTTCCGTAAGATAATGGAGCATCTCAATCAGGGCATTACGCGCCGCCAAGGAAATATCCTTGGACAGATTTTCCAAATCCGCCACGTGCGGCGAATCCAGATATTGCATATCACGCGGCACCTGGCCTTTGGCCTTGAGGGGAAAACCCGTAGTCGCATAAAAACGTTCCGATGGAATATCGAGCAGAGTCGACGGGCCTTCATAATGGGCGCCATGCCGAATTGTGCGGTCCCTGACGATATCTGTTGTTACAACAACGGTTGCGTCCATCTCAATACCGGTACCTGATACCTCACCGTCTCCCTGGGCATAATGCACATCGCCAATCGCTAATCCACATCCGTCAATATAACAGGGTAGATACAACGTCGCTCCAGATGCAAGATAGCGTATGTCCAGGTTACCGCCATGTTCACGTGGCGGTACGGTGCGCAGACATTCATGCCTGTGACTACCATCAGGACCGCAAAGATCGGCGGGCGCGGCGTTCACGGGCAATGGCAGGGAGACGGACCCGCCCGCCTGTTCCAGCTGATGTTCGCGGTCCAGGACAGTACGGGTCAGCTGTTCGTCGGGCAGGACTGTGACAATACCGGGGAAACCCGCATTGGGGATCCGGATACCGGGCAGTGCCTCTGATACGGCGTAATCTTCACCCAGTTCCCACAGAACCTGATAACGCTCATTCGGAAACAGATCGGAGATCAGGCCGAATGGCAGGATCGCGGTAATACCGTATTCACCGGGGATGACTTTCTCAATGGTGACGGCCAGGATATCGCCCGCCTTCGCACCTTCTATGTAAACCGGGCCGGTAAGCGGGTGTACCGTGCTTCCCGGGACATCATGCATACGCGGATCTTCCACCTCTACATTCGGGTCAAGATTGAAGTCCGTGGTATTCCTTGTTTCGAAAATAATGGTCTGTCCGGGTCTGGCCCGGATTTTCATGGGAACATTGTAATGCAGACGGTTAAAACAATACGGATCGACGATGCAATTCTCCCCTTCTCTGTTTATGTGCACAACCTCATGAGCCTCTGCAGTTACAAGCTTCATGCCCGGCAGGCAAACAGCCAGTAGGCCTGCCATACAAAAAAACCGTTTTATATTTTTCATGATCACATCACCCGGATATACGATCTTACACAGAATTCATTTCAATATTGCAATACATTCAATCTCAACCAACGCATTCCTTGCCAGGCCTTTAACCGTGACTGCACTACGCGCCGGCAAATGCTCGTTAAAAAAGGTTTTATAGACTTCACTCATTGCGGCCCAGTCATCCGAACTGGTAAGAAAAACCGTGCATTTGACCACATGATTCATATCCGAACCATTGGCTTCGAGCAAGGCTTTTATATTGTCCAGGGCCTGCCGGGTCTGGGCGGCGACGCCGCCTTCAACCAGAACGTGCTGATTGGGGTCGACGCCAAGCATTCCGGACAAGTACAACATATTGCCGACCCGGACAACATCGGAAAAAGGCAGCTCCAGCCTTTCCACCCTGTCGCTGCGGATAAATCTAATCTCATCCGCTGATACGGGCAATGGAATAAGAATCAGAATCGCATATGACAATAACAGAAACGTCATTGTGATGATAGATGATAAATAACGTATCGAATTCATGCATGGGTTCATAGGATTTATAAAACAATTAAATAAGTATTCAGAATCTGTGTACAGACCTGTTACTGGATAATCCATTCATTATCAATCGCTCCATGCACAAGATCCGGCTCGTATAGCTCATTGTAACTTCCAGTATACTACCGCTACGGCGATTTACAGTGGAAATTCTCCGCCCTATCAATGCTGCCGCTGCCATCATAACGGGCCACTTTCGGATAGGCACAGAGCGGCCGTGAGCGGATCACATAAGTCCTGCCTGCATGTCTGGAGGGTGCCCTGTTCGGATAGAATTCGTTCTTGCCACCGGTTTTATAGGCCGTCATACGCTCCGGTACCCGTCCTTTCTCCACCCAGTTCTCCAGCGCGGACAGATCGTCGAACAGGTCCGGACCGGGACCACCGTTGCAATGGTACATCCCCGGCACCATAAATAATCGCATGAATTCCGATACAGTCTGTCCGCCCATTTCTTGTATGACCTTTTCGTAATACTGGATGGTACGAATCGGATTGAGTCCGACATCCGCCCAGCCGTGCCAGAGAATAATCTTCTT
>JBBDSH010000061.1:0-5433 GCA_040905045.1 Gammaproteobacteria bacterium | reverse complement strand
CTCCGCCGCCGCCGGGCTGTGGCAGGACGTGCAGAACGTCTCCAAGCCCATCTCCCCGGAAGGCTTCAGCGTCGGCTTGCATGCCGTCGCCGACATCCAGGCGCAAACGCGGCTGAAAATCCACAATCTGAACCTGGCCTTAGAACACATGTATGACCTGATAGGGCAGGAACTGATGACCGCCAGCTTCTGGATGGACCTGCGCAAGCTGCAGGACCCGCAGCGTGAGTTCGGGGCGGCGCCGACGGCGGCCTGGCAGGCCTTTCGCGAGGTGGTGCCGTTCCGTTACGGCGCCGGGGAACGACCCACGCAGCCCATCGGCCGCCTCGCCGCCCGCTTCCTGCAGGAGAACCCGGCCTCGATCTTTTACCCGAACGGGCCGCCCTTGCCGGGTGGCCACGGCCACATCCCCATCGCCCAGGACGCGGTCGGGAACTAGCCGGCAGGATCACGTCAGCGGCCTCCCCACCCTGGAGTGAGCTTTGCGAGACCGGTGGCCGGTTGAAAATATCAATCGAGAGGGAGTGGATCTTATGAACACAAAGACTCTGTTGCACCGCTGTTTCACCCCGGCCCTGGCTATGCTGGCCGGCGCCCTGTGGCTGGCCGGACCCGCCGCGGCCGCGCCTAGCCTGACCGTCCTCTACCAGCCGATCGAGCCCACCATGGGCGACAAAACGATCACGCTAAACGGCAAGGATATGACGATTGAGGATGTTGTCGACATCGCTCGCCACGGCGCCAAGGTCCGTGTCGCGAACGAGGTGTACGAGAATGCGGAGAAAAAACTCAATTTGGTGCTGGAGGGACACCGTCAGGGGGTCCCGATCTACGGCTTCAACCGCGGCGGTGGCGCCGGGCGCGAGGTCACCACCTTCGAAGGCGATCCATACGCGGAGGAAAACGCCCGGGAGCTGGTTCGGAAACGATACGAGGGTTCCCGTCTTGTCGGCGTACACACGGCCGGCGAACAGCACTCGGGCGCCGGTCCCGAAATGCCCGAAGAGGAAGTTGTCCGGGCGCTGATGGCGGTCACTCTGAACCGGATGGGCTATGGAGCGGCAAACCGCACGAAAATTGATTTACTGGCCGGCATGCTCAACAAGCGTGTCACGCCTGCCATACTGGCGCGCGGCACTGACGGTCTCGGTGACTTGGCGCAGGACGGCGCGGTTCGGGCCGCGATGGTCGAGGTCGGCGACGCCTACTTCCGCGGCGAACGCATGTCCGCGGCCGAGGCGCTGAAGAAGGCTGGACTGACACCGCTCAAGCCGACGGTGGAATCGATGGGCGTCTACGGCGGCGGGGGCGGCCACAACTCCTACACGACCGGTCAGGCCGCGCTGCTGGCGCACGATGCCAAGCATATGCTCGACTGGTCGGATCTCATCTACGCGATGAGCATGCTCGGGCTCAACAGCAGCATCGCGCCGCTCACAGTGGCGCATGACGTGCGGCCCTACCCGTACTCCAACTGGCTGGCCCGACGTTTGCTGAACATCCTCCGTGGCAGCTACCTGTTCGAGCTCGAGACCGACCCGGATGGTCCGAGCGACCCTCTCCACCGGATCCTCCAGGACCCGGAAAGCTTCCGCACCTACGCCTGGCGGACCGGCGCCACTTGGCGGGCCTACGATCAGCTCAGGGAGGACGTGCTCATTGAGATCAATTCGAACGCCAACAACCCGGTGCTCAAGGTCGGTACCCATCCCGACGATTCCTGGGAGTTGAGCAGTTCGTGGATCGAGCGGTACTACGTAAAGCCGACCGCAAAAACCGAGGGCGGCTACATCCTTGGCAGCTCCAACTTCTCGAATACACCACTTGCCGACAGCATGGAGCAATTCGTTCTGGCACTCGCTCAGAGCCACGTGGCAGTCGGTCAACGCGTACAGCGCTTCTTTGACACGTTCTTCACGGTGATCACAATGGAGGACCTCCCCGAGGAACAGCGGGGCAACTCACCGCTGGGCGACGGCTTCGCGATGGCGGATCTCACGGCCGAGTTGAACACACTCGCCAGCCCGGTGCCCGCCACGGGCATCTGGACCGAAATGGGGATTCAGGATGTTCAGGGCTACGGTCGGTTGAAGGCGCAAAGGGCCCGACAGGCGGTAGATACCGCGATGTACCTCATCGCCAACGAACTGCTTTCGGCGACTCGATGGATGGATATCCGGCGCGTTCAATCTCCCGGCCGATCCTTCGGCGCGGCACCAACGGCCGCCTGGAAGGCCTGGCGTGAGATTTCTCCCTGGAAGGCGGACCCGAAGGTGCGCGAGCAGATGGAGACCTGGAGGATCATGCTCCCCTACAAATTCATCAAAGAGACGCCTCCCGCCCGCTTCCTGGGCGAGGACGCCGCCGGGCCCGATATAAGCCGTTGATGATATCGTCAACGGAGCGATAAGCCCGGGTTAACCCGCCGGCAAAGACTGGCATACGAGAAAACCGGGAAGGACGACAGTAAAGCCTTCCCGGTTTCCTCTGTCTGGTATTTAATTATGGAGAGGTTGTATCCATAATGATGTTCAGACTCAATCAGGCTATTATTCGGCAGTTTATTCATCGACTACGAACCACAGAACATGAAGCATCTCCTTATATAGAGCCGCCCAAGTGGTTATCGACGTCAGATTTCACCGGCGAAGTTTATCAGGCCCGTGTTTCCGATCACGAATGCGGGGCGGATTTGGGAGTGTCACTTCGCCTTTCCAGCCGGAGGAGGTAAATGGAAGATCAACTTGAAGCCCTCACGATAATCTTCACCGAGTTCTATTACTGGGTGACGGTCGTCATGATGTTTCTCATCCATGTGGGCCTGCTGGCCTACGAATTCGGCGCCACACGGCCCAAAAACCTGGCCCAGACGCTCACTCGCCATACCATGGGCCTGGCGATGGTTACCATTACGTGGTTTCTGTTCGCCTGGTGGTTCTACTGGGCATTCACGAACGGTCCGTTCATCACGGGCGGCATCCTGTCCAACGATTTTACGGCCGCCGCCCTGCCCTGGTCGCAGAACATGGGCCCCAACCTGGACGACAACATACAGGGTGTCTTCTGGGCC
This sequence comes from Gammaproteobacteria bacterium, assembly GCA_040905045.1. GTDB lineage: Bacteria > Pseudomonadota > Gammaproteobacteria > Eutrophobiales > Eutrophobiaceae > JBBDSH01. The sequence continues at coordinate 2,363 of JBBDSH010000061.1, read as the reverse complement.
GCGTTCCTGCTGTTCTCCTGGGTGATGGCTTCGATTCTCTCCGGCACCATGATCGAGCGTGTGCGCACCGGGGCCTTCATGATTCTGGCGGTGGTGATCGGCTCGGTCACCTGGGTCTGGCACGCCTCCTGGGGCTGGCATCCCGAGGGCTGGACTACCCAGTTGCTGGGTTACCACGACGCCTATGCGTCTGGCGTGATCCATGCCCTGGCAGGCGGTGCCTGTCTGGCGGCGGCGATCGTGCTCGGTCCGCGTACCGGCAAGTTCGGCCCCAACGGCGAGGTCCGTGACATCAAGCCCCACAATCCATTCCAGTCGGTGCTGGGGTTGTTCATCATCTACACGGGCTTCTGGGGCTTTTACGCCGCTTGTAACATCCCGATCATCGACATCAGCCCGGTCGAAGAGACGATCCGCTTCGGCACGACCACGATCTACGGCACGCCGACCACGCTTTCGGCAATCACATTCAACTTCCTCATGTCGCTTACCGGCGGGCTGATGGCTGGCTATCTCGTGAGCCGCGGCGAGCCCTACTGGACTCTCTCCTGCGGGTTGGCCGGCATCATTTCGGCGTCCGCCGGCAACGACCTGTATCACCCGATCATTGCCATGTTCGTCGGCGCGATCGGCGCCTTTATCGCCTACAAGATGCATTTCTTCGTCGAGCACCGGTTCAAGGTCGACGACCCTGTCGGGGCCATTGCTGTCCACGGCTACGCCGGCGTATGGGGCTTAATCGCCTGCGGTTTCCTGTTGTGGGGCTATCCGGCCGCGTCCGCAGCACCCGAGTCAATCCAGTGGGTTGATAGCATCGGCTGGCTGGGCACCACGCCCGGTGGTGACCCGGCGATCAACCCGCTGGGTATGATTATCGGCGCGGTGCTGACGTTCGGCCTGTTCGGCTTCCTGGCCACCTGGGTGGTCTGCAAGATCCTGGCCGCCGCGGGCATCCTGCGCGAGCCGGTGGAGATCGAGCTGGCCGGGGCAGACACCTACGCCAACATGGACATGTACCCGTACCAGGAAGGCGCAGTCACGCCGTTCGAAGAGATTGAGCGTGGCTATGCGAACAACCCCACCACCGAAAATCAGTAAGGAGGGCGAGCTATGTCCACAGGTTTAAGCGACTGGGTGAATCTGGACAACATCGGCGCGTTCTACCCCTTCGCCGGGGCGGAATGGCTGTTGGTCCTGACCGCCGTGATCTTCTGGATCTGGTGGCACGTCAAGGCTATTCGCCAGGAGAATCAGGAAATGGAAGAAGCCCGGAAGCACTTTCGCAAGATCGGGCTCGACAAGGCGATGGATCCGAAGGGCAAGGCTCGCCTGCCCGAGAACCGGAAGTAGCCGGGTCTTGGCCCTTTCGCCCATGACATGCACCACTACGACAGCCAGCATCAGACCTGCCTGTGTGTATCCGTCCGAAAAATCATTGTTTCGCAACGGCAAACATCACTCACAATCGACTTTTCCACAGTCTCGTTGGATGTTCCAGGAGTAACCCGTTGACGCCACGTCAGGCGATCGCTTTCGTCCGTATGCACGGCGTTGTTCTTGAATCAGCAAAAGGCCCGGTACCATCGCTGGCTGAAAAGATTGCTGGTGCGCCGATTCGAGGCAGCTGGTGGACGCATCCGCGTAATCACGACATTTTCAGGGTCACCCGCGCAGTGCGCGATACGCCGGATATTCTTGTGTGCCGCCTCGTCGCGGGCAGGATCACCTACGTTCATAGGCGTCTGTGGCCCTCGCTGGTTCGCCTTGCCGACCGCTTCCCGCTCGATCGGCTCGCTCAACTACACGAGATTCACACGGATTCCGGGCGCCATGTCATCGAGAAAATTGTCTTTCCAGAGTGGGTTCCGAGCGAGACAACTGCTGAAGCGGAGAGATTGTCCTACGAGCAAGCCGTCAGTAATCTCGGCAGCCGGGTCGTAAGCGACGCGTAGAAACCGAGACGATGCGTGTGGCGAGTTCCGTATCGCGGATGCCTTTTCCGGTTCGCCGTCCCGCCGTCGAAAGTAGCTCTGAGGCCGCACCATGCAGCGGAGTTCTGCGGCCTTACGGCGCCGGCTTCCGGAACTTCAGGGTGAACCGGTCGGTGTTGCGTCCGAGACTGGGATCGAAGGGTCTTAGTGTATGGTCATCATCGGGGTTGTCCAGCAGCTCACTGGTGCCCACCAGGGCAAAACCGGCGTTGACAATGACCTTTACGGCGTCGGCAAAGGCGATACGGTGCAGGCTCGCGTTGTCGGCGCCGGGCGTACCCTCGTGATCGATGACACCCAGAATACCACCGGGCTTCAGCGCACGCCTGACCTGACCGAGGAATTCCGTGGCATTGGCGGGATCGTCATGAT
>JBBDSH010000060.1:0-31464 GCA_040905045.1 Gammaproteobacteria bacterium | reverse complement strand
CCGTCGAGCGTACCGGGACGTATTCACAGCGTGTCCCACAGAGGAATGTCGGGATACTTATAACCCTCTTAATAATTATTTGAACAGGCGGTGGTGCGCCGGTTCCACTCAAGGGTGCCCGATTCCTTCCCCGGCCGCTGCCCGTGTCCACGTAAACGGCCTGAACGGGCCGGATCCGTGCCCGAATTATAGCTTCTCCAGCCTGCCTCCCACCGGCAGTAGGCAGACGGCCAAAATACTGCTACACTAAAGTGTACTAATAATTACACTTTAATCATAGAGGTTCAAAACCATGGGGCGAATGCCATCCTTGCCGGACAATCCCCAGCTTCACCACGTATTCAAGCGCTTCCCCGAGGGCATGTGGGAGTTGTGTGAATTCCACGATATCAAGCTGCGCGGTGATTCCCCGTTGAGCGTGGCCCGGCGCGAACTCATTGCCGCCTACGTCTCCGGTCTGAACAAATGCGATTTCTGCCTGGGAGCCCACCGAACTATGGCTGAAGTCCAGGGGATAGACAGCGCCGTGTTCGACAAAATCTTCGAGGATACGGCGGCCGTGGACGAGAAGATGCAGCCCATACTGAATTACGTGAAAAAGCTTACCGAGGATCCGCACAGTGTGACGGATGAAGACGCGCAGGCGGTTTACGACGCCGGCTGGGATGAGCAGGCCCTGTTCGATGCGGTGGTGGTCTGCGCCCTGTTCAATTTCATGAACCGCATTATCGAGGGGACGGGAATCGTCCCGCGTGATGAAAAGGAAAATGAGCAGTTGCGCAAGTGGCTGGAGAAAACCCGTGACAGCAAGGAAACATACCGCGATTTCGCCCGTCAGTCCGGGGTCGCGAAAGAGTAAAGACACAGACGGAGGGTACTGAAATGACATCCAATACGACACAAAGCAACAACGACAGTCCGAAAGGCCACAGCGGGGAAGCCCCATACCTGCGGCCGCGCTTCAGCCCGAAGCACTACGATTATACGTCCTTTTCAGGCCCCAGGGCCGGTGAGCCGGCCGTCGACGTTACCCTGTACGACATGGAGAACAAGCCGGTCAAATTGTCGGACTTCCGCGGCAAATGGGTGGTGCTGGAAACCGCATCGGCCACCTGTTCCATGTATACCAAGAATATTCCCGGTATGAGGGACCTGGTAGAAGAATTTCCCGAGGTGGAATTTCTGGTGGTATATGTGCGGGAAGCGCATCCCGGGGAAAGACTGAGTCAGCACAAGTCTTTCGATGACAAGAAAAAGGCCGCAGCCATACTGAAGCCCCGCTATGACGAGTTCAGAAAGATTCTTATCGATACCCTTGAGGGTGACATGCACAAGACCTACGGCGTGATGCCCAACATCGTCTATATCATCAATCCGGAAGGTATCGTCCACTACCGCTGTAACTGGGCCACTATCGACGGTATCCGCGAGGCTCTCACGGATCGCGAGCATGTTCATACCGAGGAAAATGCCGATATGCTGAAACTGTGGCGGGAGCGCGATACATTGAATTCATTGCGGACCATGTGGACGGGAGGTTTTGTCGCGTTGTGGGATTTCGCCAAGGCCGTGCCGATACTGCTGCGGCGGCATCAGGTCGCGGACAAGCAATATGAGGAGAAGGGCCGGCTCGATTCCTGAATGACGCAACCACTCCGGCGATCGAAGCAGTCGGGTTCTTTCGAATGTTCTCTCGGATGATTCAATGTTTTATCCGTGATCCCTCAAGCAGTATGCGGGCTAATTATATTTGGCTCATCAAAAGAATCTCGCAAAGTGCGCCAAGTTCGCAAAGAGGTAAAAATCCATGAATCCTTTGCGTACTTGGCGATCCCCGGAACAAGTCCGGGGCAGGCTTGGCGAGATCCACCATTACCTTTCCAGGGACCCACATATCTTGCCGAAGAACCCTATATTTCAGTTCCGGAAGATACTCGCGTTTTCCAGAAGGAAATCCACGAAGGCATGGACGCTGCCGGAGAGATAGCGGCCATGCGGGTAGACCACGGAAATGGTCGCGGTGCGGTTGACGGCATTTTCCAGGACGGGTATCAGCTTGCCTGCGCGAAGATCCTGAACGACGAAAAAATCCGGCAACAGGGCGATGCCGAGACCGGCCAGGGTCATTTCCCGGATCAGTTCACCATTGTTGACGTTCAGATTGCCCGGCACACTCATGCGCACGGGCCGGCCGTTATCCAGCAGCGGCCAGCGTTCCCGGTATTCGGCGACACTGTCGATGATGCAGTTGTGCGCCCGCAGTTCCGCGACGGTGGCCGGTGTGCCGTGTTTTTCCAGGTAGCCGGGGCATGCCACCAGCACCATGCGCATCTGGCCCAGCTTGCGGGCAACGAGACTGGCATCCGTGGAGCGGGCGATACGGATGGCCGCGTCGAAGCCCTCGTCAACCAGATTAACGTAGCGATCCATCAGCTGCAGGTTCAATTCGATACCGGGAAAGATTTCCAGGAACTTCGGCAGCAGCGGACCGAGGAAACGCCGTCCCATGAACACGGGAGCGGTGACGTGGATGCGCCCGCGCGGGTTTTCACTGGCTTGCCTGGACTTCGTCTCCAGGCTTTTAACATCGTCAAGGATGCGCAGGCAGTGATCGAAATAGGCGTGGCCGATCTCGGTCAGGCGGATGTGGCGCGTAGTCCGGTGAAACAGCTCCACACCCAGCCAGTCCTCCAGTTCCATGACATGTCGGCTTACCGCGGTGGTGGAAAGATGCAGGCGCCGCGCCGCGGCGGAAAAGCCGCCCTGGCGCGCCACCTCGGTAAAGACGTGCATCATTTTCAGTCGGTCCATGATTGATTGTCCCATTTTACGGGATAAATCATCAATTATATTATCTATTATCAACCTAATCGAGCGGATTTACACTGACAGTTGTTGCAATTTGTTAATCAGACGAGGAGGAGAAATCATGAGTGAAACGCAACAACCTGTGAGCGCGGGAGATGCGCCCGTGGCGATCGAAGTGGAGGCGGGCAAGGAGTATTACTGGTGCGCCTGTGGCCGGTCCGCGAATCAACCCTTTTGTGACGGTTCTCATACCGGTACGCCCATCGTTCCGAAGGGTTTCGTCGCCGAGAAAACCGGCACGGCCTATCTATGCATGTGCAAGAAGACCGGCAATCCGCCTTACTGCGACGGTTCGCATCAGGCCTGACATTGCAGGAAACCCGATAAACATCGAACGGAGGAAACCATGAGCACGGTCGCACCTGAAAAAAACCCGGCAACGGAGTTCCGGGTCAAAACGCGGGGGCTGCATCACGCGGCCTATCTCACCAGGGACATGGACGCCACCATCGCATTCTACAACGGCCTGCTGGACATGCCGCTGGTGGTGACCCTGGCTCTGCCGGAACCGGATCCCTTCGCCGGGGAGATCCCCGTTCGCGGCGACGTGGGCGGCACCCGGCATTATTTCTTCGACTGCGGCAACGGCGCCAGCCTTGCCTTCTTTTCCTGGAACGAGACTTTCGGTGACATGGACCCGGACCTGGGCGTCATGCACCACGTCTCCCTGCAGATCGGTTCCGAGGAGGAACTGTATGCATTGAAGGAAAAACTGGAGCGAAACGGCGTCCAGGTGACCAAGGTCATCGATCACTTTTTCTGCAAGTCCATCTACTTCCGCGATCCCAACGGCATCTACCTGGAATACTCGGTATCGACTATGGATTACACGGAAGACAAGCCGTTTCTCGAGGATCCGAATCCGACCGAAAAAGCCAGGGAAGTCCTCGGCGAAAAACTGGAAGAATACAAAACGCAATTCCGGGAAAGCCACGATTTCGTGGACAAGGGCAACAGGGACTCGAGTTGACAGCTATCCGCGCGATTCAATAAAAAAGCCGGCCGCAAGGCCGGCTTTTTTTGTTCCTTCGGCAACAACAGTCAGTTACGGAAGCCGATACGGAAACCGAAGGTACGCGGAGCCGAGAAGCTGGAAGTACAGCCCAGCAGGGGGTCCGCAAGCGGGCTGCCGGAAGAGATCATTTCCCCGCAGATGCTGTCGTTGAGCACATCGTCGTCTTCCAGGTTGTAGACGAATGCCTCTCCGTACCAGCCGCTGTTGTTGTGTTCATAGGTCACGGTAATATCCGTACGGGTAAAGTCGTCCTTCTGTTCCTGCGGCCGGTTGAACAGGGTAAACCAGGATTCGGTTTCGTAATGTACCTGAAAGCGCGGTGTGATGATGCCGTTGAAGGCCTGGAGGGTCATGGGAATGATGCCGATGGTGGCGTTGAATTCCGGTGCGTGGATCATTTCCGCGCCGGACACATCCACCGGCAGGCCGTTCTGCAGATCGTCCGGGATAACCAGACTGCCGATTTCCGCATCAAGATAGCCCATGGAGAAGTTTATCGAACCCGTATCACCTACGAGCAGCGTCCCCTCAGCTTCGAAGCCATATATCTCTGCGTCGGTGGCGTTGAAGGTGGTATTGACTCTGGTGCCATCCTGGGCGGTACGGATAGCGGCCTGCTGCAGATCCTCGTAATCGTAGTAGAAGGCGGCCAGGTTCAGTCGTCCACGGCCGTTCAGAAAATCCATCTTCAGGCCCGCCTCGTAGGCGAGGATGGTCTCCGGGTCATAGGTGGCCAGGGAGCCGTCGGCTGTCAATCCCTGGCTTCCGCGGTTGTAGCCGCCGGCCTTGTAACCCGTTCCCACGGTGGCATAGGCAAGGGTGTCGTCATTGATGTGCCAATCCAGGCCGGCTTTCCAGGTCACCTCGTCCCAGGACTCGTTCACCACCTGGGGCGCGTTGAACAGTTGAATGAAATCACCGCCGGGCGGTCGCAGGCCCAGTATAAAGCGGCTGCCGTCCGGGTCGCCGAAGGCACGGCCCGAATCCTTCTCATCGTAGGTATAACGAACACCGGCGTTCAGGGTAAAGCTTTCGTTGAAGTCATAGGAACCGTTGAAATAGCCGGCGATGGATTCCGCGGTCTGATCCTCGAATATCAGCCTGACATTGATGCGATCACTGCCGTTGGGCAGGAACGGCGGCGAGAAGGCGGCATTCAGCGCCGGATCGCGGGTCAACTGCAGGTCGAAATCGGCGTAGATTTCCTCCTCCAGGTAGAAGCCGCCCAGAATCCATTGAAACGGCCCATCGTGAGTGGAGGTAAACCGCAACTCGTGGGTCCATGTATCCGATGTGGTGCTTTCCCGGATGAAATCGTCCGATGGTATGACGCCCGAGGCGACCGCGGGGCTGGTGGTTGGTAAGGCAACACCGACACCCCGGGTATCACTGAGGAAATCCCGGTTATGGTCCCGGAAAGCGCCCAGATAATAGGCCTCGAAATTATTAAAATTGTGGGTTATCTCCAGACGGAAGTTGTTGTCGTGGTTGTCCCGTTTACCCTCGGTCCCCAGGGGGAAGGCATCGGCCGGATTCGGCGCCAGCAGGGACGGATCGGTATTATTGGCGTTGATGAGGCGGGTTCCGAGGGGATCAGTGGTGTCCGGAAGCGAATTGATGTCCGTTACCGGTACGCTGACCAGTACCTGTCCCACCCCGTCGCGGGAATAATGTTCCGCCGTAAATAATACCGATGTGTTATCCGTCGGCTCCCACATCAGGTGGAATCGGCCCGCCAGTTCGTCGGCATCGTCGCCGTCACGCATGGGTTCGTTGTTGTAAAAGCGGTTTTCCCTGTACCCGTCACGGTCATGCCGCATGACTGCCATGCGGGTTGCCAGTGTCTCTGTCAGGGGAATATTGACGGCACCCTGGAAACCGAACAGGCTGTAGTTGCCGAGGGTGACCTCGCCGGTGGCGTCGAACTCGCCCATCACGGGTTTGTTGGAGATGACATTGACCACGCCGGAGGTGCTGTTGCGGCCGTACAGGGTGCCCTGGGGTCCGCGCAGAACCTCGACCCGGTCCACGTCAAAGAAATAGGCATTGGCACCGGACATGCGTGGCACGTAACTTCCGTCCACATGGAAGGCCGTGGTCGGGTCGGCGGCATTTCGTACGTCCGTGCCGGCGACACCGCGGATGGTGATGATAAGCCCATCGCGGTTCGGCTCACCGGTGACATCGAAATTCGGGACATTGTTGGCCAGCCCTTCCGGGTCCTGAACGCCGGCCCGGCTCAGTTCCCGGCCACTGAAGGCGGTTACGGCAACCGGGGCGTCCTGAAGGGATTCCTCTCTTTTCTGGGCGGTGACAATGACCTCTTCCAGAACCGATTGCGCGGCGATTTGTGAGATTGGTGATAGCCCGATAATCAGGGCAATGACAGCAGGAAATAGCTTGCTTGGCTTATTCATAACTCCCCCCATTCAGCAAGTTGGACTGGCATAACTGTAATGCATAGTACAGTTATGATGGAGTGTACTACTGATTACATATAAATGCTACAGAAAACATCAGTCCGTACCGGCCGCGGTTGGCCCGGATTCGGGAATCATCACGCCGTCGAAGATTTTCAGGGAAACCGCCGCCCGTGCCGTGCACGGGCTATTGATACAAGGGTGGCCGGCAAGGCGCGCGGGTACAGCTACTGAAGTTGAATGTGAAAAGTCGAAAGTAAAAAGTGAATGGAAAAACGAATATGGATGAAATGTAACTGCCGCCCTCTTTACACTTTTAAAGGATCCGTCGGGCGAAAGATGGCGGCGACTTTATGTATCAGTTTGCAGTCGCTTTTAGCCAGTGACCGTACCTGCTTTTCGCCGACAATGCTGTCAATGATGATGTGATCTTCGTCCGCCTTCAGGAAAGTATGCAGCTTGATGCTTTTATCCCTGTAGTAAATGATGACTTCATCGCCGGCCGCCGGTTCGTTGACGGGTTGAATGAGGAGCGCTTCGCCGGCATGGATGCGCGGTTCATAGTCGTTGATATTGATTAACACGGCATAACAATCGGTAGTTGTTGCCGGCGGGCTCAGGGAAGCGCGGCGATTACGGGTTCCACGGGGATGTATTTCAGCCGCCAGGGGGAGGGTATTGCCGGCATTTGTATAGACCGCGCCGGTATCGCCTACGCCGGTATTGCCTGTGCCGAAGACCAGCCAGGCCGGATCCGTTTCGAGGGCTTCGGCAAGCCGTTGCAGTTGTTCCAGCGAGGGGGTACGGCGCCCGCTGAGATAATGACCGACCGCCCCGCGCGTACAGGACAGGGAAGACGCCAGGCTCTCCTGGGAAATCCCCCGGGTTTGCATGAGCATCTTGGCGCGTTCCATCCAGGAGTCAGTCATGGGAAAATGATACATGTTGTATCATTATTAGCAATGATACTATATGTATCGTTACTTGACATTATAGATACGATATGTATCTTCTGTGTTCGAGTTTTCGGATCGGCCTTGCATCACATGGAACTGGGTGAATTCATCAAATCGCATCCGCGGCGCCAGCGGATGCAGCTTCGCCGGTGTCTGGCGGATGCCCACGGGATTTCGGAAGTGACGGTTCGTTCCTGGGCAAACGGCCAGCGCAGGCACCCGTGCAGACTGGCTGCAGTGGAGATAACGGAGAAGGTGACCGGCGGCAGGGTAACGCGTTACGACCTCAGGCCGGATGTTTTCGGGAATCAGTTAGCAACAGAAGGATCAGACAAGGGGGTGGAATGATAATGCAGGAAATCAGGGAATGGTTGCCAGGAAAGTACATGCGCACTGACGCAACGGAACACGGGCATTGGTTACGGAATTCCTTCAGGAAACGCTATTTCCCTGCATCGACGATACCCTTTCTGCTGGCACTGCCGGTTCTCGGTTATATGTTGCTCGGCGGTGTGCCGGAAGTCGTTCTGGTGTTGATGTTGGCGTTATTGTTCAACTGCCTGTTCCTGACGATGATGGAATTCACAGTCCTGCTGCTCGCCTGCAATCTTCTTTACGCATTGTTCTTCAGGGAACACGGGGCGTATGACGGAAGCGAACTTCTGACGGGTATGTTGTTGTTCAGCACCCTTCTGCTGTATGCAAGGTATACGATTTTCCACAAGCTCATGATTCTGTCCGAAAGCAACCATTATCTGACGGAAAAGGCCATGGTGGATGCCCTGACCGGCATCTACAATCGACATTACCTTTATGAATCGGGCCGGCGTGTCTTCCATGGTTTCGTTCGCGGGGGCTTGCCGTTCAGTGTGGTGATGCTGGATATCGATGAATTCAAGCGGATCAATGATACTCACGGACACGACGGCGGCGATACGGCTTTGCTCTGGTTTTCAGGGCTGTTGAACAGGGTCATGCGGCTGCAGGATGTGGCCGGCCGCTTTGGCGGCGATGAATTCCTGGTCATCATGCCTGGTACGGAAAAGGAACAGGCTCTGCGTGCCGTGCGTCGGCTTCAGAAAGAACTGGCCCGGGACAAGGACGCGCCGGAATTTTGTCGTGGTATGCGTGTTAGTATGGGACTGGCGCAGGTAAGGGTGTTGGACAGTGATTTTAACGATGTGGTCCGGCGCGCCGATGAAGACCTGTATGAAGCCAAACGCAAAGGCCGCCAAATGCATGCGTGAGGGGTGAGGGGTGAGGAGTAAGGAGTAAAAACGATTCCACAAGCACAGATTAAAAGACTGAGATTCTGAAAAAGGGTGCCGGGAGGCCCAACGCCTTTACTCTCCTCACTCCTTACTCCTTACCCCTCACTGCCTTTATCCGCTTGAAGCTTTACTAACAGCGCCTGGCGCGCGGCGGGTTCGGTGATGGCGGCCATGGCTTCGTTGAAGGCCTTGACGTTTTCGTCATGGCGTCCCAGCAGTTCCGCCAGGCGCGCATTCTCCTCTTCGCTGGCTGAACCGTCGGAGTCGTTGTACTTCTGATCCAGTTCGCTCAGCAGCGTGAAATAGTCACGTTTGCTCTCGCACATGGCCCGGTAAGCGAACCATGCCTGCTGGGCCTCCCGCGGCAGTGCGGTTTCTTCATCCGAAGACATTGCAACCGGTTCAGGCGGCCTTTTCCATGTCTTCGCTGTACTGTCCCAGTGTCGCCAGGCCGTTGCACTTTTCCCTGTGCAGCAGGGCCTTGGTTGCCGCCTCCACGTTATCGGGATTGCCGGCCCAGGTTTTCAGGGCGGGTTCCTGCAGGGCACGCCCGTAAGAGAAGCTCAGCGGCCAGGGCAGATTGTCGTAGGTGGCATTCATGGCATTCAGATGTTGGGTGGCCAGTTCGGCGCTCTGTCCGCCGGACAGGAAGACGATGCCGGGCAGGGCCGCCGGGACGGCATTGACCAGGCAGCGAACCGTCATCCTTGCCACATCATCCACGCTTGCCTGCTGCGGGCATTTCTTGCCGGCGATCACCATATTGGTTTTCAGAATCGTGTGTTCCATGGTGACGCTCTGTGCGAAAAGCTGATCGAAAACATTCTTAAGTGTTTTCAGGGTAACGTCGTAACAGGTGTTAATGGTGTTGTCCCCGTCCATCAGGACTTCCGGTTCGATAATGGGCACGATGCCGGCCTCCTGGCAAAGCGCGGAATAACGGGCCAGGGCATGGGCATTGGCTTCGATGCAGGCATTGGAAGGGATGCCGTCACCGATGGTGATCACCGCCCGCCACTTTGCAAAGCGGGCGCCCAGCTCCCGGTATTCGGAAAGCCGGTCGCGCAGGCCGTCCAGGCCCTCGGTGACTTTCTCACCGGGATGCCCGGCCAGCTCCTTGGCGCCGGCGTCCACCTTGATGCCGGGCAGAATGCCCTGATCCTGCAATATGTTGGGAAACGGCGTTCCATCGGCGGTGGACTGGCGGATGGTTTCGTCGAACAGGATCATGCCGCTGATGTAGTCGGCGCCGCCCGGTGCGGTGATGAGCAGCTCCCGATAGGCGCGGCGGTTTTCCTCGTTGGATTCGATATTGATGCTGTCGAATCGCTTCTTGATGGTCGGCAAGCTCTCGTCGATGGCGAGAATGCCCTTGCCTTTGGCGACCATGGCTCTGGCGGTTTCTTCCATCTGTTTCTGCAGGTCGGTCATGTCTCTTCCTCCGATTCGTATCCAGTGCGTCTGCGGGTCGATTTATATATGATTATGGCTCATCAGGAGAATCTGTGGGCGTTATCCTGCTCGCCATGCCTGCCCCGGACTTGTTCCGGAGATCGCCAACTCTATGACGGACAGGATTTTTTTGTATTCGCCGGGGGCGAAATCGAATCCAGTTTTCAGAGTTGGTTTTTCAAAAGTATCTCGCAAAGCGCGCAAAGTTCGCAAAGAGGTAAAAATCCATGAATCCTTTGCGTGCTTGGCGATCTTGGCGAGATCCACCATTACCTTTCCAGATACCCACAAATTTTGCCGAAGAGCCATGATTATAATGTGTGCTCAAGCATCTGCCCAACCTGTACGATCTTCAGGTTGTTGGTGCCGCCGTGCAGCCCCTGCAAATCGCCCTTGGTGATAATGACGTAGTCGCCGTCCTGTACCATGCCCTGTCCCTTAAGATCCTGAATAATCTCCTTGTTGGCCTCCAGAGCGTCGGTATGGGTGATATCGAAATGGATGGGATAGACGCCGCGGTAGAGCCGCACCTTGCGCATGGTGCCGATGTGGCGGGTAAAGGCGAATATGGGGATGCCGGAACTGATGCGCGACATCCACAGGCAGGTGGAGCCGGTCTCGGTCAGGGCGGCAATGGCTTTGGCGCCGATATGATTGGCGGCGTACATGGCCGACATGGCGACGGCCTCGTCGATGCGCTCGAAGCGCTGATTGATGCGGTGGTCGGAGATTTGTGTAAAACGCTGTTTTTCGGTCTCCTCGCAGATGCGCGCCATGGCCTCGACCACCTTGTCGGGGAACATGCCGATGCTGGTTTCTCCGGACAGCATGACGGCGTCGGTGCCGTCGATAACGGCGTTGGCCACATCGAAGACCTCGGCCCGCAGCGGGATCTGATGATCGATCATGGATTCCATCATTTGCGTGGCGGTGATCACCGGCCGATCCATTTCCCGTGCCAGCTTGATGAGCCGTTTCTGCACCGGCGGCAGGGAGGCGTCACCGATTTCGACGCCCAGATCGCCGCGCGCGATCATAATGCCGTCGGCAGCCTCGATGATTTCCTCGGCGTTATCCAGGGCCTCGGCCCGTTCCAATTTGGCGATAATGCCGGCATTGCTGCCCCGTTGTTGCAGCAGGCGGCGGGTATTGAGAATATCTTCCGCACCGCGGACAAAGGACACGGCGATGTAATCCGCTTCCATGCGAACGGCGTGTTCCAGATCCTCCAGGTCCTTCTCAGTCAGGGCGTCGGCGGACAGCCCGCCGCCCTGCAGATTGAGCCCCTTGCTGTTGGATATCTCGCCGCCGGTGACGACCTTGCAGCTGATCTCGTGCCCCCCTACCTTGCGAACCTGCAGCACAATGCGGCCGTCGTCCACCAGCAGCCGATCACCTTTTTTCACGTCACGCGTAAGACCCTTGTAAGTGACCCCCACGTGCTGCTGATCGCCGGCCCCGGCGGGGAGTTCGGTATCAAGTATGAAGGTACCGCCTTCCTTCAGCAGGGCCTTGCCGCCGCTGAACCGCTCCAGACGGATCTTGGGGCCCTGTAGATCGGCGATGATGCCCACTTCCCGGCCCATCTCTCCGCTGATACGCCGCATCTCCTGGATGCGTTTTTCATGGGAGGCGTGATCCTGGTGGGAATAGTTAATGCGGCAAAGATCCAGACCGGCCTGCAACAGTTTTTCGGCCATGCCGGGTTTGTCGGTGGATGGGCCGAGAGTGCCGATGATTTTGGTACGGCGCATACGCGTTACTCGTTACTCGTTACTCGTGGCTCGTGGCTCGTGATTCGAGGCACGGGATTTGCGAGCCACGAGCCACGAGCCACAAGCCACCAGTTCGATTTGTGTAATTAAGTTAAGTGGCATCAGAGGTTATTTCTGTTATTCACTTTCCGCCCTTTCCTCCAATATCGCAATCGCCGGCAGTGTCTTCCCCTCCAGAAATTCCAGGAAGGCGCCGCCGCCGGTGGAGATATAGGAGATGCGATCGGCGATGCCAAACTCGGCAATGGCGGCCAGGGTGTCGCCGCCGCCGGCCACTGAAAATCCCCGGCTTGCGGCGATGGCCTCGGCCAGCGCCCGGGTGCCGTGACTGAACTGCTCGAATTCGAACACACCCAGGGGGCCGTTCCAGATGATGGTGCCGGCGTTCTCCAGCATGTTTTTGTACTTCGCCGCCGTTTCCGGACCCACGTCCATGATGAGATCGTCTTCCTCGACGGCGTCCACCGTTTTGACGATCGCTTCGGTATTTTCATCGAACTGTTTGCCGCAAACCACGTCCACGGGCAGGGGTATTTCGCCGCCTGATTGCCGGGCCCGCTCCATCAGTTCCCGCGCCTTGTCGAGAAATTCAGCCTCGTGCAGGGACCGGCCGATATGAAAGCCGGCGGCCTTGAGGAAGGTATTGGCGATACCGCCGCCGAGGATCAGTTGATCCACCTTATCCAGCAGCGATTCCAGCACCGTCACCTTGGTCGAGACCTTGGAACCGCCGACGATGGCGGTCATGGGCCGATCCGGCTGTTCAAAGGCCCTGCTCAGGGCTTCTATCTCGTTAACCAGCAAGGGGCCCGCGCAGGCAACCGGTGCGTATTTCGCCACGCCATGTGTGGAGGCCTGGGCCCGGTGAGCCGTGGCGAAGGCGTCGTTGACATAAACATCGCAGAGTGCGGCCATTTTTTCCGCCAGTGTATCGTCGTTGGCTTTCTCGCCTTCGAGGAAACGCACATTCTCCAGCAGATAGATGTCACTGTTATTAAATTCTATTTCTTTCCAGTCGCTGACCAGGATCACCTTGCGTTTCATGAGCGTGGCCAGGTGATCGGCCACCGGCTGCAGGCTCAGGGCGGCATCGAAGCTGCCCTCCTTCGGCCGGCCCAGGTGCGACATCAGGATCAAACGGCCGCCGCCGCGCAGAACCCGATGCAGTGTTTCCAGGGAGGCGCGCATGCGCGTGTCGTCCTGAACCCTGCCGTCTTTCAGCGGCACATTGAAATCCACCCTGACCAGGACTTTTTTGCCGGCCAGCTCGACATCTTTGAGTGTCGGGAGATTGCGAACGGGCATGACGCCGTCTTACGCCTTCATCAGCTGCAGAGTCACATCCAGCATGCGGTTGGAAAAGCCCCATTCGTTGTCGTACCAGGCCACCACCTTCACCAGTTTGCCGCCGATGACCTTGGTCAGGGAGGCATCGTAGGTGGACGAAGCGGGGTCGTGGTTGAAGTCGATGGAGACCAGCGGCAGATCGTTATAGGCCAGAACGCCCTTTAACGGCCCGTCGGCCGCTGCTTTCATCAGCTTGTCGATCTCATCAACACTGGTATCGCGGGAAGCGATGAAACTCAGGTCCACCATGGAGACATTGATCGTAGGTACACGCACGGCGTAGCCATCCAGCTTGCCGTTCAGTTCCGGCAACACCAGTCCTACCGCCGCGGCGGCCCCGGTCTTGGTGGGGATCATGGACATGGTGGCGGAACGTGCCCGGCGCAGGTCCTTATGGAAGACATCGGTCAAGACCTGATCGTTGGTATAGGCGTGGATGGTGGTCATGGTGCCGGATTCCACGCCGATACCGTCGTGCAGCACCTTGACCAGCGGCGCCAGGCAATTGGTGGTGCAGGAGGCGTTGGAGATGACGGTATCCGAGGACTTGAGCACGTCATGATTGACGCCGTAGACCACCGTGGCGTCCACGTCCTTGTCACCGGGCGCGGAGATGATCACTTTTTTCGCACCGCCCTTGAGATGCGCGCCGGCCTTTTCCTTGCTGGTGAACAGGCCGGTGGATTCAATCACCACATCCACATCCAGCTCACCCCAGGGCAGTTTCGCCGGGTCGCGTTCGGCGAAGACGCGGATGCGATCGCCGTTGACGATCATGTTATCCCCGTCCACCTCGACCGTTCCGGGGAACTTGCCGTGGGCGCTGTCGTAACGGGTCAGGTGGGCATTGGTTTCCGCGTCCCCCAAATCGTTAACGGCCACGATTTGAATTTCATCGGTGCGGCCGGACTCATACAGGGCCCGCAGGATGTTTCTGCCGATGCGACCGTAACCGTTGATGCCTGCTTTTATCGTCATTCCTGGTCTCCGTGCTGTTTGGTTCGATTGTTGTTGCCTAAAGAAGCGATTTTATCAGGTTCTCGAGGTTCTCTGTGTTGATCCGGAAATGCTCGTACACGTCCGGGCCGGGCGCCGACTCGCCGAAGGTGGGGACACCGAGAATTTTTCCTTCCAGGCCTGCATACTTGTACCAGTAGTCCGGGATGCCCGCTTCAACGGCAACCCGTTTGCGGCAGGAGGGCGGCAGGACGGTATTGCGATATTCCTCGTCCTGGGCATCGAAGACATCCGTCGAGGGCATGGAGACCACCCGGAGGCGATGCCCCTGTTGATTCAGCGATGCCGCCGCCTGCAGGGCGATACCCACTTCCGAGCCGGTGGCGATAACGATGACTTCCGGCTCGGCCTCCCCGCCCGTAAGCACATAGGCGCCGCGGGCTATGGCCTTGATTTGCTCCGGCGTGCGTTCGACGGGTTCCAGCCCCTGGCGCGACAATAGTAAGGATGTCGGACCGTCCCGCCGCTCCACGGCGAATTGCCAGGCCGCCGCCGTTTCCACGGCATCGCAGGGCCGCCATACCGACATGTTCGGGATCAGCCGCAGCGAGGACGCCTGTTCCACCGCCTGATGCGTGGGGCCGTCTTCGCCCAGGCCGATGGAATCGTGGGTGAAGACCAGGATATTGCGCTGTTTCATCAGGGCCGCCATGCGCACGGCGTTGCGGGCGTAATCGGAGAAAATCAGAAATGTGCCGCCGTAAGGGATGAAACTCCCATGCAGCGCGATGCCGTTATTGATGGCGACCATGGCGAATTCGCGCACACCGTAATAGATATAGTTGCCGCCCTTCTCTGTTGCGCTGACGGGTTTCGATCCGGACCAGATGGTGAGATTGGATCCGGCCAGGTCGGCGGAACCGCCGATGAGTTCCGGCAATGCCGGCCCGTAGGCGTTGAGTGCGTTCTGCGACGCCTTGCGCGAGGCGATCTTCTCGGCCTTGTCCGCAGTGGCCTGGATGTACTCCCGGCAGACAGCCTCCCAGTCCGCGGGCAGGTCGCCGCGCATGCGGCGCTCGAATTCTTCCGCCAGATCCGGGTACTCTTGTTTATAGGCGGCGAAGGTATCGTTCCACTCCTCCTCCATCGCCGCGCCCCGTTTGCGGCCGTCCCAGCCGCGGTAGTACTCCTGCGGGATTTCAAAGGGCGGATGTTCCCAGCCTAGTTCTTTCCGTACCAGGGCCACTTCCTCCTCGCCCAGGGCGGCGCCGTGGGTGGCTTCCGTGCCCTGCTTGTTGGGCGAGCCCCAGCCGATGACGGTCTTGCAGCAGATCAGTGATGGTTTATCAGTGACGGCGCGGGCCTCAATCAGGGCCTTGCTGACCTGCTCCGCATCGTGGCCGTCCACGTCGCGGATCACATGCCAGTGGTAGGATTCAAAGCGGGCGGCCGTGTCTTCCGTGAACCAGCCTTCGACCTCGCCGTCGATGGAGATGCCGTTGTCGTCGTAGAGGGCGATGAGTTTGCCCAGGCCCAGGGTGCCGGCCAGGGAACCGGCCTCGTGGGAGATGCCTTCCATGAGACAGCCGTCGCCGACGCTGACATAAGTATTGTGATCGACAATCTTTATGTCATCGCTGTTGAAACGCGCCGCCAGGGCCTGTTCGGCGATGGCCATGCCCACGGCATTGGCGAAACCCTGGCCCAGGGGCCCGGTGGTGGTCTCAATGCCGGGTGTGTAACCGAATTCCGGATGCCCCGGTGTTTTCGAATGCAATTGGCGGAAGTTTTTGATCTCCTCCATGGAGAGGTCGTAACCGGTCAGGTGCAGCACGGAATACAGCAGCATGGAACCGTGGCCGTTGGACATGACGAAACGATCACGGTCCGGCCAATGCGGGTTGGCCGGGTTATAGCGCAGCACATCGCCCCATAAAACCTGGGCGATGTCCGCCATGCCCATGGGGGCGCCGGGGTGGCCGGAATTGGCCTTCTGCACGGCATCCATGCTTAATACACGGACCGCGTTGGCAAGGTCACGCCTGCTTAGCATGTCTTTCTCCGCAATGATTACAGGCCGCTTCTAGAAATAGTCCTTCCTTTAGAAGCACCCTATAGATGGATTTCAGGTATGGATGCCGCACATCGCCGCCGCGCCGGTTCGCCAGACCCGCTCTGTGTCATGGGAAAGCAAACGTCAGGGTGTCGTCAGACTTCGATTGATGGGCATTGACCCCGCAAATTCAGGGTTATGGATTGTCGCTCAGGACCTCGTCACGGGCAAGCTTGTTGTGCCCTCATGCGAATATAAATTTCGAAAGATGCCGGTTGTAGAACAATTGAAACGCAGCCCCCGGTAGGAGCGGCGCCCTCGCCGCGAAACAGGAGCAACGCCCCGCCGTGAACAGGTTCAAGATTCGCGCCAGACCAATTCGGCCCGGGGGCGGGCCTCCTACACGCTCCGTTTAATCTTGATGCCAAACCTTGCCTGTAGGAGCGGCGCCCTCGCCGCGAATCGTATGTCTCCGGTGCGGGTCTCCTTGCCCGTGGCTCGGGACTCGTTCCTCGTGATATCAGGGTTCGGCCAGAACAGCCTTCCCGTCCTCCATGTCTGCCGGTCTTTGTCAGGAGTGAAAGGTTAGAAGTGAGGAGTAATGTGCTCCGTAAATCCACTCCTCACTACTCACTCCTTACTCCTTACGCCACTTTATGGAACAGCCCTGGCTGACGTTCTGCTCCTCCGGGCCCTTGCCGGTCTCCGCGATCCGCTTCATGGCCTCGAACAATTCCCTGGGCGCATCCGGCGCCGCTTCACGGGAAGGTGTGGTCTCGTCCAGGCGGCCGCGGTACTGCAATTCCAGGTCGGCGTTGTAGCCGAAGAAGTCCGGTGTGCAGACGGCGCCGTAGGCGCGGGCCACCTCCTGGCTTTCGTCGATGAGATAGGGAAACGAATAACCCAGCTCCGCGGCCACTTTCTTCATGTTATCCAGGTCATCCTCGGGATACGCCCCGGTATCGTTGGGCATGATGGCGACGCTTTTGACGCCGTAATCCAGCAGTTCCCGCGTATCCCGCACCAGCCGTTCGTTGATGGCCTGGACATAGGGGCAGTGATTGCAGATGAACATCACCAGTGTGCCCTTCTCGCCGCGGCAGTCCGCCAGAGTCCAGGTTTTGCCGTCGGTGCCCGGCAGGCTGAAATCCACGGCCGGGCGGCCGAAATCGCAGACGGGGGCTTTGGTAGGTGGCATAATCGGGTCAACCTTTTGTCACTATTTCTCTGATCATTATACATTTTCCCGGACCGGCGGGCACCACGGCCGGGCCGGCAACTGGAAATCGGTGTTGCAAAGCACTATAATGGCAGCCTGCTTTTATCCGGGCCGTCTGCAGAGAGGCCTGCCATAAAAACGCATAAGAATTTCAATTTTGTTCCAAAGGCGCTTCTAATTTAGAAGTGCTCTCAATACCCCGTTTCTGAGGAGCGTTGCAGCGGTATCCCCGCCAGGCTCAGATTCGCGGATCAATGTTTCAAACGGCGCTCGCTTAATTGTTTGGAGGATGACAACAATGAGCGTAGCAAAAGACGCTATTTTTTCCGACTATCATATTGCCGATATCTCCCTGGCCGAATGGGGCCACAAGGAGCTCCGTATTGCCGAAACGGAGATGCCGGGCCTGGTCCAGACCCGCGAAGAGTACGCCAAGGACCAGCCGCTCAAAGGCGCGCGCATCGCCGGTTCACTGCACATGACCATTCAGACGGCGGTTTTGATTGAAACCCTGTCGGCCCTGGGCGCGGAAGTGCGCTGGGCGTCCTGTAATATTTTCTCCACCCAGGATCACGCGGCGGCGGCCATCGCCGACCAGCAGATCCCGGTATTCGCCTACAAGGGCGAAACCCTGGAGGAATACTGGGAGTTCTGCCACAAGATCATGGAATGGCACGACGGCGGCACCCCGAACCTGATCCTGGACGACGGCGGCGACGCCACGCTTCTCGTTACCCTGGGCGCCAAGGCGGAAAAGGATCCGTCCCTGATCGAAAACCCGGGCAGCGAGGAAGAGAAATTCCTGTTTGCGTCCATCAAGAAACACCTGGAGGCGAAGTCGGATTACTATTCCAGCATTCTGAAGAACATCCGCGGTGTCTCCGAGGAAACCACCACCGGTGTACATCGTCTCTACCAGATGCGCGACAAGAGCGAACTGCCCTTCCCGGCCATCAACGTCAACGATTCCGTCACCAAGTCCAAGTTCGATAACCTGTACGGCTGCCGCGAGTCACTGGTGGACGGTATCAAGCGCGCCACCGACGTCATGATCGCCGGCAAGAAGGCCCTGGTCCTGGGTTACGGCGACGTGGGCAAGGGCTGTGCCCAGTCCCTGGCCGGCCTCGGCGCCAAGGTCATGGTTTCCGAAGTGGATCCCATCTGCGCCCTGCAGGCCTCCATGGAAGGCTTCGATGTGGTCACCATGGACGAGGTGGTCAGTGATGTGGACATCTTTGTCACCGCCACCGGCAACTTCCATGTCATCACTTTTGAGCACATGGAGAAGATGAAAGAACAGGCCATCGTCTGCAACATCGGCCATTTCGATAACGAAATCGATGTCGCCGGCCTGGAGAAGAAGTGCAAGTGGGATGAAATCAAGCCGCAGGTGGATCATGTTATCTTCCCTGATGACAAGCGCATCATCCTGCTGGCCAAGGGCCGCCTGGTGAACCTGGGCTGCGGCACCGGCCATCCCAGCTTCGTCATGTCCAACTCCTTCACCAACCAGGTTCTGGCGCAGATCGAGCTGCACAAGCGCAACGACAAGTACGAAAAGGATGTCTACGTCCTGCCCAAGCATCTGGACGAGAAGGTTGCGCGACTGCACCTGGAGCGCATCGGTGCCAGCCTGACCGAGCTCACGAAGGAGCAGGCCGATTACATCGGTGTCGATGTCAAAGGCCCGTACAAGCCGGATCACTATCGCTATTAATTAATACGGTAGTAAAGGTGTAACCGAACGGGGAACGGTGCAAACCGTTCCCCGTTTTTTTATGCCCGTAAAACGTCTCTTTGATGTAACCGTAGCCCGGATGAAGCGCCAGCGTAATCCGGGAGAGGAGATCCCGGATTCCGGCCGCCGGCCTTCATCCGGGCTACGGGCCTACACAAATGAATGGATACCGGATGGCGCTGGACAGCGCGCCTCCGGCATGACGGCTCCGGGGTACCCGTGTGGCAAGATCAATGCAGGTTTCCGGATTAGTTGTGCTTCATCCGTGCCGCGTGCCTTTTTCGCGGCGTGGTCGCCGTTGCATCCTTTGCTCCGTAAACGGTGCATCTCCCGGATTAAGTCCGGGACAGGCTATGCACCACTTCCCCCACAATCAGGGTTAATCACCGGGACAGAACCGTGGAAGTGGGAGGCCCGCCCCCGGGCCGAATTTTCGGGTCGGATTGCCCCGGTCCGGATAAAGATCAATTGTTTTAGTAACCACAGGAACTACTTGTACCCTGCTGAACTAGCAGTTATTTTCGTACCTGTTAATCAGGAGCGGGAACACATCTTGTCCAACGCCATGTCCGAGACCGCCGCAACGGCTTCCGGTAAACCCGAACTGCTGTTTGTCGATGACGATCCCATGATAGTGGAGTCGCTGTCGCTGGCCCTGGAGCCGCAGTACCAGGTCTATACGGCGGGCAACCGCAAACAGGCCAGGGATTTGCTGCAGCGGCTCGATCAGATCCCGCCCCTGGCCCTGATCGATCTGGGGCTGCCGCCCGTGCCGCACAGTCCGGAACAGGGGTTTGAACTTATTCATGAACTGATTGCCTTCAATTCCAATATCAAAATCCTGGTTTTATCCGGCCAGAATGAGTCGGGCAATATCCAGCACGCCCTGACTTTGGGCGCGGTGGATTTCATCCCCAAGCCCTGCGACCTCAACCTGCTCAAGGCACGGCTGGATCACCAGTTAATGATGTTCGAGGCCGAGCGGGCCGAAGCCGCGCCGGAAGCGGAAGGCGAGCCCTTGATGGGCGAGAGTCCGATCATGGCAACCCTGCGGGACCTGATCACGCAATACGCCGATACGCCCTTCCCGGTGCTGATCGAAGGCGAATCCGGCAGCGGCAAGGAACTGGTGGCCAGGTCGCTGCACGATCAAAGTCCCCGCGCCGGAGCGCCCTTTCTGACCATCAACTGCGCCGCCTTTTCGCCGGAACTGCTGGAAGCCCAGTTGTTCGGTCATGCCAAAGGCGCTTATACCGGGGCCACATCCAGCAAGAGCGGTTTTTTCGAAGACGCCGGCCAGGGCAGCCTGTTTCTCGACGAAGTGGGTGATCTGCCGCTGAACCTGCAGTCCAAGCTGTTGCGGGTACTGGAAAACGGCGAGTACTACCGTCTGGGCGAGACACAGCCGCGTTATTCCGAAGCGCGCATTATCGCCGCCACCAACCGGGATCTGCGCGAGGAAGTCCGCGCCGGGCGATTCCGCCAGGATCTGTATCACCGTCTCAGCGTTCTCAATATCCATGTGCCGCCGCTGCGCGATCGGGAAAAGGACTGCCTGCTGCTGCTGGATCACTTCAAGCGGATCTACGCCGTCAATAACGCCGCGCCTTTTGAATTAAGCCGTGAAGCCGTCGACTGCCTGCTGGACTATACTTTCCCCGGCAATGTCCGCGAATTGCGCAACATTGCCATACGCCTTTGCGCCAAGCATGCCGGCAAGGAGGTGGGGGTCGAGGAACTGCGCAGCGAGCTGGAAACGGCCATCACCGATGTGAACGCCCCCGGCGGGATGGAGGTCGAGGAAAACATTCGTGCGGAACTCATGGGCAAGAACTTTCGTCTGGAAAACCGTCTGTCCGATATGGAACGAAATTACATTGCCGCGGCGCTGGATATGAGCGGCGGCAATCTGAGCAAGGCCGCGCGTCTGCTTGGCATCAACCGGACCACCCTGTACAGCAGATTGCAGCGGCTCGGCATTAACTAGTACCTCGGCACAGGAATTATATGTACTACGATTATTTCGGCTTCCGGCAGCCGCCCTTCAAGATCACACCGGATACGAGTCTGTTCTATCCCGGCGGCGAGCGGGGCGCGGTACTGGATGCGCTTTTGTACGCCATCCTCAACGGCGAGGGTATCGTCAAGGTGGTCGGCGAGGTGGGCAGCGGCAAGACCATGCTCTGCCGCATGCTGGAGCAGGAACTGCCCGACAGGGTGGAAGTGGTGTATCTGGCCAACCCCAGCCTGGCGCCGGAAAACACGGTCCATGCCATTGCCTTTGAACTGAATCTGGAGATCCCGGCCGGTGCCTCCCGCTTCGAGGTCATGAACCGCCTGCAGGAATACCTGCTGCAGCGGCACAGCCAGGATCGCCAGGTGGTGGTGTTCGTGGAAGAGGCACAGAGCATGCCCCTGGCCACCCTGGAAGAAATACGCCTGCTCAGCAATCTGGAAACCAAGCAGAACAAACTCCTGCAGATCGTCCTGTTCGGCCAGCCGGAACTGGACGAGATGATTGCCACTCCCGAAATCCGGCAGCTCAAGGAACGCATTACCTACAGTTTTCGCCTGAATCCCTTTCAAAGCGATGACATCCGCGATTACCTGAACAGCCGCGTGCGTGCCTGCGGTTACCGCGCCGACACCCTGTTTGACCGGTCGGCGGTACGGGACATCGAGCGTTATTCAAAGGGACTGTTGCGGCGCATTAATATCCTGGCCGACAAGGCCTTGCTCGCGGCCTATGCCGAGCACACCCACCGGGTCAGCTCGAAACACATCCGCAAGGCCGCCGCCGACAGTGAATTTTCCACCGGTTCCGGCATGCGCCGCGGCGGGTTGCGCCGGCTGCTATTCGCAACGACGGGGTTGATCATACTGGCGTTGCTGGTTGTCTGGCTGGCGGGCCCGGTAAGGCTGTCCGTGCCCGAACCGGCCTTATCTGATACGGCGGTGCCCGCACCCGGAGAGGAGACTGGAACCGCGGCCTCCGCCGGGGAAGATCCTCCTCCAGCCTCGCTTCGGGACAAGGAAACGGCCGCGCCGGCAACGGAGAAGGATGAACCGGCGGAGGAGGCCGGGGAGGTGCTGAGGGCTGCCGAGGAAGCGCCGGACGAAACCGCGGCGGATCGGCACATCCCGGCGGAGATCGTGACAGGCAAGGACGCGGATGTATTGACCGGGGTCAAAGTCTCGGAGCCGGAAAGAAAGGAGGATGCGCAAGTCTCGGAAAGCCGGGTTGTCACGGAGCCTGAACCGGGCCGGCCGGTTCGTACCTATACCGTACTCGAACTGGGCGGCCTGGACGGTGCGGCGTTTTCAGAAACAGAGGCCAACGCATTGATTCGGCAACTGGAGACGGTGCCTCCGGAAACGGTGGTCTTGTCGGGACAGGATCTCGGGGATGAAGCCTGCGATCGCTGCCGATCCATTGTTTACAGGCCGCTGAAAACAGTTGAAAATTTATAGACTTGGAAAACTTAATGTTATTAATCTCTCAAGCAGGGTATAGTTGACCTTATATCCTTAATATTAAAGAGAAAAAGCGGGCTTATGGCATGCCTGACCCGGCGGTTGTACGGGGGAAAGCAAAATGGGGCAGGACAACGTTCGGGACTGTAAACTATGTATAAGAGCATGATGGGTCAAACAAAGCCTGTTTCATATCGCGCGCCCTCGCGTAACAGGCGGCTTTCAACCCTGTTTGGTATCTCTTGCTTTTTCCTGCTTGCCGCCTGCGCCCGGATGGTGCCCGAGTCCATGGAACCGTCCGGGGGGCACATCAACACCGGGGAGAGTGTATCGCAGGAGGCCATTCCGGAAACGGTGCAACAGACTCCCGTACTGCCGGAGCCGGAAGAACCGGCGGAAGTGGAGAAATACACGGTGGTGGTCAACGAAGTCCCGGTCAAGGAGCTGCTTTTCGCCCTGGCCCGGGACGCCGATATCAATGTGGACATCAATCCGCAAATCACAGGTACCGTGACCATCAACGCCGTCGATCAGACCATGAACCAGATCCTGGCGCGCATCGCCCGCCAGGTCACCCTGCGTTATGACTACGAAGACCAAGTCCTGGTCATTCAGCCCGACTCGCCCTTCATCCGCAATTATGAAATCAATTACATCAGCCAGTCCCGGGAAATGACCGGCGACGTGGAACTGAATACCTCCATCGGCGGCGGCGGTGGTGGTGCCGGCGGTGGTGGCGGCGGAGGCGGAGGCGGGGGCGGTGGCTCGACCGGAACCGGCTCCACCAATGTGGCCATTGAATCCAGCAACAATTTCTGGGCGTCATTGATAACCGCGGTGGAAAATATTCTCGGCGAGGATGTCGAGGACAGCGACGTGACCGCCTACCCCGAATCGGGTCTTTTGCAGGTGCGCGCTACCTCGAATCAGCACCGGCAGATACGGGAACTGGTGGACGGCGCCCTGAACAACGCCCGCAGGCAGGTCCTGATACAGGTCACCATCGCGGAAGTAAACCTGAGCAAGGCTTTCCAGGCCGGCATCGACTGGAGCCTGTTGACACAAATGGGGCGTTCGGACTTCAGTCTCAGTTCAAGCCTTCTTCCCGGCGCCGGTTTTGCCGGTGAATTCTCCGAACTGGTGCTGGATTACAATTACACGGACAACCAGGCCGGGGATGTGGTCGATGCCCAGATACGACTGCTGGAGGAATTCGGCGATGTCAGCATTTTATCCAGTCCCCAGATCATGGCGCTGAATAACCAGACGGCCGTGCTCCAGGTGGTGGACGATATCGTTTACTTCGAAGTGGACGCGGAAACCTCGCAATCCCAGACCACTTCCATCACCACATTCGATACCACCCCGAAAACCGTGTCCGTGGGCGTTACCATGAGCGTCACGCCCCAGATCAACGCCAACGATTCCATTATTCTGAATATCCGTCCCTCCATCTCCCGCGTGCTGCGCTTCGTGCCCGATCCCAATCCGCAGTTGACGGTCAATTCCGGCGTGCCGGAATTGCGGGTCCGGGAAATGGAGACCCTGATGGAAGTGAACAGCGGCCAGATCGCCGTGCTGGGTGGTTTAATGGAGGATCGGGAGCAGCTGGATAATGCGGGTATTCCGATGTTGTCAAAGATCCCCGGTCTGGGAGAGTTGTTCAAAAGCCGGACAAAGCAGGGCTCCAAGACCGAACTGGTTATCTTTCTGCGGCCGCAGGTCATTCGCAACCCGAGCCTGGAAGAGGATTTCCGGCAGTACAAGACATTCCTGGAACAAAGGACGAACCGTTCCGGAACCAATACCGGTGGCTGATCCGTCATGAGTCTTTTGATGGACGCCTTGAAGAAGGCGGAACAGGAGAAAAAGGAAGCCGCGAAACGCCTGAGAGAGTCGGAAGCGATTAAACCGACGACAGTCGAGAGCCGGGACGACAAGCAACCCGCCGAAAGCGAACCCGCATCCGATGCCGGCACATCCGGGCCCCATGCCATCGATTCGGAAAGCCCCACCATGGAACTGTCCCTGGCGCCCATCGAGGAGCGGCGCCGTGAAATGGAAAGTCCGGCTACGGAAGAGACGGGCGAATACGAAGACATGAGAATCTCGGACGACGGCAATGAGACCGAGGACATCACCGGCGATCAGAGTCTGCACCTCGCCATCGACGATCCCGGCATGGATGCCGATGAAGAGGACAGCGAGGATGCGGCGCGCCGGGAACAGGATTCATCCCGGATAGAGGAAATGGATCGTGAAGAATCGGCCGCCGATCCGGATCAAACCTTCCACGATTTTGAGCTGGACGATTCCATGAACCGGGCCATGTTCGAGGAAACGGTTCAGGGGGAGGCGCCGGTCTCCGGCGACAGGGCGGGCGGTTACGACGAGACGCTGCCGGGAGTCAGCGCCCTGCAGATGGCGGCGGATATCGGCAGCGAGGATCAACCCACGCCGGTGGCGGCGGAAACCGTATTCACGGCCGGTACCACCACCCGGCAAGGCAGTCCCGGCGTCAAATGGGTCTTAATCGGCACCACCGTGGTCATGATTGCGGCGGCGGCGGTCTGGTATTACTACACCGTTACACCCATCAACCGCAAACTGCCCTCGCCCATGGTGGCGCGGGGCGTTGAAAGCGTAACGCCGGTGGAGGTTCCCGCGGCGCGGGTGCCCCCGCAGCCGGTCCAGTCGGGCTCGTTTCAGGCGCAGCCCGGCGAAAGCGTCGACGCTGGAACCATAAGCGGTGCTTCGGAACCCACCGATACGGGGACCGCGGCTTCCGAAACGGAACAACAGGCGGCGGCCGCGGAAGAAAAGCCCGTTGACGAAACACGGCAGAAGACAGCCGGGACAACAGCGGAGGCATCCCCCGAAGCGGCCGATGCGACGGCGGCGGAAACTGCCGATGAGGGGGACAAGGAAACGGAAGCGGTTGCCGTGCGGGAACAGCCGCCGGCGGCACTGCCGGAGACGCTGGAACCGCCGCCCTCCCTGATCCGGATCAGCCGCAGCAAAACGCCCGAGCGGCAGGGCATTCTCCTTAATGAAGCGTACCGCTCCTACAAGAACGGCGATTACCGGGCCGCGGCGGAAGCCTATGAAAAGGTCCTGCAGCAGTATCCGGACAATCGCGATGCCCTGCTGGGCCTGGCCGCGCTGGCATTGAAACGGGACGATGCGGAACAGGCGCTGGGGATCTACGCGCGCATCCTGCGGCTGAATCCCCGCGACAACCTGGCCCGGGCGGCCCTGATCAATCTGAGCAGAACCACGGACAGGCGGCGGGCTGAAACCACCATCAGGCAGATGCTGCAGGACAATCCCGATGTGGCCTATCTGCATTTCGCCCTGGGCAATATCCACGCCGCGCAATCCCGTTGGCCCGATGCCCAGCAGGCCTATTTCGACGCCTTCCGCCTGGATGACGGCAATGCCGACTACGCCATGAATCTGGCGGTCAGCCTGGACAGGCTGGGCAAGTCCCGCAACGCGCTGGAGTATTACCGCAATGCACTGGAACTGGCCGCTAACGGCGGCGCGAATTTTGATCCGGCGACCCTGCAAAAGCGAATCGCCATACTCGAAGGGGCGGCGCAGCCTTGACCATTACCGGCCCCCATAAAAAGCACCTGCGGCTGGGCGAGATCCTGGTCAGCAAGGGCGTCACCACGCCCGATCAGATCGATATCGCCCTGACCGAGCAGAAGCGCACCAAGGAACACCTGGGCAAGATCCTGGTGCGCATGGGCTTTGCCACCGAGGCCATCATTCGCGATGTCATCGGCGGCGTCATCGGCCAGGAAAGCGTCGATCTGAACCGCGCCGTCGCCGACGGCGAGGCCATCGGCATGATCCCCAAGGACATGGCCCGCCGCCTGCGCATCCTGCCCATCAATTTCAATCCCCAGACCAATATCCTGACGCTGGCCATGGCGGATACTTTCGACGTGGTGGCGCTGGATCAGATCAACGCCCATCTGGGAGGGTCCGTCGACATCACGCCGGTACTGGCCGGCGAGGCGGAGATCGAAAAATCCATCGATCAGTTTTACGGCTTTGAACTCTCCGTGGACGGCATCCTGCGCGAGATCGAAACCGGCGAAATCGATTACCAGAGCCTGGACGCGGAAACGGCGGAATACAGCCAGCCGGTGGTGCGGCTGGTCAACGCCCTGCTCTCGGACGCGGTCAAGCGCGGCGCCTCGGACATCCACTTCGAGCCGGAAGAAGGCTTCCTGCGTTTCCGTTACCGCATCGACGGCGTGCTGCGCCAGGTGCGCAGCCTGCACAAGAATTACTGGTCGGCCATCGCCGTGCGCCTCAAGGTCATCGCCGGCATGGACATCGCCGAGGTGCGCGCGCCCCAGGACGGCCGTGTGACACTGTCCCTGTCCGGGCGTCGCATCGACTTCCGCGTTTCCACCCTGCCCACGGTGCACGGCGAGAACATCGTCCTGCGCGTGCTGGATCGGCAAAAGGGCATCGTCGCCCTGGAAGCACTGAACCTGAAAGAGGATGAACTAACCACATTAAAACTCATGGTGGCGCGGCCGGAAGGCGTCATCCTGGTCACCGGCCCCACCGGCAGCGGCAAGACCACCACATTGTATTCCGTGCTCAATTATCTCAATACCGAGTCGGTCAACATCATGACACTGGAAGACCCGGTGGAATACCCCACCACCATGATCCGCCAGACCACCGCCAGCGAGTCCTCGCGGCTGGATTTCGCCAACGGCATCCGTTCCCTCATGCGTCAGGACCCGGACATCATCCTGGTGGGCGAGATCCGCGACGAGGACACCGCCAACATGACCCTGCGCGCGGCCATGACCGGTCACCAGGTGTTCTCGACGCTGCACACCAATTCCGCCCTGGGCGCCATTCCCCGCCTGCTGGATATCGGCGTCAAGCCGGACGTCCTGGCCGGCAACATTATCGGCATCATCGCCCAGCGCCTGGTGCGAATGCTGTGTCCGTCCTGCAAGCAGCCGGCACCGCTGGAGGAACTGGAACGCACCCTGCTGGGACTGAAATCCACTGACCGTCAGCAGGAGATCTACAAACCGAAAGGCTGCCGCGAATGCGATAACCAGGGTTACAAGGGCCGGGTGGCCATCATGGAAGTGTTGAAATTCGATCCGGACCTGGATGAACTGGTGGCCCGCCGCGCCACCATGCGGGATCTCCTGCGCATGGCCGTGTCCAAGGGCTTCCGGCCGCTGGTGGACGCGGCTTCGGCCCGGGTCCTGGACGGCACCACCAGTCTCGACGAAATCGCCCGGGTAGTGGATCTCACGCCCAGACTGAAGCAGAAGTAGGGCCATGGACTTTTACCAGTACAAGGCGATGGATGAAAGGGGCCGTATCCAGATCGGCAAGGCCGACGCCGTCAATATCGCCGACCTGGAAATGCGCCTGCGCAAGATGAATCTGGATCTCATCAATTACAAGGAGCTGGGATCGCAGAGCGACCGTGTATCCGGGCGCGGCGTCACGCGCCGGGATCTCATCCTGTTCTGTTTTCATCTGGAACAGACCACACGGGCCGGCGTGCCCATGCTGGAAAGCCTGGAAGACCTGCGCGATTCCACCGACAACCCGCGCCTCAGGGAAGTGATCTCCGCCATGAGCGAATCCATCGAGGGCGGCAAGACCCTGTCCCAGGCCATGAGAGATTTTCCGGGTGTCTTCAGTAATGTGTTCTGCAGTCTGGTCGGCGCCGGCGAACAGAGCGGCGAGATGAGCGAGGTCTTCATGCGCCTCGGCGACAGCCTCAAGTGGCAGGACGAACAGGCCTCCCAGGCAAAGAAAGTGATCATGTATCCGGCCTTCGTCGGCACGGTGGTGATCGCCGTATTGTTTTTCCTGATGACCTACCTGGTGCCGGAACTGCTTTCCTTCGTCAAGACCATGGGTTCGGAACTGCCCATGCACACCAAGGCGCTGATCGCGACGTCCAACTTCTTCGTCAATTACTGGTACGTGGTCCTGGCGACACCGGTTGTGCTGTTCACCGCGCTTGTCATCGGTATCAGGACCAGTCCGGATTTCGCCCTGAAAATCGATGCCCTGAAACTGAAAACCCCGGTGGTCGGGCCGATCCTCGAGAAACTGATCCTGGCGCGCCTGGTGGGGTTTTTCGCCATGATGTATTCCTCCGGCATCACCATTATCGACTGCATCCGCACCGGCGAGGACATCGCCGGCAACCGTGCCATTGAGGCGGCTGTCCGGCAGGTGGGCCAGCAGATCGCCGACGGCAACAGCCTCAGCGACAGTTTTGAATCCTCGAAGCTGTTCCCGGCGCTGGTGCTGCGTATGATCCGCGTCGGCGAGTCCACCGGCGCCCTGCAGGAGTCGCTGGAGAACGTCTCCTATTTCTATACCCGTGACGTGCGCGAATCCATTGAACGGCTGCAGTCCATCATCGAACCGGCCATGACCGTGGTGCTGGGTTTCCTGGTCGGCTGGGTGATGTTTTCCATTCTGGGTCCGATTTATGATCTCATCACTAATATCGAAATTTAAATTCACCCACCGCCGCGTGCTCTTCCTGAGCGCCCACAAGGCGGCGGTCTACCACTGGTACGGCAACGATATCGGCAGTTCCTACCTGTTCGATACCAACGAGGAGGGCCGCGCCTATTTCGAACGCTATCTGCATGAGACCGAGAAACTGCCCACCTACATCCTGACGGATTTCTTCGAGGAGGAATTCCGCCAGGATACCGTGCCGCATGTCTACGGTCCGGACCGGCGCGCGCTGCTGGAGCGCAAAAAAGGACGCCTGTTCCGCGACACGCCGTATTTTTATTCCCGGGTCATCGACCGCGAGCAGGAAGGCCGCCGGGACGATCGCATTCTCATGACGGCCCTGACCAACCCGGATCTGGTCAGGCCGTGGGTGCAGCTCCTGGATAACTACAAGGTGCCGCTGGCCGGAATCTATTCCGTGGCGCTGGTGACCGAGTCTCTCCTGAAATTGTTCGATAACCCGTCAAAGCACCTGCTCATGGTCAGCCTGCAAAGTCTCAGCGGTCTCAGGCAGACCTTCTTCCACGACAAGCAGTTCCGCATCAGCCGTCTTATTACCATGCCGCGTTACGGCACCGAGCCCTATGCGCCGCACATAGCGGAGGAAGTGGAGAAGATCCGGCGTTACCTGAACAGCATGCGCCTGATCAGCCAGGAAGACCCGCTGGAGATCTGTTTTCTACTGTCCGCCGATCTGCTGGAGGAACTGAAAAAGGAGCACGAGGACAGCAGTCTGGTCCAGTATTCCTTTTATGACGTCGATCAACTGCTGAAGTCGGCCGGTTCCTCGCAGACTATTACCACGCCCTTCAGCGACAAGCTGTTCGCGCATCAATTGCTGAAGCAGAAGCCGGGGAACTTCTACGCCTCCTCGAAAGACCGGCGTTATTTCACCATGCGCGGCCTGCGCCATGCCATGACCGTCAGCGGCGCCCTGCTGCTGCTGGGCGGCGCCGCCTGGAGCGGCTTCAACCTCATGGACGGCCTGACATTCAAGCAAAACAGTCTCACCGCGGAAAACAAGGCCGAGTTTTACGACCAGCGTTACCAGATGGCGCGCGAGCGCCTGCCGGCGACGCCGGTGGAAGCCCAGGATCTGAAGGTGGCCGTGGACCTGGTGGAGACCCTGCACCAATACAAGACCACGCCCCTGCGCATGGTGCAGGTGATCAGCGCCGTGGCGGGCGCCCACCCGGATATACGCGTGGATGATTTTCAATGGACCGCCAGCATCGACCCAAATCTGAATACCGGCGGCGGTGCCGCGGCCGGCAGAGGCAACACGCCGCGGCCGGGCGAGATCGGCTACAGCAACGTCAGCGACCGGGACACCGGCTACGATTATTACCAGATCGCCCGTATCGAGGGCCACCTGGAACCATTCAACGGCGATTACCGTAAGGCCATAGCCGTGATCAACGAATTCGTGGAGGAATTGGGCGGCCGGGAAGGTGTTTACGATGTCAGCATTCTGAACCTGCCGCTGGATGTCAGCTCCGACGCCAGCCTGCAGGGCAATACCGGCGCGGAAGGCAAGGACGCCCGTTTTTCCATCCGTGTGGTTCTGGGGATCCGACATGCGGCATAAGGATATCGACTGGAAGGTACTGCGCGGTTCCATCGTCATTCTGGTCGTCTGCCTGTGCGTGGGCGGCTCCCTGCTGTACGGCAGCCTCTACTTCAAGAAACAGATGCAGCAGGAATTTGCCCGCAACGACGCCCGCTTCAAGACCATCAGCCAGCGTTACCTGGCCGTCGATGAGGAGGAACGGCTGATCAAGGAATACTACCCCCGCTTTCTCGAGCTTCATAACAACGGCGTCATCGGCCGGGAACAGAGACTCAACTGGATCGAGGTGCTGCGCGCCACAGCCAGGGAAATGAACCTGCCGCGGCTGAATTACCAGATCGAATCCCAGAACGCCTATACGCCGGGCTATTCCGTCAACACCGGCAGATTCAAGCTCTTCGGTTCCCGCATGAACCTGGATATGTCGCTCCTGCACGAAGGCGATCTGTTCCGTCTTTTTGAAACCCTCGACGACGAGGCAAAAGGGTTCTACAGCCCGGTCACATGCAACATGAGAAGCAGCGGCCAGATAAAAGAGGAGCCGCGGGCGGCGAATATTACCGCAAACTGCGAGCTGCAATGGTATACCATCCGCCTGGCGGACGGCTCGGAGATAAATATCTGAATAGATTATCGTAGGGTGGGTAGAGCGCGCAGCGCGAAACCCACCATAAAGAAAGGGTCATTTCGAGCAAAGCGAGAAATCTTTAAACCGACATTGAGTATCGTAGGGTGGGTAGAGCGTTGTTCAGCGAAACCCACCGCAAAGAACCGATCAAACCGAGCAAAAAGAATCCTGCAGTCAA
>JBBDSH010000059.1:0-31470 GCA_040905045.1 Gammaproteobacteria bacterium | reverse complement strand
GGGAAAGGCCCTGGTCCGGCGCTGAATTCATCATAATTCCTGTGTCGAGGTACTATGTTGCGCTGCAATAACGAGAAAACTGTTGGTAATTTTCACCATATAATCTACTATTTAGACGATAAACTGAAAGAAAGAAGAGCACTACGTCTATGGCTGTTTCCGCAAATAAAATCCAACTGAGCGGCCTTGCCCGGAAACTGGTCCTTGACGGCATACTTGATGAAGAAGCCGCCCAGGACCACCACCAGAAGGCTCTGAGCAAAAAACAGCCATTTGTCTCCTATCTGGTGGAGAACAAGCTCGCCGCCAGCAGCGATATTGCCCTGGCGGCGTCACAGGAATTCGGCGTCCCGTTGCTGGAACTGAATTCCTTTGAACTGGACATTGATACGGTCAAGACGGTCAAGGAGGATCTGATCCGCAAGCACCACGCCCTGCCCATATTCAAGCGCGGCAAGCGGCTTTATATCGCGGTTTCCGACCCGACCAATCTACAGGCCCTGGACGAAATCAAGTTCGCCACCAGCAGCAATACCGAGGCGATTCTGGTGGAGGAAGACAAGCTGACCAAGGCCATCGACAAGGCCCTGGAAGAGATGGAAGGCGGTCTGGGCGATATGGAGGACGATGAATTCGACAACCTGGACGACCTGGAAGTCGCGGACGATGAAAAGGACAGCGGCGCTGTGGATGATACCGATGTGGATGACGCGCCGGTGGTCAAGTTCGTCAACAAGGTCCTGCTGGACGCCATCAAGAAAGGCGCCTCCGACCTGCATTTTGAACCTTATGAGAAATTCTACCGGGTACGCTTCCGTATCGACGGTGTGCTGGAGGAAGTCGCCAAACCGCCCATCAGCCTGGCCGGCAAGATCGCCGCGCGCATCAAGGTCATGTCGCGCCTGGATGTATCGGAACGCCGGGTGCCGCAGGACGGACGCATCAAACTGAAACTGTCCAAGAACAAGGCCATCGACTTCCGCGTCAGCACCTGCCCGACGCTGTTCGGGGAAAAGACAGTGATGCGTATTCTCGATTCCGACGCCGCCGCCCTGCAGATTGATCAACTGGGTTACGAGGATTTTCAGAAAGAGTTGTTCCTAGCCAATCTGAAAAAACCCTACGGTATGTTCCTGGTGACCGGCCCGACCGGTAGTGGTAAGACGGTGTCCTTGTACACCGGCATCAATATTCTCAATCAGGAAGATATCAATATTTCCACCGCGGAGGACCCGGTCGAAATCAACCTGCCCGGCGTCAACCAGGTGCAGGTGGACGAACGCACCGGCATGACCTTTCCCAAGGCCCTGAAGGCCTTCCTGCGTCAGGATCCGGATATCATTCTGGTGGGCGAGATCCGGGATCTGGAAACCGCTTCCATCGCCGTCAAGGCGGCACAGACCGGTCATATGGTCATGTCCACCCTGCATACCAACGACGCGCCGCAAACCCTGACCCGCCTTCAGGATATGGGCATCGCCCCCTTTGCCGTGGCCACCAGTATCAACCTGATTACCGCCCAGCGGCTTTGCCGGAGATTGCATCCGGAATACCGGGAAATACTGGAGATGGATGAGGACTCCCTGCGCAAGGAAGGTTTTGCCGAGGAGGAAATCGCCAAGGGCATCAAGATCTATCAGCCCGTAACCGGTAATGAAGACTGCCCTTCCGGCTACAAGGGACGGGCCGGTATCTATCAGGTCATGCCCATCTCCGATGCGACGAAGCGGCTTATTATCGAGGGTGCCAATGCCGTACAACTGGCTGATCAGGCCGGCAGTGAGGGGGTCTGGGACATCCGCCGCTCCGGTCTGCAGAAGGTCATCGATGGCCTGACCAGCCTGACCGAAGTCAACCGTGTCACTGTAGAGTAGCGATTATGGCTGAAGCAGCAAAAGCGGATATGTATGTCTGGGAGGGCACGGACAAGTCCGGCAAACGCGTCAAGGGAGAAATGACCGGCCAGAGCGATGCCCTGGTAAAAGCGGTTCTGCGGCGTCAGGGGGTTAATCCCCTCAAGGTCAAGAAGAAACCCAAGCCCCTGTTCGGCGGCGGCAGCAAAGGCAAGGTTACCCCCAAGGATATTACGGTTTTCAGCCGACAGCTGGCCACCATGATGTCGTCCGGCGTGCCGCTGGTGCAGGCCTTCGAGATCGTCGGTCGCGGCCATGAGAACCCCGCCATGCAGGACCTCATACTGGCCATCAAGGCGGACGTGGAAGCCGGCAACGGCCTCACCGATGCCCTGAGAAAACACCCGCGCCAGTTCAGTGATCTGTACGTTAATCTCGTCCAGGCCGGTGAGCAATCGGGTATTCTCGAAGGTATCCTGCACAAGATCGCCACCTACATGGAGAAAACCGAGGCGCTGAAATCAAAGATCAAGTCGGCGCTCTTCTATCCTGCCGCCGTTATTGTTGTGGCGTTTATTATCGTCACCATCCTCATGATCTTCGTGATCCCGCAATTCCAGGAACTGTTTTCCAGTTTCGGGGCGGATCTGCCGGCTCTGACCCAGTTGCTGATTGATATGTCCAAATGGTTCCAGGCTTACTGGTGGCTGCTGTTCCTTGGTATCGGCGGCGTCGTTTTCGCCTTCGTCGAAGCGAGAAAACGTTCCGTCGCTTTCGGACAGTTTCTCGACCGCATGTCTCTGAAGTTACCGGTGATTGGAGCAATTCTGGAAAAATCCGCCATTGCACGCTTTGCCAGGACACTGGAAACCATGTTCGCCGCCGGCACCCCGCTGGTCGAGGCCATGACCTCCGTCGCCGGGGCTTGCGGAAATATTGTTTTCTACAATGCCACCATCAAAATGCGTGATGAAATCTCGACCGGCACCCAGTTGCAGTCGACCATGCGCGAGTCCGAACTGTTCCCCAACATGGTGGTACAAATGGTGGCCATCGGCGAAGAATCCGGTGCCATCGATACCATGCTCGGCAAGGTGGCCGACTGGTACGAACAGGAGATCGATGACGCTGTTGAGGCACTCACCAGTCTACTGGAACCCATGATCATGGCTTTCCTGGGCGTTGTTATCGGCGGGATTGTCGTCGGTATGTATCTGCCTATATTCAAAATGGGCGCTGTGGTCTGATACATCGCCCATTCTTCTTATATTCCATCCAAAAGGACTCGTAGGACAATAACACGGGTAAAGTCAATTGTTGATTTACGCCCAGGACGCCTCATGGTATCAACGTGTATCTCTTTATTTACTTACAAGACAACCCTGCCGCCTACTACATAACGGTTATTCTTTTTGGCCTTATCATAGGCAGCTTTCTTAATGTCCTGATATACCGTCTGCCAAAAATGATGATGCAAGAGTGGCGGGAAGAATGTCGCCGGTTGCTTGAAACTGCATCATCGGAAGAAAACCGGAAAACCGAACGCTTTAATCTTGTTACACCCGGATCCCGCTGTCCGGTTTGCAATCATCGTATAACAGCATTGGAAAACATACCCGTCATCAGTTACCTGTTTCTGGGCGGGAAGTGCTCTGAATGCAAATCCCCGATATCCTTTCGTTACCCCATCATCGAGGCACTCAGTGCCCTGGCGGCACTCGCCATGGCCTGGCATTTCGGCTGGTCCATACAGGCATTGCTGGCAATCTTTATGAGCTGGGCACTTATTGTTCTTTCTGCTATTGACCTGGAACATCAATTATTGCCCGATGACATTACCCTGCCCTTCCTCTGGCTGGGCATATTTGCAAATATGACGCTGAGTCAACCATTTACCGATATTCACTCAAGTATTATTGGCGCCATGGCCGGCTATGTATCCCTCTGGTCGGTATATATGCTGTTCAAACTGGTCACCGGGAAAGAGGGGATGGGCTATGGTGATTTCAAATTACTCGCGATGCTGGGCGCATGGCTTGGCTGGCAAATGCTCCCCTTGATTATCATCCTTTCCTCGCTAGTCGGGGCTGTAGCAGGTATCTTCCTGATTCTTTTCAGGAAACACGGCAGAAGCGTGCCAATTCCTTTTGGACCGTATCTTGCCGCTGCCGGCTGGATAACGCTACTGTATGGGGAAGTTATCATGCAGAAATATTATCTCTGGGCGCTGGGTACCCTATGAAGAAAATGCTGCGCATCGGACTTACCGGTGGAATTGCCAGCGGCAAATCAACGGTGTCGAATATGTTTCGATCTCTGGGTGTACCCGTTATTGATGCTGATGAAATAGTCCGCGAGATTTCCCGACCGGGGGAACCTGCCTATGACGAAATCATCGCACTTTTTGGGAATAATATTGTTAATGAAGAAGGATATTTAAGACGTGACCTGATAAAGGATATTATATTCAAGAAAACGGAACTGAAAAACAAACTGGAAAACATAATTCATCCCAGGGTACGCGATGAAATAGAGGAGCGTATAGCATCCAGCAATTACCCGTACTGCATTCTCAGTATCCCCTTGTTGCTGGAAACCGGTGCCGATTACGGGATAGACAGAATACTTGTGATTGATGCCCCGGTAAAAATTCAGTTGAAGCGCATAATTAAACGCGATGGTATTTCTGAAGATCTTGCATTATCTATTATAGAATCTCAAATAGACAGGCAAGAACGTCTTTCTTCAGCCGACGATATAATCGTAAATACTGGCGATACGAAGCATCTTGAAAGAGAGGTAGCAATACTGCACCGTAAATATCTCGATCTTGCTTCAACATATGAAACCGTACAACAGTCTTCATCAGAGAGAAGTGTCAACATACATTAACTACGAGCAACCTCTCAATGAGCGAATCAGGACCTTTCTACGTCTGGAATTTCTTTTTGAGCAGATTGATCATTGCCTGGATAGAATGACACAATCCGATATGAGAATGTCTATCAGTTATTTGATTGATATTGTTGATCTTATTGGACGAACAGATGTGAAAAATGAAGTTATCAAGGAACTGGAAAAATATGGCAAGAACCTTGAAAACTTTCAGACTCGCTCGGGAGTCGATAGTGATCGGCTGGATTCCATTCTGGATGATATCAGAAGCTCTCTTGATCAACTGCGAAATAGCAGGATGTTGCCAGGTCAAACATTGAGAAATGATGAATTCATAAGCTTCATAAAACAAAGAAATAATATTCCCGGCGGCACATGCAGCTTTGACCTGCCATCATATCATCACTGGCTTAACCAGAAGCAGGAATTACATAATGAACAATTCAATTACTGGATGAAGGATCTGATTGCTTTCAAGAATGGTATTTTCCTCATACTTCATATTATTCGTAACAGCAGTAATCCTTCTCTGGAAAATGCCGAGAACGGTTTTTTTCAAAAGAGCCTTGAAACCGGCACAAAGTGCCAGATGATACGTGTAGTACTTGCCAACAATTCCCCTTACTATCCTGAAATTAGCGGAGGAAAACACCGATTTACCATACGTTTTATGCATCGACCGGATCTGGCTTCACGCCCGATACCGGCTACAGAAACCATTGAATTCAAGCTTTATTGTTGTACCCTGTAAGTATGCCCTGTCCCGTCTGTAAACTGAATACCTCTTCAATATCAGATAAACAATGGCTTCCATTCTGTAGCAAACGTTGCCAACTGATAGACCTTGGTGACTGGCTGGATGAAAACCATCGCATTCCCGAAAAGGATAATGAGGCACAGGATTGGGAGAATATGAATGATGATGATATGGCCCACTAATGCAAGGGATCCAATGATAATGGAACATAGTTGATTTATTAATTGTTTTCCCATAAACCGCTGATCATGGCCAGTCCATAAGCATTATGCAGCCGCGCTTTGGCCAAATCTTCCGGGCGCATACCGCCCAATGCATATACCGGTATGTCTGACATCTCCGCCAGTCTGGAAAATTCAGCCCATCCAAGAGAATTGCTGTTACTGTGACTGGGCGTATCCTTTACAGGAGCCAAAACACAAAAATCCGCATCTATGGCGGATGCTTTTTTTATTTCTGTTTCATTATGACAGGATGCGGCAACGTATAGCTTATTGTCCAATGGCCTGGTTTCTGTTCTTAATAAACCGGCTGAATCCATATGCAGACCGTCCGCACCGAGTTGCACAGCATCTTCCGGCGTGCCGTCATATATAAACATACAATTATATTTTCTGCATTTTTCGAGAATCTTGTCGGCATATTCATACCGTTTATTTCCTCTCAGATTTGTAGAACGAAATCTGATCAATCTAATACCTGTTTTAATTATATAATCGATTCGTTCTATAAACTCATGATCATACCCGTCAAGATTCGGCGTTATGAAATAAATCTCCGGTAACTGAAGTACCTTGATAATATCTCTGTTTGCAGGAGGAAAATTAACCTTTCCCAGTTCTTTTATATCAATCCACTTTATCTCCCTGCCCTCCAGACTGCGTATATCACCGCTCCATTCCTCGATTATTCGTGCGTCAATATCCAGATTCTTGCCAGGATAGTCATAATTAAATCGTTTGATGCGTCTGTAATTAATGACATCAATATTGATTTCTTCCTTCATTTCCCTGATAAGGGCCTCTTCCGATAATTCATTATTCTTTTTTTTGCCTCCCGGGAATTCCCACCGTCCTCCCTGATGGACATTATTCGGGCGCATGGTAAGCAAAACCTGCATTCTATCCTTGCTTAATACAATACCGAGCAGAACTTTCTGTCTGAACGATTCCATTTCAGGCATTAATAAAAAAATATATTATTCAGCTTCTGTATTCCGCGTTGATACGGACATACTCTTGGGAGAGATCACATGTCCATAATGTTTCGCTAAAATCACCCCTGTCAAGAACTATCCTGACGGTTATTTCATTATTCTTCATGGCTTCAAGGCCGGCCTCTTCCGTGTAGGTAATACATCTCCCGCCCCCTTCCACAATCTTTACACCATTAAGATACAGACAAACGCCTTCTATACTCAGATTTTCAATACCGCTTCTGCCTACCGCAGCCAGAATTCTACCCCAGTTAGGGTCCGAGGCGAAGAATGCCGTTTTTACTAACGGCGATGTAGCAACTGCATAACCAACAGCGAGGCATTCATCCGCGGTTTTGCCTCCCTCTACATCTATAGTGATAAATTTTGTTGCTCCCTCTCCATCCCGGACTATGGATTGCGCCAGCTCACTGCAAACATCGCTGATAGCATTGGACAGGGTTTCATAACTGCCTGTATTTATTGAATTAACCTCATTATTAAACGCCTTGCCTGTAGCTATCAAAACACAAGCATCATTGGTTGATGTATCGCCGTCCACACATACACGGTTAAATGATTTACCGGCAGAAACAGTCAACAATCGATCAAGAACTCCTTTATCAACCCTTGCGTCCGTAGCGATGAATGCCAACATTGTCGCCATATCGGGCCTTATCATTCCCGCACCTTTCGCTATACCGTTAATTTTAATCTCTATATTGTCTATAACGACCGTTTTCGATACTGCTTTTGGAACGGTATCTGTTGTCATTATTGCCCGGGCTGCATCCAGCCAGGCATCAGCCTGCAAGTTTGCATATAACTCAGGTAAAGCTCGGCATATTGTTTCAGTTGGAAAAGGCTCGCCTATCACCCCTGTCGAGAAAGGCAATACATTTTCTGTCGTGCAGTGGGATAATCTTGCTAATTCATTACAGGTCGATCTGCCTCCGTCCATTCCGGACAGGCCGGTACCTGCATTCGCATTCCCGGCATTGACCAGACAATAACGGGTATTTGATTTGGCGATATGATCTTTTGCTATCTGTACCGGAGCGGCAGCAAAAGAATTTTTGGTAAAAACGGCGCTACAATTCGATCCCTCTGCCAATTCTATCAGAGCCAAATCCGGCCGGGTTCTTTTATATATACCGGCGGATACAGCAGATAGTCGAATACCTTCTATGCATGGAAATTGATCAGGTGGATATAATCCTACTGCCATATACAATCCTTTCTAGAATTGATACGACTAGGAAAGTCGGCCATGGCATTTCTTGTATTTTTTGCCGGAACCACAGGGACACGGCTCATTCCTGCCGACTTTTCTTTCGCCCCTGACATAAGGTTCATGTTGCTTCTTATCCGGCTGAGATTCGTTGTCTTCCGACGACAAGGCGTCGGGTGCACTGGGATGGCTGTATTGAATGTTTTGATTATCAGGTTCGCGTTCGACAGCATTCAGATCCTGTTCCGTTCTCACATTAACTTTCGACAGGATACCTATAATATCGACTTTTATATTCTCAAGCATTTCACTGAACATGGCGAACGCTTCTTTTTTGTACTCCTGTTTGGGATTCTTGGCGGCATAACTTCTGAGACCAATCCCCTGACGCAAGTGGTCCATTGCCATCAGATGTTCCTTCCAGTGACGATCCAGCACATCCAGCATAAAGTCCTTTTCTATACGTCTCATCAAATCCACGGGTACATTTAATTCTTTATTTCTAAAATGCTCTTCCAGTTCTGTATGTATCCTTTCCCTGAGTGCTTCTTCATGCAGACTGTCATCTTCATCCAGCCATTCCTGTACCGGGAGTCGGCTGCCAAACTCATAATCTATAGCATCCATTAATCCCTTGATGTCCCACATCTCATCCATACTGCCCGGCGGAATATACGAATTAATTGTATCCGTGATCACATCCGATCGCATTATTCCTATATCCTCGGATATATCATCGGACAACAGTAATTCGTTACGCCACTCATAAATAACCTTGCGCTGGTCATTAGCAACATCATCGAATTCCAGAAGATGTTTTCTGATATCGAAATTATGAGCTTCTACCTTGCGTTGTGCATTCTCAATGGCACGCGTAACCAGTCCCGATTCAATCGCCTCACCTTCCTCCATACCGAGTTTTTGCATCAACCCCGATACTCGTTCAGAAGCAAAGATCCGCATGAGATTATCTTCCAGTGAAAGGTAAAACCGACTGGAACCCGGATCTCCCTGGCGCCCGGAACGGCCACGTAATTGATTGTCTATCCGTCTTGATTCATGCCTCTCGGTACCAATTATCCTTAATCCACCGTTGGCAACCACCTCATCATGAAGCTTTTGCCATTCTTCTTTCAGGTTTTCTACTGTTTCAACATCAGGATTATCGAGCCTGGCAAGCTGTGCTTCATAATTACCGCCGAGGACAATATCCGTGCCGCGCCCGGCCATGTTGGTTGCAATGGTAACGTTTCCAGATCGCCCGGCCTGTGCAATGATATCCGCCTCCTTTTCATGGAATTTAGCATTCAGCACCTGGTGATTGAACTTTTCCTTATCGAGAATACTGGACAGATACTCTGATACTTCGATAGATGCGGTGCCGACCAGGGCAGGTTGACCTCTATCAACACAATCCTTGATATCGTCTACTATGGCACGAAACTTCTCCTCTTTCGTAAGAAAGATTGCATCCGGCTCATCCACTCTTATCATTGGTTTATGAGTAGGTATTACTACAACCTCAAGCCCATAAATAGTCTGGAATTCATATGCTTCCGTGTCGGCAGTACCCGTCATTCCTGACAATTTCTCATACAGTCTGAAATAATTCTGGTAAGTAATCGTTGCCAGGGTCTGATTTTCATTCTGGATTGTTACACCTTCCTTTGCTTCAATTGCTTGATGCAGACCATCTGACCAGCGCCTTCCCGGCATGGTTCGTCCCGTGAATTCATCCACAATCACTATTTCATCTTCATTGACAATATAATCAACGTCTTTATGAAACAGGGCATGTGCCCGCAAGGCGGCATTCAGATGGTGAATAACATGTATATTAACCGGGTCATAGAGACTTTTTCCCTCCTCTATAATTCCTACTGCCTGAAGGAGCTTTTCCACATTTTCATGCCCTGCTTCCGTCAGATAGGCCTGCTTGCTTTTTTCATCAATTGTGTAATCACCCGCCGGACCATCTTCATCATCAGATTCCTGTCTGATCAGCTTCGGTATGATTTTGTTAATACTGATATACAAATCTGAACGATCATCAACCATACCGGATATAATCAAAGGCGTTCTTGCCTCGTCGATAAGGATTGAGTCAACCTCATCAACAATCGCAAAACCGAGCTTTCCCTGCACCTTGTCTTCAAGACGGAAAGCCATATTATCCCTCAGATAATCAAATCCGAATTCGTTATTCGTTCCATAAACTATATCCGCGGAATAGGCGTTTCGTCGTTCTTCCTTGGATAATCCCGAAACAATGACACCCGTCGTCATGCCCAGGAAGTGATATAATTTTCCCATCCATTCGGCATCACGGTGCGCCAGATAATCGTTTACCGTGATAATATGAACGCCCTTGTCCGCAAGGGCGTTAAGGTAGGCGGAAAGAGTTGCAACCAGGGTTTTGCCTTCCCCTGTTTTCATCTCGGCGATATTTCCTTCATGCAAGACAACACCACCGATTAACTGCACGTCAAAATGACGCATGTTAACGGTTCGCGTGCCCGCCTCCCTCACCAATGCAAATGCTTCGGGAAGCAGGTCCTCGAT
The DNA here is from genome assembly GCA_040905045.1 of Gammaproteobacteria bacterium. GTDB lineage: Bacteria > Pseudomonadota > Gammaproteobacteria > Eutrophobiales > Eutrophobiaceae > JBBDSH01. Next base: position 20,977 of record JBBDSH010000059.1, on the reverse strand, counting down.
AGTTGCGCCATCCGCCAGACGCTTCCTGAACTCTGCTGTCTTTTCCGGGAAAGCGGAATCCGGTATGCGGGAATAATCTTCAGAGTAGGAATTTACAGCATCCACCAGTTTTCCTATCCGGCGTATGACACGATCATTTCGACTGCCGAACAACTGTGTAAATATATTTCGAATCATATAAGGTTCAGGTATTCAAAATTAATCAAAAAACGTCACAAAAGGCAGGAAACAGATGGAATGGAATACAAATAAAGAAATTAGTAGCTCGACACAGGGATTATGCTCAATTCAGGGAAAGATATTTCCTGGGATCCACATGCCTTCCATATCTTAAAACTTCAAAATGCAGATGGGTTCCGGTACTCCTGCCCGAACTTCCCATCAATCCTATGATCTCGCTTTTTTCCACCTTCTCACCAACAGATACAAGATTTTTTCGGTTATGAGCATAGCGGGTTATATATCCACTGCCATGACTCACTTCTATCATATTACCATATCCATATCTGGGTCCCGACCAGGTCACTATTCCGGCGGCAGCAGCCGTTACAGGTGTATCCGGTTTCCCGGCAAAATCCATACCTTCATGAAACTCCTTCTTCCCTGTCATGGGATCGGTTCTGTACCCGAATAACGATGAAATCCAGCCCCCGTCCGCAGGCCGGCCACCGGGCGATGTTTTTTCCTGCAATGTCCGGTTAATGAGCATGGATTCCATGACCGCAAGTTTTTCCGAACGATCCGATAGCCTCTCCTCCAGTTCATCCAGACTCGACAGCAGCTCCGTTACATCCGGAGAAGCGTTCAATCTTGTTGGAACGGGTCCGCCCATACCGGGAGGGTTATCAATGCCGAACTGGATATCATCCAGTTCGGCCATGGAGGCCAGTCTTGAACCCAGTGCATCCAGACGCATGACATGCCCTTGCAACAGGCTTAATCGGCCTGCCATAGCTTCAAGTGATTTCTCTGTTTCTGTTTTGATTTCCCTTAATGTGTTACGTTGTTGTTCAATATCGTCTTCCCACCGGGACGATGTCTGACTGCGTATGTTTGATATTATCACTTCTGTCTGGCTATTGGCATACTGATAACCAGAATAAAAGACGCTTCCAGTCAATACTGATAATACAGATGCGACAACAAACAGGCTCCACGGCCTGAGTGTAAACCCGGCGCTACTCTTCTTTGTATTTGGTATTATCAGTATTTGCATATTTCGGTACTACATTAATTAATGATGATTGACAGACAAAAACAGTATCTAAAAACCCCTGATATCGGCACACTGCTGACCGGAAAGAGCAGCGATATTCACTCTCTCTATCGTCATGCTCAAAAACTTATTAATGTACAGAAAACGCTTAATGACACGCTCCCTTCTCCACTTAATGAACATGTCACGGTTGCCAACCTCGTCAACGATACCCTGACTATTTATACCGATAGTGCCGCCTGGGCGGCACGGCTTCGTTTCACTATTCCGGACATGCTCAAATCCCTGCGCCAGAATGACAAATATACATCTGTGAAAACCATTCGGATCAAGGTTCAGCCCCATGAAAAAAAACCGCAACCATCCAGGTCATTTCAAAAACTATCTATATCAACAGATACAGCTATATTGTTGAAACATGTTGCTGATACGATCGATGATCCCGAGCTTCGTGAATCCCTGCTGAAGTTATCCAGAAATCAGTAGCTGTCATACTATTCTTATTTATCTCTAATATGATGAAACGGGCTGCATGAACGACACGGGCAGTTTGGTTTCGTTCTCAAAGCTGACCAACTCCCATGCATCTTTCCTTTCCAGCAACTTCTTCAACAATTTATTATTTAATTCATGCCCGGATTTATAACCGGCAAATGACCCTATCAGGCTGTACCCCAATAGATACAAGTCCCCGATAGCGTCAAGTATCTTGTGTTTTACACATTCATCTTCATAACGAAGGCCATCTTCATTTAATACCCGGTAATCATCAACGACGACAGCATTATCGAGACTCCCGCCCAGAGCCAGATTATTTTGCCTCAATAACTCTACATCACGCATAAAACCGAAGGTCCTGGCCCGGCTAACTTCCTTGACAAAAGAGGTTGTTGCAAAATCGATCTCGGCATTACAAACTCGCTCGTCAAAGACGGGATGATTAAATTCTATGGTAAAACCCACCTTGAATCCGTCAAAGGGATCAAAACGCGCCCATTTGTCCCCTTCTTCCATGACCACCTGCTGCTTGATACGGAGAAATTGTTTCGGTTTGTTTTGCTCGATGATACCGGCCGACTGTATAAGAAACACAAATGGTCCGGCACTGCCATCCATAATCGGCACCTCGTCGGCACTCAGATCGATATACGCGTTATCAATGCCGAATCCGGCCAGCGCGGACAGCAAGTGTTCCACGGTTGAAATCCGGACGCCATCCTGAATCAGCGTCGTGGAAAGCGTGGTATCACCAACATTATCCGGGCATGCCGGTATCTCCACAACGGGATCCAGATCAACACGGCGGAATATGATCCCGTTATTTGCCGGCGCCGGCCTCAGTGTCAAATAAATCTTTTTCCCGGTATGCAATCCGACCCCCGTGGCGCGGATTACATTCTTCAGTGTACGCTGCTTTATCATTATGAATCATCCTAATATTCTTTTGCACTACTCCCTCATTCCCGCCAACTATCTGTTTTACGGACAAATACCCGGAGTGTCAAGGTTACAGATTAACATGCTTTTGCTGCGTTGCACAATTTGATGTTGCCGGAAGTCCGCTGTTTATACTCACAACTCGACTACTTCAAATCCGACGCAACGTTAATCTCTCGGCGAAACCCCTCCCTGGTTGCCGTGCCCGTATTCCGGAACAACAGCCATGGCTGCCTATCGTGGCATCCGGCGACCTGCTTAATCCGCCTGCCTGCGCAGAAATGCCGGAATATCCAGATAATCCGGGTCATGTTCCGCCGGATCCGTATTTGCACTACCACTCTTGTTACGCATCACTGTCGGACGTTCCAGCTCCTTGTAATCAACACTGCCCTGGTTGTCCTTCACCAGCTTCATTCGCGATATATCCTCACGCGCCGCCGACTGGCCCAACCCGGTGGCAACGATGGTAACCCGCATTTCGCCGCTCATTTCCGGATCGATAACCGTGCCCACTACCACGGTGGCATTATCCGAAGCGAAATCCTTGACAGTATTGCCGACTTCATCGAATTCCCCGATGGACATGTCCATGCCGGCGGTAATATTAACCAGGATCCCCTTTGCACCCGACAGATTGACATCTTCAAGCAACGGGCTGGAAATTGCCGCTTCGGCAGCCACCTTTGCACGATCCTCTCCCTGCGCCTTGCCGGAGCCCATCATCGCCATTCCCATCTCGGACATGACCGTGCGCACATCGGCAAAATCGACATTGATCAGTCCGGGACAGGTAATAAGCTGGGCAATCCCCTGAACCGCGCCGAGCAGAACATCATTGGCCGCACTGAAGGCATTGAGAAGACTGACCTCACGGCCGAGCACGCTCATCAACTTCTCATTGGGAATAGTTATCAGGGAATCCACAAACTGGCTCAGTTCCTTGACTCCTTGATCGGCTATAGCCGCGCGCTTCTTGCCCTCAAACGCAAAGGGGCGCGTGACAACCGCGACGGTAAGGATTCCCATTTCCTTTGCCACCTGCGCGACGATGGGCGCGGCGCCGGTCCCGGTTCCACCACCCATTCCCGATGTAATAAAGACCATATCGGAACCATCCAGAACATCCATGATCCGATCCCGATCCTCCAGCGCGGCCTGGCGCCCGACATCGGGATCCGCCCCGGCACCGAGCCCCTTGGTAACATTGCCTCCGAGTTGCAAGATGGTCTTTGCAGTTGAGTTTTTCAGCGCCTGGGCATCCGTATTGGCGCAAATAAATTCAACCCCATCGATGCTGGTGCGCAACATATGCTCTACGGCATTGCCGCCGCCGCCGCCAACACCGATCACCTTTATTACAGCTGCCTGATTGGTAGTATCGACTAGTTCAAACATTTCCGTTCCTCCTCAATGTATTTAGTTCTCAAATCAAAAATTGCCTTGAAACCAGCTTTTCATCCTTTCCCACACACTCCGCAGATTGCCTTCGCCATGCAAACCTGCGGCTGCATCCTGGATCTGGCGCTGGCCGAACAACAACAGACCAACGCCGGTTGAATAGATGGGGTTTTTTACGACGTCGGACAGACCCCTGACCATTTGCGGTACCCCGACCCTGACAGGCACATGGAAAATCTCTTCCGCCAGTTCGACTACTCCTTCCATCTTGGAGCTGCCTCCGGTAAGCACAATCCCGGCAGCAATCAGATCCTCAAAACCGCTGCGCTGCAGCTCCGACTGCACCAACGTAAAGAGCTCCTCGTAACGCGGTTCCACAACCTCGGCCAGAGTTTGTCTGGCCAGTCTTCTGGCCGGACGTTCCCCGACGCTGGGTACTTCGATGGTTTCGTCGGAATTTGCCAGCTGCGTCAGTGCACAGGCATATCTGACCTTGATATCCTCGGCGTGTTGAGTGGGTGTTCTCAGGGCGACAGCAATATCATTGGTTACCTGATCGCCGGCAATGGGGATAACCGCCGTGTGGTGAATGGAACCGTCGGTGAAAACGGCGATATCCGTAGTCCCGCCGCCGATATCCACCAGACAAACGCCCAGTTCCTTTTCATCGTCGGTCAACACCGCATAACTTGAAGCAAGCTGCTCCAGGATTATGTCGTCCACATCCAGTCCGCAGCGACGTACGCATTTCACGATATTCTGCGCGGCGCTGACCGCACCCGTAACCATGTGGACCTTGGCTTCCAGCCTGACTCCGGACATACCGATCGGTTCCTTGATACCCTCCTGATTATCGATAACAAATTCCTGCGGCAGGATATGCAATATCTTCTGATCAGCGGGTATGGCGACGGCACGCGCCGCATCGATGACCCGATCCACGTCATTAACAGAGACTTCATTATCCCGGATGGCGACAATGCCGTGAGAATTGAGACTGCGTATGTGACTGCCTGCAATACCGGTAAAAACGGAATGAACCTCACAACCGGCCATCAACTCGGCCTCTTCCACCGCTCTCTGAATGGAATGCACGGTGGATTCGATATTCACAACCACACCTTTCTTCAATCCCCTGGACTGGCTTGAACCGATGCCGAGGATTTCGATCTCATCTTCCGGCGTGATTTCCCCGACAATGGCCACCACTTTGGAGGTACCGATATCCAGGCCGACAATCAGGTTTTTATCCGCTTTTTTAGCCATAGGTTACCGTCCTGTTTACAGATCAGGTTTATAGTCGGGCTCCCATCGAACAGCGAAGCCATTGGTATAACGCATATCTATTGATCGAATCCTGTTGAAGTGGTCGCCCAGCTTGCCCGGCACGTAGTCGATAAACCGGTTCATTCTTCGTTCTATATTTGTTCTTCCCAGATATACATGCGGCCCTTCAACAAAACCGATATGCCATGAACGTCGGTCACTGAGAGTGATCTCGGCAATGCGAAGTCTCTCGGGCAAAGCCGCATGCAGGGTTTGATAAAGCGACAGTATTTGCGCATGGGCATTTTCCGGCCCCTTGAAGAGAGGTATACCTTCGGGAAACGTGCCGGTTTCCGGCGAGAAAAGCTGTGCCTTGTCATTCAACAAGGCAGCGTCATTCCACCGAGCCACGGCAACCTGCTCCCGGATTGACACCAGGATACTGTCCGGCCAGATCCTTCTGACGGATACTTCCCGTATCCAGGGCTCTTCCAGAAGAGCCTTTTGAATGGTCTCGACATTGACATTAAAGAAACCTCCCCTTACCACTTCGCTGGCGCGCACCTGCAACCTGTCAGTAGACAAGTGCTGAAAATCACCTTTCACGCTTACCTGTTTAATTGGAAGCGTCCGGGGATCCAGCAACTTGAATGCGCCAAAGCCGAACAGCAGCAACACCAGTAGAACCAACACGTAGCCATGGGGATGTCGCCACCATAAAGAGTCCATGCTCGACTCCTCCCGTTCCGGCGACGTTTCTTCAGCCATAACCGGCGCAATTACCTGTGTGTTCATATGCGGTCTCCCTGCTTTTCCCTGTCCCATACCAGGCTCGTCTCCAGTATCCGTACAACCAGTTGACTGAAGTTATACCCCGCCTGCCCCGCCGCCATGGGCACCAGACTGTGACTGGTCATCCCGGGGATGGTATTGACCTCGATAACCCATGGCCGGGCCTCCTCATCAAGCATGAAATCAACACGACCCCAGCCGCTCGCGGCAACAGCATCGAACGCGGCCTTCATCAGATTACCCAGCTCCTGTTCCCGCGACGCGTCAAGGCCGCAAGGGCAGATGTAACTGGTGGTTTCCTCGACATACTTGGCTTCGTAATCGTAAAACTCTCTCGGGGTTTCCAGACGGATCAACGGCAATAACTCATCCACCAATATCGACGAGGTATATTCCCCGCCGGTTATCCAGCGCTCGGCCATAACACGGTCATCAAACCGGCCGGCCATCCGCCAGGCCGCCTCCAGTTGCCCGGCTTCGGTAACCCTGGAGGCACCGCAGCTCGATCCTTCATGAACCGGTTTAATCATGACGGGGAAACCCAGCAGATCGGGTATGGCAGCGAGATCATCCTGTTCCCTGATCTCGATGAATTCGGGAGTCGCTATACCCATGCTTTTCCATATCTGTTTACTGCGCACCTTGTCCATGGCCAGCGCGGAACCCAGGATGCCGCTGCCTGTATAGGGAATATGCAGGGACTCAAGCGCACCCTGTATAACGCCGTCCTCTCCTCCGCGGCCATGCAGGGCGATAAAGGCACGATCAAAATCGTCGTCCAGTAATTCGGTCAGCTCGCGTTCACGGGTATCGAACAGGTGCGCGGCAATCCCGGCCTCCAGCAGACCGGCATGGACCGCACGGCCGGACTCCAGGGATATTTCCCTTTCCGCCGAATTGCCGCCGAAAAGGACGGCAACCTTGCCGAAATCCGGCTTGTTCTGTTTATTCATATCCTTCTTCATCAGCATTTAACCGTCTCGCCGACAATCCGCACTTCACATTCAAGTCTGATTCCCTGTTTTTTCTCGACCTCTTCCGCCACTGACTCGATCAATTCCTCGATATCCGCCGCCGTGGCATTACCCGTATTAATGATGAAATTGGCATGCTTGTCCGACACCCGGGCACCGCCGATCTGCTTTCCCTTCAGGCCGCAGGCCTCAATCAATCTGGCGGCATAATCACCCGGCGGATTGCGGAATACGGAGCCGCAACTGAATTCACCCATGGGTTGCGTTTCAGAGCGTCTGGCCAGCAACTCACGGAGCCGGTCACCTTCGCTGTTACTTGTCATCTGCTGTAGCTGCAACGTGGCAGAAATGAACCATTCTTCGGCAGGCAGTGCCACTGTCCGGTAGCCAATTTCGTAATCCTCCGGCAGCCTCTCGAATATCTTGCCCCGTCGATCAATAGTCTCCACGGCTGTCACTATGGCCCAGGTTTCCCCACCGAAGGCGCCTGCATTCATGGCCAGCGCACCGCCCATGGTTCCGGGAATACCGATGAGAAATTCGGCGCCCGACAGGCCTGCCTTCACCGACAAGCGCGCCACCCTGGCACAGGGGACACCGGCACCCACCTTCATCCGATCGTCGTCCAACAATTCCAATTCGTTGATAACATTTTTCATGGCCACGACCGTTCCCCGGATCCCCCCGTCCCGGATCAGCAGATTGCTGCCCAGTCCGATAAAGATCAGTTCCTCATCGGAAGGCAGGCCGGCCAGAAACCCGGCCAGATCATCAATATCCGCGGGCACATAAAAACGATCAGCCGTACCGCCCACCCGCCAGGAGGTGTGTTTGTCCATCGGTTCATTCAGCTTTAACCGACCGTCCGTCATAGATATCCGCCGATTCTGTCCGCCAATGATGTGTTTGTTTTCTGCATACTGTTCCGCCCTGTCAAACATGCAGGCACCTCAATGAATTGCTCCGCCATACCGGGCAGTCAGTTCCCTGCCCAGCAAACCGATATCCCCGGCGCCGAGAATGAGCAAGATATCCCCGTCTTCGACGATACCGGGCAACATGGAGCCGGCTTCACTGCGGTCTTTAACGAACACGGGCTCCACCCGTCCCCGGATCCTCAGCGAGCGGCAAAGTGAACGGCTGTCGATACCGGCAATGGCCGCCTCCCCGGCCGGGTATATATCCAGAACCAGCACGGCATCGACCATTGAAAGGACATTGCAGAAATCCTCAAACAGATCGCGCGTACGCGTATATCGATGGGGCTGGAATACCACAACGACCCGTCGATCCGGCCATCCATCCCGAACCGCATCCAGGATCGCCTGAATCTCGCGGGGATGATGAGCATAATCATCGATAATCAGCAGGCGTTTACCATCAATACTGATTTCACCGAGGACGTCACAACGCCTGTCGATCCCCTGGAAATTCGCCAGGGCATTGAGGATATCGTCATCGGAGACACCCAGCTCCCTTGCAACGACGACAGCCGCCAGGGCATTGAGAACATTGTGTCTGCCCGGCATGTTAAGTCGTACCTGCAACCAGTCACGCTTGTCCGGGGCCGATACATTGAATGTGGTTTCCGTTCCCTGCTGATGTATATCCCGTGCCATGAAATCCGCCTGTTCTTCGATACCGTAAGTAATCAACGGACGGGTTATGCGCGGAAGAATGTCGCGGATGCCGCCGTCATCCATGCAGACCACCGCCTGCCCATAAAAAGGCAGATGTTGCAGAAACTCGATGAAATTCTCCTGCAATAAACGGTAATCACCGTGGTAAGTATCCATATGATCGGCATCGATATTGGTGAGCACGGCCATGACCGGCTGCAAATGCAGGAACGAGGCATCGCTTTCATCCGCTTCCGCCACCAGATATCTCCCCTCTCCCAGCCGGGCATTGGATTTGCCGCTGTTGAGCCTGCCACCGATAACATAAGTGGGATCCAGGCCGCCTGCCGACAGCAGGCTGGCGATCAGGCTCGTTGTAGTCGTCTTGCCGTGGGTGCCGGCAACGGCAATGCCGTGCCTGAAACGCATCAGTTCGGCCAGCATTTCCGCACGGGGGATCACGGGGATGCGCTGCTCACGGGCGGCCCTGACCTCGGGATTATCAGCGGGTACGGCGCTGGTAATAACGATCACATCGCTGCCGTTGATCAGGCTGGCATCATGACCGGTCGTTACCCGGACACCCATGCCCTGCAGATGGCGAGTGGTGTTGTTGTCACTCAGATCGGAACCGGAAACCTCGTAACCCAGGTTATGCAATACTTCGGCGATACCGCTCATCCCGGCACCGCCGATACCGACGAAATGAATATGACGGACCCGTCTCATGGCGCCGTTATCCGTTTCAGGCATACAGCACCTCCATGCAGGTTTCGGCCACTTCATCAGCGGCATGCGGCCGGCTGCAGCGCCTTGCCGACAGAGCCATGTCATAAACCCGTTGTCGATTCGAGTTCAGTTCCAGAAGTAATTCCACCAGACGCCCCGGCGTTAATTCTTTCTGCGGTAACAGCACCGCCGCGCCTTCATCGGAAAGGAACCGGGCATTGGCGGTCTGGTGATCATCCACGGCTATGGGCAACGGCACGAGAATAGAGGCAAGGCCGACAGCGGCGATCTCGGCAACGGTCAGGGCACCGGCACGGCACAAAACCACATCCGCCCAGGCATAGACCGCCGCCATATCGTCGATATAGGGCACGACATCATCATCCTTCATGCCGCATTCCGCATAGACCGCGCGTGTGGCATCGATCTTCGCCGGGCCGGTCTGGTGGCGTATTTCGATCTTCACCTCCGTCGGCAACGATGACAGCGCCCGGGGCAACGTTTCATTGAGGATTTGCGCGCCCAGGCTGCCGCCCAGTACCAGAAGCCGCAGCGGCTGATCGCGTCGTTCCGCAAACCGTACTTCCGGCAAGGGCAGATTCAGAATGTCCCTGCGTACCGGATTGCCCGTGGTTCTGACCTTTCCACCCCTGAAAGTACCGGGGAAACCCTGCATCACGGCACGTGCCAGGGGAAACAGCAGGCGGTTGGTCAGTCCGGCAACCGCGTTCTGCTCATGGATGTACAACGGGATCCGAAGCAGCCATGCAGCCATACCGCCGGGCCCGCTGGCAAAACCGCCCATGCCGAGTACGGCGCCGGGACGGCAGCGCAACAATATCCGCACTGCCTGTGCCAATGCGACGGCAATAGTCAACGGTGACAGGATCCAGCGAATCAATCCCTTGCCCCTGAGCCCGCTGACACGGATGGTGAATAACTCAATGCCGTTTTTCGGCACGACCTCATGTTCCAGCCCCGTCCTTGTCCCGAGCCAGAACAGGTCAACGCCCTCGCCGCGAAGCTGATCGGCCACCGCCAGTGCGGGATAGACGTGACCGCCGGTCCCGCCGGCCATAATCATGATCGATCTAGCGGGCATAGCCGGGACCTCCGTCAGAAACCGTCCCTTGGGAGGGTTCGTGATTTTCATATTCCACCCGGATTAAAAGGGCGATCAACAAACAGGATATGATCATGCTGTTATTGCCGTAGCTCAGGAGCGGCAGTGTCAGTCCTTTGGTCGGCAACACACCCATATTCACGCCGATATTGATAAACGCCTGTATGCCGAAAAACAGGCCAATGCCATAGGCCAGATAGGAAGCGAAAGGTTTGCCTGACTGTCGTGCCACCCGGGCAATCACGAATGACCGCCAGACAATGAAGAAGAACAAAAGTATAACCAGGCTAACACCGAACAAGCCCAACTCTTCCGCCAGTACGGCAAAGATGAAGTCGGTATGCGCTTCCGGCAGATAGAACATCTTCTGGACGCTGCCGCCCAGCCCGACACCGAACCAGTCGCCGCGGCCGAAGGCAATCAGGGCCTGGGTAAGCTGAAATCCCGAATTGAAGGGATCCTGCCAGGGATCCATGAAGGTGGTCAGCCGCTGCAGGCGATAGGGTGAAAAAACAGCAAGACTGAACAGAACCGTCCCGGCCGCCAGCATCCATGCAAAATAACGCGTTAACGGGACGCCGCCGACAAAAAGCATTCCCAGAACCGTGGCAAATATAACCACCGAGGCTCCATAGTCGGGTTCCAGTAACAGCAGGCCCGTAATCAGAGTCACAACGGCTATGGGGCGTATGAATCCGGCGAAGGTGGTACAAACGGCCTCGCCATGGCGTACCAGATAGCCGGCGACATAAACGAGGATAAACAGTTTCATTATTTCCGAGGCCTGGATATTAATCGGTCCGACACGTACCCAGCGCATGCTGCCGTTGACCTCCCTGCCGATTCCGGGAATCAACACCAGAATCAGGAGTATGATTCCGCCCGCAAGCAGATAAACACCAAGATGCTGCCATACGGCCAGCGGTGTTTTTATGCACAGATAGCCCAGGCCCAGACCAAGTATCACGGACATGGACTGTCGCCAGAAGTAATACAACGGCTCACCGTGTGATCGATCGGCGATGGTGATCGATGATGAAGCCACCATCAGCAATCCGATCATGATCAGAAACAGGCACGCCCCGATCAGGACAAAATCATAGCGGCGTATTTCCCGATTGTGCCGGCTATGTTTTTCGATGACGCTGGCCTGCCTGCGGTTCATGAAGTCTTCTCCTCCTGCGGCAGATCCCTGACCGCCGACATGAAAATCTCGCCGCGTTCCACGTAATCCGTAAACATATCGAAGCTGGCACAGGCAGGTGACAGCAGCACCCGGTCGCCGGGACGTGCCACACCGGCCGCCGTGGTAACGGCGGCCTCCATGGTTGTGGCAAACAGAACATTCGTCGCCGTCTCTATGGCTTCGGCTATGCGCGTGGCATCGCGGCCGATTAATATGGCCGTATGCACGCGCCCGCGTACCGCCTCCGCCAGGGGCGAGAAGTCCGCCGCCTTGCCGTCACCGCCGGCGATCCAGACCAGATTGCCTTTGCCGCCGAGTCCGGTGATTGCCGCGCAGGCGGCGCCGACATTCGTGCCCTTGGAATCATTGATCCATTCGACGTCGTTGATACTCTCCACATGCTGGCAGCGATGCGGCAGGCCGGGAAACGTTCGTAATACTTCCAGCATGGCCTGCCGGGGAAGTTCGATGGCGCTACCCAGTGCCAGTGCCGCCAGGGCATTGGAAATATTGTGTCTGCCGGAAAGCCGCATTTCCTTAGTCGGCATCAATAACCGCGAGCCTTGTACCAGCCAGTCCTCACCATGATGGTGAACCACGCCGAAATCATCGTTTTCGGGGACGGAACAGGAATAACCGATGACGTTTCGATCACGCTGCTTCATGGCGCGGGAACTGGCATCGTCGTTATTCACGACCATGACGTTTGCGCCCTCATAGATCCTTTGCTTGGCGACGGCATAAGCGGCCATATCCGGATAACGATCCATATGATCGGCGGATACATTCAGTACAACGGCAGCGGCCGGTCGCAGGGACTGAACGGTTTCCAGCTGGAAGCTGGATAATTCCAGTACGTAAAAATCCGGTATGGATTCCGCAAGAAGATCCAGAGCCGGTGTGCCGATATTACCGCCCAGTTGCATACGCAATCCGCTTTGCCGGATCATCTCCGCGATCAGTGTTGCAACCGTACTCTTGCCGTTGGAACCGGTAACGGCAACCACCGGTGCGGGTGCCTGCCGGGCAAACAACTCAATATCCCCGATAATCTCGATGCCCGACTCCGCCGCTTCTTTTATGGCGGGTTCCTCCCTGGTAACACCGGGACTGATTATCAATCGTTCGGTACTGCCCAACAGTTTCGCGTCGAAACTGCCGAGATAAACCGGTACATCCGGCAAAATCTCGCACAGCCTCCCCAGTTCCGGCGGTTCCGGCCGGCTGTCGGCAACGGCAAAGGAAACACCCTGCCCGGCCAGAAACCGTGCACAGGACAATCCGGTCTTGCCCAGGCCGATTATAATCGCATCGTAGTGTCCGTCGTTGTCCACCATGGTTTCGATTCTGTTCCTTAACGCATGCATGCCATTACCGGATCTTCAGCGTGGCCAGTCCGATCAAAACGAGAATGAATGTAATGATCCAGAAACGTACAATCACCCTGGGCTCCGGCCAGCCCTTGAGTTCGTAATGATGGTGCAGGGGAGCCATGCGAAAAATGCGCTGCCCGGTGAGTTTGTACGACGTAACCTGGAGGATCACCGAGACAGTCTCGATGACGAACACTCCTCCCATGATGAAAAGCACCAGTTCCTGGCGAACGACAATGGCTATCACGCCAAGCGCCGCGCCCAGGGCCAGGGCGCCGATATCGCCCATAAAAACCTGTGCCGGATAGGTATTGAACCAGAGAAAGCCGAGGCCTGAGCCGACGATGGCGCCGCAGATCACGCTCACCTCCCCGACACCGGGAACATAGGGTATGCCCAGGTATTCAGCGAAGTGAACGTTACCGGCGGCATAGGCAAAGATGGTCAGGCCGCCCGCCACCATCACCGCCGGTAATATGGCCAGGCCGTCCAGGCCGTCGGTCAGATTGACGGCGTTACTGGAACCGACAATCACAAAATAGGCCAGAACCACGTACAGCCAGCCAAGGTCGATAATCACGGTCTTGAAAAACGGCACGATTAACTGTGTTTCCGCGGGTGACTCGGCCGAGTAAAACAGAAACAGGGCCGCGGTCAGACCGGCGGCGGATTGCCAGAAATATTTCCATTTCGCCGGCAGACCGCGGGGATTACGGCGTACCACTTTGCGGTAATCATCGATATAGCCGATGATGCCGAAGGCCAACATGACTGCACAGACAATCCAGACGAAGCGATTGGACAGATCAGCCCAGCACAGCACACTGAAAACAATGGATATAATGATAAGCAGACCGCCCATGGTGGGCGTGCCCGCCTTGATTAAATGGGATACCGGTCCGTCATCGCGTACCGCCTGTCCCACCTGAAAGCGCTCCAGATATGCAATCAGCCAGGGCCCGACGATGAGCCCGATGAACAGGGATGTCAGGGCGCCCAGGATGGTACGCAGCGTAATGTATTGAAAGACATTGAAACCGGTGTGGTACTGGAGCAGGTATTCGGACAACCAGAGCAGCATGGATCAGTCCTCCCCCAGTAAACGCTTGACGATCCGATCCATGGCCATGGATCGGGAACCCTTGATTAATATTGTGGTACCGGCATCCATGCCGGATTGAATCGCCCGTATCAGGGACTCGATATCGTCGAAGTATTCGGCCCCTTCGCCGAATGCCTGTACACTGTTCGCGGTTAATTCGCCTGCCGCGAAGACTCTCTCCACATCGTATTCCCGCGCCATCGCCCCGGCCTGTTCATGCAATGTCACGGCCGCCTCGCCCAGTTCACCCATATCACCCAGGACCAGCCAGTGCCTGCCGGGATAGCCGGACAGCACCGCCAGGCCGGCTTCCAGCGATGCCGGATTGGCGTTGTAGGTGTCATCCAGCAGTCGTACACCGCTTGAGGTCATTTTTACCTGCAGCCGGCCCTTGACGGGAGAGACACGTTCCAGCCCTGACTGTATCTGCTGAGGCGGGATGGCCACCGCATGACAACAGGCCGCCGCCGCCAGCGCGTTCATGATATTGTGCCGGCCCGGCAGGGCGAGCTTCACATCAAACGTGCTGCCGGCCAGGTGCAGGGAAAAGGTTTGCTGCAATGAGTCCGGATCGAAGCGGATGTTATCGGCAGTCACATCGGCATTATTCTTCAGTCCAAAGGTAATCCGCCTGTGTCCGGAAACGGTACCGGACCAGTAACCGGCATAATCATCGTCGGCATTGATAATAGCGATGCCGTCATGGACGAGACCGTGGAAAATCTCGCCCTTGGCCTTGGCCACGCCTTCCACGGATCCGAACCCTTCCAGGTGCGCCGGTGCGCATTGCGTGATTAGCGCAACCGTCGGCCGTGCCATATGACTGAGATAATCGATTTCACCCGGATGATTGGCGCCCATTTCAATAACGGCGAATCGATGTTCCTTCCCCAGATCGAACAGCGTCAGTGGCACACCAATGTCGTTATTCAGATTTCCCTGAGTGGCAAGTACCGGGGCCTGTTGTGACAATACGGCTCCGATCATTTCCTTGACCGTGGTCTTGCCGTTGCTCCCGGTCAGGGCAATCAGGGGCAGATCGAAACAACCCCGCCAATAGCCGGCCAGGGTTCCCATGGCCCGGCGCACATCCGCGGCCTTCAGCAACGGCAAACGCGCTACCGCCTCCGCTTCCTCCACCAGCGCGGCGGCGGCACCTGCCGCGGCGGCGCTGTCAAGAAAATCATGCCCGTCGAAACGTTCCCCCTTGAGGGCGATAAACATCTGCCCGGCACGAACCTGGCGGCTGTCCGTGGTGCAACCTTCAAAACGGACGTCTTCACCGATGAGTTCGGCGCCAATCGTTCCGGCGGCCTCGGATGCGAACATGTTAATCATCTTCCCGCCTCCAGCAGATTCCTTACCAGCTGGCGATCACTGAACGGATACCGCTTGCCGTTGATTTCCTGCCAGGTTTCATGGCCCTTGCCCGCGATCAGAACCACGTCGCCCGGAATGGACGACTCAATGGCATCGCGGATCGCGGCGGTTCTATCGACATTGATGATCGTTTCCACCCGCCCGGCCATCCCGACGGCGATTTCATCAATGATCTTCTCCGGCATTTCACCCCTGGGATTGTCACTGGTGATAATGACCCGGTCGGCATACTGTTCCGCCACCCGCCCCATTAAGGGCCGCTTCGCCGTATCCCGGTCGCCGCCACAGCCGAAGACACACACCAGTTTGCCCGGACACAGTTTTCGAATTTGCGCCAGGGTCTGTTCCAGCGCATCCGGTGTATGGGCATAGTCCACAATAATCCGCGGGCTCTTATCATTTCCGAAGACTTCCATACGACCCGGCACAGCCCGCACTTGCGCGAGTCGCTGCAGGGCTATATCGAGACTGAGGCCGGCCAGGCACAACGTGCTCAATGCAGCAAGCAGATTACAGGCGTTGAATTCACCGATAAGGCCGCTATGGAATTCTCCTTCTCCCCAGGGACTGCGAACATTCAGGATCAGGCCATCGGCATCATGTTTGATAATCGATGCGACGACATTCGCCTTTGTCACGGAAACAGTTTCAGTATCCTTTTCCAGTGCATACCCGATAACGGTCATCCGACCGGACAGTTCCTTATATAACTGTTTACCAAAATCATCATCCACATTGATTACCGCCTGCTTCAATCCTTCGCTGTAAAACAGTCGTTCCTTGGCGGCGGCATAACTTTGCATGTCGCCGTGATAATCCATATGTTCATGACTGATATTGGTAAATACGGCGATATCAAACGCGGTGCCGTTTACGCGCCCCTGTTCCAGCGCATGGGAGGAGACTTCCATAACGGTTCTCCGTGCCCCGTTGCTCCTGAATTCCGACATTTGTGACTGCAGCATTACGGCATCCGGTGTTGTATGAACGGCGGCGGTCAAATCGGGATAGATGCCGTAGCCGAGCGTTCCGATACACCCGGTTGAACCGGGCTCAATATCACTCAGTACCTGGGCGATAAAATGACAGACCGATGTCTTGCCGTTGGTTCCGGTGATACCGATAACCTGCATATCGCGGGAAGGATGGCCGTAGAATCGGCTTGCAATGAGTCCGGTTTTGGCCCGCAGATCCCTGATACTGATTAACAACGTTTCCGTTTCATCCACGGGCCGGCTGCTGTCCGACTCGACGAGAATGACCCGCGCTCCCCTGACAACGGCTTCATCAATAAATTCACGCCCGTCCCGGCGATATCCCCGCAGTGCGATAAACAAATCGCCGGGCATAACGGAACGGCTGTCGAGACTCAGGCCGGTGACCGCGACATCGACAGCGGGCATTTCATCCGTCAATCCCCGCAGCAACTCCTGCAGAGTCATGTCGTTACCCGGCGCCCGATCCACCATCATATTTCGCACCTGTCCATAATCAGTCTTTCACCGCCATCAGGGAGTTGCGATTGAATGACGGCAAATCATCCGGCGGGATATTGAGTATGCGAAGCGCACCCTTCATCACCTTCGAAAAAACAGGCGCGGCGACCTGCCCGCCGTAATATTCCTCTCCCTGCGGTTCGTCGATGACGACGACCATGACCAGATCCGGATCGCTGGAGGGCGCCATACCGGCGAACAGTGACAGATACCGGTCTTCGGCATAGCCGCCGCGGGTTGATTTGCGTACCGTGCCGGTCTTGCCGGCAACCAGATAACCGGGTACGCCGGCACGCCGACCGGTTCCGCCCTCGCTGACCACCTCTTCCAGCATGGATCGGATGCTGCGGGCAACGGCGGCCGGCATAATGCGGCGGCCGGCGGCGGGTTCATCCTGGCGCTGCAGGGATATCGGCTGCAGGACACCGTCATTGGCGATGGCGGCATAGGCCTGCGCCAGGTGCAACGCAGACATGGATATGCCGTAGCCGAAGGCGATAGTCGCCAGTTCCACCTCGGACCAGTTATGGTAGCTGTTCAGAACGCCGGCGGATTCGCCCGGAAAACCGCTGCCCGTGGGCAGACCAAAACCCAGATCCGAATACAGGTTCCACAATGGTTTGGGACCCAGTGACAGGGCTATCTTGCTGGCACCGACATTACTGGATTTCTTTATAATGCCGGCCGGGTCCAGTGTGCCGTAATTGCGAATGTCCCTGATGGTGTGATCCGATACCCTGACGTGTCCGGGACCGGTTGCGATCTGTGATTCCGTCGAGTACATACCGGACATCAGGGCGGCGGCAATGGTAAACGGCTTGACGGTGGATCCGGGCTCGAACACATCCGTCACCGCGCGGTTGCGATAATTCTCGCTTTTCAGACCGCTGCGATTATTGGGGTTATAAGCGGGCTGGACGGCCATGGCCATAACTTCTCCCGTCCCGGCGTCCAGCATCACCAGGGAACCGCCGCGTGCACTGTAGAACTGAACCGCTGATTTGAGTTCCCGGTAAGCCAGGTATTGAACGCGCCGGTCGATGCTCAGGTGCAGATCCCTGCCGGGATCCGCCGGACGAATACTTTCCACATTCTGGACCACACGTCCGAGCCGATCCTGAAGCACGCGTTTCTCGCCGGGTGTTCCCCTGAGCCAGTGGTCGAACGCCAGTTCAATACCTTCCTGACCCGAATCGTCAACATTGGTGAATCCGAGCAGATGAGCGGTGACTTCACCGGCGGGATAATAACGCTTGTATTCCCGTTGCAGATTCACGCCCCGCATGGCCAGGTCATTCACACTTACGGCCAGCTCCGGTGAAATGTGCCGCTTCAGATACAGGAATTCCCGGCCCGTCCGGTCCAGCAGCATCTGCTGCAGTTCCGCGGCGGGCATATCGAGAAGGGCAGCCAGTTGCGGCAGCTTTTCTTCTTCCTCCAGCACTTCCCTGGGTGTCACCCATATGGAATCCACCGGCGTACTGATCGCCAGCGGCTCATTATGTCGATCCGTGATCATGCCCCGGTGGGCGGGAATGGTCACGGTACGCAGGGAACGCGCATCGCCGTGATTCCGGAGAAAATCTTTATTCAGTATCTGCAGATAGAATGCCCGCCATAACAGCAATGCCGTTACCGTGATGAAGATCATCACCAGCAACCAGGTACGGTTGCGGAAGGAGGCGGCGACTCGCGATTCGTTCATGGCGTGACCAGGACAATGGAATCGATTTCCGGACTGACCATGTCCAGTTCGCTGTTCGCCAGATGTTCGATTCGATCGGCGGTAGTCCAGGTACTCTGTTCCAGCTGCAGCCGTCCCCATTCTTCATTGAGGCGGTCACGGGTCTTCTCCAGCACCTGGATTTCCACAAATGTCCGCCGTGCCTCATGCTGAGTGAGAATTACCTGTACGGCACTGAAAAACACCGCCGCGGCCAGAATCCCTGTCACAAGCTTGTTCATGACGCCAGTTTCTCCCCGATGCGCAGCCGCGCGCTGCGGGCACGGGGATTGCCCCTGACCTCGGCCGCCCCCGGCGTCACGGGTTTGCCCATGATTTGTAACCGTGATTGCAGTGCCTCCGCCCGGATCGGCAGGTCCCTGGGATAGGGATCGGAACGGACCAGATCGCGCATGAAGCGTTTCACAATACGGTCTTCCAGGGAGTGAAAACTGATCACCAGCAGGCGGCCGCCGACGCGCAGACAGTCAAAAGCCGCGGCCAGGCCCTTGCGCAACTCCTCCAGTTCATTATTGATAAAGATGCGTATACCCTGGAAAGAGCGGGTTGCGGGATGCTTGTCCCTTTCCCATGATGGATTGGCGGCGGCGATAATCTCCGCCAGTTGCGTCGTGCTTGTAACGGGCGCTTCCTGTCTGGCCCGGACAATGGCGCGGGCGATGCGACGGGAATGGCGTTCTTCGCCGTACTCAAACAACACGCGGGCAATCTCGCGTTCACCGGCCTGATTGATCCAGTCCGCGGCGCTGATACCGCTGTGCGGGTCCATCCTCATGTCCAGATCCCCCTCGCGGGCAAAACTGAAACCGCGGCCGGCGTCATCAAGCTGTGGAGAGGATACGCCCAGGTCGAAGAGGATGCCGTCCACCTGCCCGCATACGCCGCGTTGCTCCAGTTCCCGGCCGAGTTCACCGAAACCGGCCTGAATGCATTCCATGCATGGGTGCCGGGACGCCATTTCCCGCGCCAGGGCCGCCGCCTCGGGGTCCTTGTCCATGACAAGCAGGCGGCCGCCACTGCCAAGGCGCTCGAGAATCGCCCGGCTGTGCCCTCCACGTCCGAATGTGCAGTCCACATACACTCCATCCGGTCGCAGTTTGAGACCATTCAACACCTCTTCGAGTAATACCGGCGTGTGCCCGTAATCATTCACATGTATTCAACGGCAGGCCCAGCGCTTCACAGCGACAAGGGCTTGAGCGCTTCGGACGGCTCACCGTCCTCGTCCCCCACCTGTTCCAGCCACTGATCCCGCTGTGCTTCCCAGCCGGCCTGATCCCAGACCTCGAATTTATTGCCCTGGCCGAGGATGACGGCCTGTTTGTCCAGTGCTGCGTAGGCGCGCAACTCCTGGGGAATAAGAATGCGGCCCTGGGCATCCAACTGGCTGTCCGTGGCGTAACCGCGCATCATTTGTTTGGCGCGCCGGCTCTGGCGGTCGAAATCGGACAAGGCCGCGAGCTTGCTTTCGATGATTTCCCATTCGTTCAGGGGATACAGCCAAAGGGCGCGATCCAGCGGATTCAGAGTCTGCACCAGACAACCGCCGGCGATATCCAGCAATCGCTCGCGGAAACGGCTCGGCACGGCGAGACGCCCCTTGCTGTCGATACTGACGGTGCTGAATCCTCGAAACACGTAAGTCCCCTGTTTTGTCTATAAAAACCACTTTTCACCACAATTCCCCACTAACAGGAAACTATAGGAACTTACAATCTATTGTGTCAAGGAAATCTTGCTTTTTTCTGGCAAGAATCTGCCTTTATTTACAGGGACTTATGTAGGAAAACTTGGGAAAACAGGTTAAAAGCGGAGAATTTTAAGATATAACTTCTTTTATATCATTAAGTTGTGATGGATTGTTCATGTTAAATGGTAATGATCGGATCCATCATGGGACGAGACATGAAAGAGTGGCTCGTGGCTCGTGGTTCGTGGCTCGCGAAGACAGTCCGTACAGGCAGGAATTTGCGGGATCCGTACCGCGGCAGCGAGGGAGTCAGGGGTGGAATGGATTTCAACCCGTTCCCGGAGGCGTTCCATGTTACTAATGTGGCCGGAAGTATCCCGACATTCCTGTACGGGACACGCTGTGAATACGTCCCCTGGATCAAGTCCAGGGCAGGCTCTGTACGCTCG
>JBBDSH010000058.1:0-32229 GCA_040905045.1 Gammaproteobacteria bacterium | reverse complement strand
TAGCGGTAGTTGGTAATGTTCTTGATGGTGATCTCATCGTTGACGCGCCAGTTGATGTGGCCGCTGATGGACCAGGTATCCGTATACGTCGCCGGATCAACCTCGGAAGCCAGATCGCGCGGGTTAACGGCGTGACTGGGCACGCCGTTGGGCTGCAGCGCCCCGGCGCGCAATCGTCTCACCCCCGGGAAAGCGCCGCGGCGCCATTTCAGTGCCCGCGAAGCATCGTCCTGGTTGTACCACTCGCCTGTCAGCATGAAGTCCCAGTCGTCATTCGGCAGGAACTGCAGGTGAATACGCGCCATCTTGCGGTTGAGATCGTCGACATCGTTGCCGGTGACGGGATTGACGCCGAAGCCGCCGCGATCCTCGGTCTTGAAGGCGGCGCGCGCCAGAATGCGATCAGTGATGGCGCCGCCGATGGCGCCTTCCGTCGTCAGCCGATTGTAGTTGCCGACGGTAACGCGGCCGTAGCCTTCCACCTCGTGGGTCGGCTTGGCGGTAATCAGATTAATAGAACCACCGACGGCGTTGCGCCCGTACAGGGATCCCTGCGGTCCGCGCAACACCTCGACCCGTTCCAGATCGAACAGGGAGGTCATCTGTGCCTCGGCCCGGCCGATGAAGACGCCGTCCACGTGCATGGCGACACCGGTCTCTGAGCCGGTGGTGGAGGTATTGGCGCCGACGCCGCGGATGAACACCTTGGCCATGTTGAAGTCATTACCCAGAGTGATGCTGGGAGCAATGAACTGCAGATCCTCCAGATTGTCGATCCTGGCGCTCGTCAGCCGATCGGAACTGATGGACGTCACGGCGGTACTGACGTCCTGGAGTGATTGCTCGCGTTTTTGTGCGGTGACTACCACCTCTTCCAGCGCGGCCGCGCCGACGGTCAGAGGTGCCAACAGTGAAAAACCTAAAAGAAAGGGTACTACAGAGAAAATCCTGGAATGCATGACGTGTTCCCCCATGTCATTAATGATTAGTGATCGGCAACTTGTCTGTTTCCGGTCATCCTGCGCTCCATTGAAAGTTGAAGCCCGCCAACTACTTATTTCGGTAAGTGAATAGAATTTCGGTAAGAGAATAGTACGATCTCCCTGAACTGTCAATTAGGTGCAACAGTGTTGTATAATAGCAACATACGGGCGGGGGCATCAGCCTTCCGGTTAAAAAAGCGCGGAAATCCGTTACACTTGTTTAATACATTTCGAGGAATGTATCTCGAAGGAAGGATCACTTCGCTGGTTCCCTCAAAAACTGTGAGACAGCAAAAGGAGACAAGGAAATGGAACAGCTGGAACGGGATTTTCTACTCATTAACCAGTACAGGATTCTATACAATCAGTCCATTATTACCTTCCTGTTTCCCGTCCTGACCTCGATTGCCTTGTGTTTCATTCTCTGGCCGGTATCAGGACATTTTTACCTGCTTCTCTGGACCAGTATTGTTATTGTCTTTTCCGTGATCCGCTATGCGCTGATATGGAAGCTGAACCAGCGACGCGTGACAGTGGAAAACGCCGCCAAATGGCTGGATTTCTTCACCTTTAATGTATTTGTTTCCGGAGCGATATGGGGTACAGCACCCATCATCCTCATTCCCTACAGGCCGGATGCATTACTCAATTTCACCCTCTACAACAGCCTCACCATGATAATCATCTGCGGCCTGGTGGCCGGAGCCGTCATCAGTTACTCGGTCAGTAAATGGGTATTGTTCTTCTATGCATTCCCCGCACTGTTCCCGCCCGCGGTATATCTGATATCCCTGGGAGACAAATACAACAGCGCCCTCGGTGGTTTTGTATTGCTCTACCTATTGTTTATAACAATATCTTCATTCCTTCTTTACAATCAGTATTATCAATACATGAGTATTCAATACAGATATCATAAGCTGGAAAATGAATATGAAAAATTGAAAAATTCCCGTCCTTAGAACCTATCTCAAAATTTCGTGCCTGCCGGCTTTTAAAAATACCTCAATGTTCGGATATAATAACCAATCCAGCACGGAGCTAACGCCGCTATCGCGGAAAAAGACTATTTTTAGATGTGGCTTAAAGGCAATATATACCATGATGCTCACCCATTACCTTTTACGTCTCATGCCCTGATGTCGGAAACCACGGTAAACGCCAATGTTTACAAGGATTGTAATATGGCTTCCAGTGATGTCCTTGATGTGTGTTCCGGCACGGCGGTTGTTTTTTCCCGGCGTTCACCGGACAAGACCTCATTCAATGAAGACACCGCCGCGATCATCCGTCTGGGCAATGATGCCGCGCTTCTAATGGTTGCGGACGGCGTCGGCGGGCTGCCCGCCGGTGCCAGGGCCTCCTATCTGGTTATCGATATCATCCATAAAGCCGTCAAGACGGCATATAACAACGGAGAGGATCTGCGCCATGCGATACTATCCGCTGTGGAAAAAGCCAATGAGCGCATAATCAGCAATGCCGACGGATCGGCAACGACACTTGCCATAGCCGAAATACATAAAAACCGGATACGCACCTATCATGTCGGCGATTCAATGATCATGATCACCGGACAACGAGGCAAACTGAAAATGGAAACCATATCGCATTCGCCGGTAGGCTATGCTGTGGAAGCAGGCGTACTGTCCCAGGAAGAGGCGATCATTCATGATGAACGCCATATCGTTTCCAATGTTGTCGGGGCGCAGAACATGCATATTTCCATGGGTATCCCCACCACACTGGCTGCCAGGGATACGCTCCTCGTTGCCTCGGACGGCCTGTTCGATAACATTCATCAGAACGAGATCATCGAAATCATACGCAAGGGCAATCTCGAAGACTGCAGTAACACACTTGCTGCCACTGCCGGAAAACGAATGGAAGACGGTGTTGCACCCTTTAAACCGGACGACCTGACATTCATGCTCTTCAGACTGTCAAAAGCCGGAGCAAAACGCATTTAAATACTGATTGATTCCGTCATGCCGAAAAATTCCAGACAACGCATAGACAATTTCGATTTTCAACCGGGTCGCATCATTGCAAAAAAGTATGAAATCATCGAGCAACTGGGTGCCGGCTGGGAAGGCGAAGTCTACAAGATTATCGAGCAAAGCACCGGTATAGTACGAGCCGCCAAGCTGTTCTATCCGCACCGCAACCGCAGCGACAAATCCGCCCGCCTGTATGCGAAGAAACTGCACAAGCTACGGCATTGCCCGATATTGATCCAGTATCATACCAGGGAAGAGATCATCTTCCGCCGTACGCCCATTACCGTACTGATTTCGGAATACGTCGAAGGTGAGAAACTTTCCGAATTCATAAACCGGCAGCGAGGAAAGCGTCTACCGCCCTTCCAGGCACTGCATCTGCTTTATACCCTTGCCTCCGGCATCGAACCCATACACCAGGCACGCGAGTATCACGGCGACCTGCATACCGAGAATGTTATTATCAAACGGTACGGCCTCGGTTTTGAATTAAAGGTGGTCGATTTCTATCACTGGTCAGCGTCGAAACGGGAAAATATCCAGTCGGATATTATTGATGTGATTCGTGTTTTTTACGATATCCTTGGCGGAGCCCGCTGCTACAGTAATCAACCGGATCATATCAAGTATATCTGCTGCGGGCTCAAGCACAGCCTGATATTAAAGAAATTCGCCACCATCTCCCGACTCAAGAATCATATAAAAACGATGGAATGGGACTGATACGTGTGAGGAGTGAGGAGTGAGGAGTGAGGAGAAAGTGACACTGTTTATCACTCCTCACACCTTACGCCTTACTAATCTTTAACCTTCTTGTGGAAATGCGGCACGGTATCCTTGTCGCCGCGTTTCATATAGCGACTTTCGTCGCCCGTGGCGGTTACGTTCTCGTAGATACCGTCGTCACGCCTGACCAGCTTGGTAAACCCGTGGCTTTTCAATTCGCTGTTGGATGTTGTCGAGGCGATGTTCGGAGGGCTCTTGACCAGTCTTTCCACCGGCGCCATGGGATCCGTATCACCCAATGGGGCCTGGGCAACAAAACAGACCTCGCCCCAGGTCGAAAGCTTTGCCCGCAAGGTGTGTTCCACCTCGACCGTTTTATCATTCTCTGCGCAATAATAATAATAAACCGGCATCACTCGCTCCCGATCACCGGCTGAGAGTCTCATCCGACATCATGGCTTTCAGGTTTTCCCTGACCCTGTTATGAAACACCGGAGCTCCATGCGCATCATAATCCTTGCTCACCAGGCCTGTATCTTCACGGAGATACAGGTTAATTCTTTCCTTTGCCTGCGTTTTCCATTCTTCCCAGCTTATCTGCTTGCCTGACAGCAGTTCCAGTTCCTGTTTCAAATTGACCGCATCCTCGCGAAACTGCTCATAATCCGAGCCCATACCGCTAATATCAGCCTGCCTCACGATCTTGTCCTCAACGGTTCGGCAGTAACCATCAACATGCGTACAGAGAATGGCCGATACCACTTTATCGATTACCGACTTCGGAACAGCCAGTTCGTTCAGAAGATCACGGGCCAGATCGGCGGAATAGGCCTCCTTGGAATCGAAACCCAGGGCCACATGGTCCTCATGGAAACCCGCGTCATGGAGCAAAATGGCGTAGTGAACCGCCTCTTCATCGAAGGGTATATTCCCGCGCCGGCACTTCTCCATAAGCTCTTTTCCGGCCGCGAGTACCCGCATCACATGATCGAAATTATGATACGGCAGACGATCGTCATACAGGGCTGCTGCGCGTTTTTCTATATCAGCTTTTTTCTTCATGTTTACTGCCCTGCGAACCCGTATACGATTTATTTCGAGTGCGAATCATGTACCATCCGGGACGATCCATGGTACCAGAAACAAACATTGTATCCCCTAATAAATGCAGTATCCCGGCCTCCTGGCATACGCATATTAGAACCTATCTCAAAATTCTGCGTGAGCCGCTCCCGGATTGGGGTCCGGGATGACGTTGTTACTGGCCGAAATGTGTGGATGCAAGGCGCGCCGCGCCCTGAACCCAAAGCGCCACGGTCGCGGCCACGTAAAATTTTGAGACAGGTTCCAGGAATCCATGCTGCCGTGGATGAGCTAGAACAGATGTACTGCGGTGGACTTGAAACTGACCCAGATCTCATCGCCGATATGCAAGCCGAGTTCCCGCAGCGCGGCGGGGGTTACGCTGGCCTGGAACATTTCACCGGCCTGTATCGTAACGTTAATGAAACCCTGCTCTTCGGATAGTGCGGTGATCCTGCCCCGATAGCGGTTGCGCATGCTGGATTCCAGTTCCTGTTTCGACAATACCAGTTGATTGGAGTCGATCGCCAGCCGCGTACCGGTCTCTCCCGTCGCCGGAAGATGTATTTCCACATGGCCGGTATCAAATATTTCGCCCCGGCAATGACCGAAAAACAGATTCACCATGGCGACAGGGATGGGATGGCCGTCGAAGATGCTGACGGTTTGATCGGCAACGGCCTGCGCCTGCATCTGATCATGGGTGGTAAAAATGACCGTCGCCTCCGCATGCTCGTTTATCCGCAGCAGCATGGATTCCAGTTCCCGCCGGAACGACCGGTCCAGGTGGCTGAAGGGCTCATCCAGAATCAACACCCGCGGCTGGAGCACCATGGCGCGGGCAATGGCCACTTTCTGCGCTTCCCCACCGGAGAGATCATGGGAGTAACGCTCGGCCAGCTCCCCGAGGCCGAACTCATCAATGATCCGTTGACCCTGCCGGCGCCGCTCCGGTCCGGGCATGCCGCGGAATTTAAGGCCGGTCTCGATATTCTTCCGTACCGAAGCATGAAACAGGTACGGTTTCTGCTGGACGTAACCGACCCTGCGCCGCAGCTGCGGATAATCGGCCGGCCCGGCCGTTTCTGCCTGAAAACGGATGTGCCCGCGACCGGGCGGATGCATGAAGGCAAGCAGATTGAGCAGGGTGCTTTTCCCGGAACCGTTGGGACCGACAATGGCCGTTATGCCCGATGAACCGATAACCAGTGATGGAAACGCCAGCGCGGGATCGCCGTTATAGGCGAATTCTATGTCCGTTAATTCATACAGGCGGCTCATTGATCCAGCCTCTGCGCGTATTGCAGCAGCGCATTCACAAGAAAGGCCACAAGCAGCAACAGCATGCCCAGGGCCAGGGCGAATTCGAATTCCCCCTTCATGGTTTCCAGGGCGATGGCCGTGGTCATGGTCCGGGTAAAACCCTCGATGTTGCCGCCCAGCATCATGGCGATGCCCACCTCGCCGATGGCCCGGCCGAAGCCGGTGACCAGCGCCGCCATAAGGGCAAAGCGGACTTCCTTGAGAAAGACCAGGCCCTGCTGGAACTCGCTGGCACCCAGCGCCCGGCAGGTCGCCGCCAGGCGCGGATCGGCGCTGTCCGCGGCGCTGATGGACAAATTCCAGATAATGGGCAGGATCAGGACGCACTGGCCGATGATGATGGCAACGGGCGTGTACAGAATCCCCCAATCTCCCATGGGACCCTGGCGGGTCAGCAAGCCGTACAACAGCAACCCCACGACCACGGTGGGCAGGGCCATTAATGTATTCAATATCTGGCGCAGGAACGCCTTGCCCGTAAATCGCTTGAAGGAAACCAGCAGGCCCAGCGGCACGCCGATAAGCGCCGCGAAAAATACCGCGGTCAGGGAGATTCGCACCGAAGTCCAGGCAACGGCATAGACCTCGCCGTCAAGACTGAAGATCAGGGCAAAGGCCTGCTGGAACGCCTGCAAAAAATAATCCATCAGGGAATGTTATCACTCCCCGTGTTGAACGGCATCGGGGTGGAACAGTTGCTCTTCCGACACCCTGAATCCGCCGATAATGGCCTGTCCTTTATCACTTCTGATGAAATCGGAATAGTGTTGCGCCCGTTCATGCTTCACGTGTGGATGTTTCCCGGGATTAACCAGAATGATGTGATAGGGATTGAATAATTCCTCCGCGCCCTGAAAAACCACGACCAGATCAATCTTGTCCTTATAGGCGAGATACGTACCCCGGTCCGCCAGCGTATAGGCCTGTTTGTCGTCGCTGATCTTCAGGGCCGCGCCCATGCCCTGGCCAGCGGCCAGGTACCAGCCGCCTCCCGGCTCGATGCCGGCCGCCGCCCACAGCGCCAGTTCCTTCTTGTGGGTGCCGGAATCGTCGCCGCGGGAAATGAAACCCGCCGTGCTGCCGGCGATCTTCTCCATGGCGGTGGAAGGCACATCCGCCTGCCTGACACCGGCCGGATCCGACGGCGGCCCCAGCAACACGAAATCGTTGTGCATGACCGGCTGGCGGTCGATACCGTAACCTTCATTAACGAATTTCAACTCGGCCTCCGGGGCATGCACCAGCACCATGTCCACGTCGCCGTTACGGGCCAGACGCAGGGCCTTGCCGGTACCCACGGCAATGACGTCCACCTTGATGCCGTATTGTTTCTCGAAAGGCGGGTTCAGAACCGTCAACAGTCCGGAATTTTCGGTACTGGTGGTTGTGGCAAGCCGCAGCCTCTCCTGCGCCGGCGCAGCCAGGGTGAAAGCAACCAGCAGAAACAACAACACAACCTGAATTCGTTTCATTCTCACTCAATCTTCACCTTCTTGATTATGTTATTATTTACATAATATATTTATAAATTTTTATATAATAATTAAGCTATATTAATATTAAATATGTATTTATATGCATATTAATTTCCGAATACGCTGGTCACTGGGCCCGGAACCGGGCACGGAACTGGACCCGTTCCTGTTCCGGCTGCTGGAACAGATCCGCAGTCAGGGGGCGTTGAATCAGGCGGTACGCCTGCTGGGTTGTTCCTACCGCCATGCCTGGGGCCTCATCAAGCGCTGGGAGAAGGAATTCGGCGTGCCGCTGGTAAAACTGCAGCGGGGCCGCGGGCGAGGCGCGGAATTGACCGCCTTCGGCGAGAAGCTGTTATGGACCAACCGGAAACTGATCGAGGATACCGCGCCCCGGCTGCAAGGCTTCGCCTCCGATCTGAATGCGTCCCTTGCGGAATTCACCGGTCATGACCGCCAATTCCGACTGCATATTCACGCCAGTCACGACCTGGCCGTACAGCATTTATATGAGCTTCTACCGGATCAGGCGGGTCTGAATGCGGACCTGCAGACCCGCGGCAGCCTGGAAAGCCTGTACGCCCTGAATACCGGCCAGTGCCATGTCGCCGGTTTTCATTTTCCCCTGGGTGACATCGGCACGGAACTGTTACCGCGTTACCTGCGCTGGCTCGAGGAAGACCGGCACAGCCTCGTTCAGCTGGCAGCCCGGCAGCAGGGCATCATGACCCGGCCCGGCAATCCCAAACGCATCACCGGGATTGACGATCTGAGCAAGCGCAGTGTCCGTTTCATCAACCGGCAAAAGGGATCCGGTACCCGTACCGTATTCGATCAGCTGCTGGACCGTACAGGCATCCCCGCCGCCGCCATCAACGGTTACGGTAACGAGGAATTCACCCATTTCGCCGTCGCCGCCATGATTGCCAGTGGCGAGGCCGATGCGGGTTTCGGCCTGCAGGCGGCCGCCGCCCGCTTTGGGCTGGATTTCATTCCGGTGCTGGAGGAACGGTATATTCTCGCCTTCAACCGGGAGCGGGAACTGATTGAGTCCATCCAACGCCTGCTGCGGACTCCGCAATTCCGTGACCCCATGGCCCGGCTGCAAGGCTATGATGTCACTGACACCGGGACGGAAATCCGCCTTCCGGATTTGGCTGCCTGATCGAGGTTTTGCCGGCGCCGCCGCCACTGCTATTCTTCACCACCCGATTTATACTTGAGAAAATGGCAAAAGCGGCTGGAAATAACCGCCGCTACGGTGTAAGTTAGCCATCCCTTTGAAATCATGGAACAAATGTCCGAGAAGCTGTACATCAAGACCTTTGGCTGCCAGATGAACGTGTACGATTCCGACAAGATGCACGACGTCCTGGCGTCATCCCGCGGCATGAGTCTCACCGGGGATCCCGGTGAGGCCGACGTGATCCTGGTCAATACCTGCTCCATTCGGGAGAAAGCCCAGGAAAAACTGTTTTCGGAACTGGGGCGCTGGCGTGCCTTCAAGGATGCCAAGCCGGACCTGATCATCGGCGTCGGCGGTTGTGTTGCCAGTCAGGAAGGCGAAGCCATTCGCGAACGCGCGCCGTATGTGGACATTGTCTTCGGGCCGCAGACGCTGCATCGCCTGCCCGACATGATCAAACAGGTACGCGACGAGAAACAACCGGTTGTTGATATCAGCTTCCCGGAAATCGAGAAATTCGATCACCTGCCGGAACCCCGCGCCGAAGGCCCCACCGCCTTCGTTTCCATCATGGAAGGCTGCAGCAAGTATTGCAGTTTCTGTGTCGTGCCTTATACCCGCGGCGAGGAAATCAGCCGGCCCTTCGACGACGTGCTGGCAGAGCTGGTCTTGCTGGCCGAACAGGGCGTGCGCGAAGTGAATCTGCTGGGTCAGAATGTCAACGCCTATAGAGGTATGATGCATGATGGCGGTATTGCCGATCTTGCCATGCTTATCGAATACGCCGCCGCCATCGACGGTATCGATCGCATACGCTATACCACTTCGCATCCCATGGAGTTTTCCGATCGCCTCATCGAGACTTACGCGCGGGTACCGGAACTGGTCAATCACCTGCACCTGCCGGTGCAGAGCGGCTCGGACCGTATTCTTTCCATGATGAAGCGCAACCACACCGCCCTGGAATACAAGGCCAGGGTACGCAAGCTGCGCAAAATCAGACCGAACATCAGCATGTCATCGGATTTCATCATCGGTTTCCCGGGCGAGACGGAAAAGGATTTCCGGGACACGATGGATTTGATCAACGACATCGGTTTCGATCAGTCCTTCAGCTTTATCTACAGCCGCCGTCCCGGCACCCCGGCCGCCAACCTGGAAGACGAAGTGCCCATGGAAGTGAAAAAAGAACGGCTGCAAATCCTGCAGGAAACCATCAACCGGAATGCCGCCGCCATCAGTGAAAACATGGTCGGTACGACCGAGACGATCCTGGTGGAAGGGCCGTCGAGAAAGGATCCATCCGAACTGTTCGGCCGTACGGAGAACAACCGCGTCGTCAACTTCCGCGGCGACGCCTCGCTGATCGGACAATTTATCAATGTCACCATCACCCGGGCCATGTCCAATTCCCTGCGTGGAGAATTACCCAACCTTTCCGCGAGCGATCCGGCCATGCCGGCATACGCCACCGTCTGATTCTTGAATACCTCCGCCGACATCATTCATCCGATTTCCATGGATGTGGTCCTGGAACCACCGGACAACGAGCGTCTGGCCAACCTGTGTGGTCCGCTGGATGAACACCTCCGACATATGGAACGCCGGCTCGGCGTCGAGATTAACAACCGCGGCAACAGTTTCCGCATCATCGGCACCCCGGTTTCCGTGGAGATGACCGAACGTATCATTAATACCCTTTATGCAACCACGGCCGAGGAAATCCTGACATCCGAACATATCCACCTGTTGATCAAGGACAGTCACGCCGAAGAGGAAATCGAGGAAGAACTGGACCGGGATGTCGCCATCAAGACCAAACGCGGCGTTATCAAGGGCCGCAGCCCCAACCAGCGCCTGTACCTGAAGAATATCCAGGAACACGATGTCAGTTTCGGCATCGGGCCGGCGGGAACCGGCAAGACCTATCTCGCCGTTGCCTGCGCCGTCGCCGCCATGGAAACCGACCGCGCACGCCGTATCGTTCTGGTGCGACCGGCGGTCGAAGCCGGCGAACGATTGGGTTAT
Organism: Gammaproteobacteria bacterium; assembly: GCA_040905045.1. GTDB lineage: Bacteria > Pseudomonadota > Gammaproteobacteria > Eutrophobiales > Eutrophobiaceae > JBBDSH01. The sequence goes on along the minus strand of JBBDSH010000058.1, from coordinate 21,425 downwards.
CTGCCCGGCGATATGATCCAGAAAGTGGATCCCTACCTGCGGCCTCTTTATGACGCGCTTTTTGAAATGCTGGGTTTTGAACGTGTCAGTAAACTGATCGAACGCAATGTGATTGAAGTGGCGCCACTGGCCTTCATGCGCGGCCGCACCCTGAACGAGTCTTTCATTATCCTGGATGAGGCACAGAATACCACTGTGGAGCAGATGAAAATGTTCCTGACCCGGATCGGTTTTTCATCCACCGCCGTCATCACCGGCGACATTACCCAGATCGATCTGCCGCCGGGTCGCAAATCGGGCCTGCGGCACGTCATCGATATTCTCAGCAGCGAGGAAGGGATCAGCTTTACCTTCTTCAAATCAAAAGATGTGGTTCGTCACCCGCTGGTTGCCCGCATACTCAACGCCTATGAGCGTCATGAACGCAACCAGAACAACGAACCGTCATCCGGATAACCCGTTGTGAATATTGTCGTCGATGTCCAGCAGGCCGGAAATTTGCAGGGTCCACCGGACAAAGACAGGATCAGTGAATGGGTCAAGGCGGCTATCGAAGGGCTTCGCAACGAGGCGGAACTGACAGTGCGTATCGTGGATGAACAGGAAGGAGCACAATTGAACGAGCGTTGGCGCGGCGGCAAGGGTGCTACCAATGTACTGTCGTTCCCCGCCGCCGATGAGTTCAATCTGATCCCTGAGTTACTCGGGGATATCGTCATCTGCGCGCCCGTGGTAGAGAAAGAAGCCCGGGAACAGGCCAAGGCGCCGGAAGCGCACTGGGCGCATATGGTCATACACGGAACTCTGCATTTACTCGGTTATGATCACCGAGATGACGAAGAAGCGGAAATAATGGAAACCCTGGAGATAAACAGGCTCCGTAAACTCGGCTACGACAACCCCTACTCCTGAAAGTGTTATGAGCAACGGCGAAAAAACAAACAGGTATTCTTCCTGGCTCGATTATTTCAAGGGCATCATCGACGGCATGCCCCGTGACAGGGAGTCGCTGATCGAAATACTGCGCAATGCCGAGAAGCGCAATCTGCTGGACCCGGACGTCCTGGTTATGATCGAGGGTGCCCTGCACGTTTCCGAGATCCAGGTCCGCGATGTCATGGTGCCACGGGTACAGATGGTTGTGGTTAACAGTAACTCCAGGCCGGAGGATATTCTGAATACAGCAGTGGAATCGGGGCACTCCCGCTTTCCCGTCATCGGTGACGACGCCAATGAAGTCCTTGGCATATTGCTGGCCAAGGATCTTCTGTCTTATTTCGCTGATTCCGACACGGAATCCTTCAATATCAAGGATATGATGCGGCCGGCGGTCTTCATTCCCGAAAGCAAACGACTCAACGTATTGCTGCGGGAATTCCGTAACAGCCGCAATCACATGGCCATTGTCGTTGACGAATACGGCATTGCCGGCCTTATCACCATTGAGGACGTCATCGAGGAAATCGTCGGCGAGATTGAAGACGAACACGATATCGACGAAGACGATAATATAACCACTCATGGCCGCGACCGTTATACCGTCCGGGCGATTACACCTATTGAGGAATTCAACGAATTCTTTGACACCTCGCTGGATGACGAGGATTACGACACCATCGGCGGTCTCGTCATCAATGCCTTCGGCCACCTGCCGCAGCGTGGAGAAATGATTGACCTGGACGGTTTCAACGTCAAGGTTCTGCGGGCCGACAAGCGCCGCGTACATCTGCTGCGATTTGAAAGAGTGCAGCAACCGGAATAGTCCTGCCGCGCACACTTCCCATGAAGCCCGGCTGGCTGCACAAGACCCCCGGATACATTCTGAGCCTGGCGGCCGGCGCCGTGACATGCCTGGCCTTTGCGCCCGCCGGCCTGGCCGTGCTTGCGATCTTTATGCCGGCCCTGCTGGCGGCCGCCTGGCTGCATACAACGCCGCGCTCGGCGTTCGTACACGGTTATCTGTTCGGCCTCGGCCTGTTCGGTTTCGGGGTAAACTGGCTGCATATCAGTATAAACCTGTTTGGTGGCGTCAATTTTGCCGGTGCGGTCCTGTTGACGTTTTTGTTCATCGCTTTTATTTCCCTCTATCCGGCCGTTACCGGATGCCTGTCAAGGAAATACTTTAATCGTTCCGGCGCGTTCACATGGCTTGTCATTGTCCTGCCGGCAACGTGGGTCCTGATGGAATGGCTGCGCGGCTGGCTGTTTACCGGTTTCCCCTGGCTCAACCTGGGCTACAGCCAGACGGACACGCCCCTGGCGAGTCTGGCCCCGATCATCGGCGTCTACGGCATGAGCTGGGTAATTATGCTGACCGCCGGCCTGGTTGTCGCTCTCTTCGCCGGCGCGCCACGGCAACGCCTGTTGTCGCTGGTCATGCTGGCGTTGATCGGGGCCGGTTCCTGGCTTCTGGAGAGTCGGGAATGGACGCAGGACGACAACAGGGATATTGATATCGCGCTGGTCCAGGGGGCGGTTCCACAGGCGGTGAAATGGCATCCCCGCATGCGCGAAACATCCATGCGCTTATACAGGGATCTGACGCAACCCTATCTGGGCCATGACCTCATTATCTGGCCGGAAACGGCAATCCCCGCTTTTTATCACCAGGTCTCCGACTATTTACATGATATCGCATCCCGGGCGCGCAATCATGGCAGCCGCGTACTGGTCGGCATTCCCTTCCGGGATCCGGATAGCGGCAATTATTACAACAGCATCCTCTCCCTGCAGGAAGAACCGGCACGCTATGACAAGCGCCACCTGGTTCCTTTCGGGGAATATCTGCCCGTCAAGTCACTGCTGGACGAGATACTCCGTTTCCTGAAGATCCCCATATCGGACTTCACGCCCGGGAATGCGGTTCGTCCCTTACTCTCCGTGAATGGAATACATATCGGCGTATCCATCTGTTATGAGGATGCATTCGGAGAGGAAGTGATCGAGGCACTGCCCGAGGCGAATATCCTGGTAAATGTCAGCAACGATGCCTGGTTCGGTGATTCCTTCGCCCCGCATCAGCATCTGCAAATGGCGCGCATGCGCGCACTGGAAAGCGAACGTTACATGCTGCGGGCGACCAATACCGGCGTCAGCGCCCTGATTGACGAAAAGGGCAAGATCCTGAAGACAACGCCGCAGTTCGACGCCGCTGTCCTGTCCGGCCGGGCGCAACTTCGGTCGGGCGCCACACCTTATGCCGTAACCGGCAACAGCCTCGTAGTCAATGTTGCTTTCCTGTTATTGCTGGCAGTCGGCGTACTGCAATACCGTTCAAGAGTGAGGGGTAAGGAGTGAAAAATCCCTGCACCAAGGTGAATAAATAAGTGTTCCGGATCCGTGCACAGTCCGGGAACATAACGCAGACACGCGGTAGATACATCCCCCGGATCCAGTCCGGGGCAGGCTATGTAGCTCGAATGCGGCATCCCTGCCGCATACGGTCTGCTTATATGTTCCCGGACTGTGCACGGATCCGGAACGGCTATATATACTCCTCACTCCTTACTCCTCACCTGTTGTTTTGTCTTTCACCATCGCATGCATGACGAATACAACGGCACACCCGGCCGCAAACAGCAGCACTGACAGCAGGAACATACCGTCAATCTCATACGGCAGTGCGGGCGTGGAAGCGATAATCTTGCTTGAGCCGCCGACCATTTCATACGTCCGATCCTGGAACGGCCAGATTACCCAGAGCGACGCCACCAGCAGGCCTGTAATGAACTGCATGGTGGCCCGGTAACAACGATTCAATAACAAGGATAACAACCGGCTGAACAACAGCAAGCCGGTAACTGCTCCCAGTATGAAGGGTATCAATACGGCAAGTTGGAAATAACCTATGGCATTGAACACCGTGCTGTACTTGTTCAGAATCAGCAGCACGAAAGAACCCGAGATCCCCGGCAGGATCATGGCGCAGATAGAAACGGCACCCGCCAGAAACAGAAACCACGGTGCATCCGGGGTTTCCACCGGAATAAGAGTAAATACCAGCCAGCCGATGATAGTGCCCGCGATCAAAAACACACTGTCACGCACCCGCCAGCGTTCAACCCGTACCAACAGGTAAACCACGGAAGCCAGGATCAACCCGAAGAACAGGCTGTAGACCGGTTCTGGATAGGCCTTCAATAAATACGGTACCGGTATCACCCGCGTAAAGACCAGCAGGGCCGCAATGATCCCGGTCAGCAGCAATATCAGGAAACCCGAATCAACATGAGATGCAGCCTGCCGGACATCGCCTCTCGCCAGTGCCCGCAGGAAAATCATGTCGAAGGAGCGGATGGCCCGGATCAACCTGGCGTAGATTCCCAGGATAAAGGCCATGGTACCGCCGCTGACACCGGGGATGATGTCCGCTGATCCCATACAAAACCCTTTCAAAACCACAAGGGCTGTTTCATTAAATCGTTTCTTATTCACTGTTCAGTTATTAATGAGACGGAAAGTATCCCGACATGCCTCTGTGGGACCGTCGGCCGCATAGCCTGTCCCGGACTTGATCCGGGAGATGCGGCCGTCGAGCGTACAGAGCCTGCCCCGGACTTGATCCTGGGGATGTATTCACAGCGTGTCCCACAGAGGAATGTCGGGATACTTATAACCCCCTTAATAAAAGTAAAAAGTATGAGAAGCTCACTTTTCACTTTTCACTTTGTACTTTCCACTGAGCTCGTGGACACTGTCCACAAGGATGGCGACATTATCCGGATCGATCTGCGGGTGGATGCCGTGCCCCAGATTAAAGACATGCCCCGGCGCGGCGCCCCAGGCTCGCAGAACGGCATCGACTTCCCGCTTAATCACTTCCGGTGACGCGTACAATACTGCCGGGTCCAGATTACCCTGCACCGCCGTCCGTCCGTCGATACGCCTGCGGATATCGCCGATGTCCACCGTCCAGTCCACGCCGACGGCATCCGCGCCCGCGGCGGCGATCTCTTCCACCAGATGCGCGCAGCCCTTGCTGAACAGGATGACGGGAATGCGTTCGCCATCCACATCCCGCTTCAGACCGTCGACAATACGGCGCATGTAGTTCAGGGAAAACTCGCGATAGGCGTCAGGCGTCAGTATGCCGCCCCAGGTATCGAAGATCTGTACCGCGTTAACACCCGCCTCGATCTGGGCATTCAGATAATCCGTGGTTGCGTCGGCCACAGTGGCCAGCAAGTCGTGCAGGGACGCCGGTTCGCCATACAACATGCCCTTGATGATCCCATACTCCTTGCTCGGTCCGCCTTCCACCATATAAGTGCCCACCGTCCAGGGACTGCCGGCGAAACCAATCAGTGGTACGCGGTTATCCAGTTCCCGCTTGACGGTCTGTACGGCATCCATGACATAACCCAGATCCGTGTGCATATCCGGAATCCGGAGTTTTTCAATATCACTGCGCGATCGGACCGGCGAATTGAAGCGCGGACCGTATTTTTCAATCATTTCCAGTCCCAGACCCATGGCGTCGGGGATGGTCAGTATGTCCGAGAACAGGATGGCGGCGTCCAGATCAAACCGGTGCAAGGGCTGCAGAGTGACCTCGCAGGCGAGTTCCGGCGTCTTGCACAGATTCAGGAAACTGCCGGCCTGCTCCCGGACCCGGCGATATTCCGGTAAATAGCGTCCCGCCTGGCGCATGATCCAGACGGGTGTGGCATCCACGGGCTGCCGCAACAGCGCGCGGATAAGGCGATCATTTTTCAGTTTTGCAGTCATGGGGCCGGAGAATAATAAATGGTGGATGTATTATACGTTATACGGTAAGACCATCGTTATGGCGGATTATACAACTTTCCGAACCCGTGTACCGTCCGGTAACCTGTAAGCAGACCGTATGCGGCAGGGATGCCGCATTCGAGCTACAGGGACGACATACATGGACGTATTAGTGTCGCGGGAGGACAGGAGTCCGTAGCGACCGTATCTATCGCGTGTCTGTGTCAGGTTGCCGGACGGTACACGGATTCGGAACACTTACTCAACCAGAGCCCATGTCTTTTTACAATCCGGCCAGGGCTCCCGTCAGTGCAACAACGGCCGCCAGTGAACAGATAATCAGAAGAATAAAGCGAAACCGGCCGCCGTCCACATAGGCCCGGCTTCGCACTCCCAGGGCGAAACCAAGCATTGCACAGGGCAGAAAGCTGAGGCTGACCAGGACCACCTCCCATGTCAATATCCCTGCAACGGCATAACTGAGAATACTGATCGTGACACTGAAAGCAAAATAAAACGACAGATTCGCCCGCACCGTCAACGGATTGCCGTGCTGCATGACCAGCGCCATGGGCGGCCCGCCTATGGATGTTGTCGTACCCATAAAGCCTCCGACAAAGCCGGCCAGACCGAGCCGGCCCGGCGTTGCCTCAAAATGCACACTGCGAACACTGAACAACACGGCCAGCAATACGCTGACCGATACCGCGATCTGCAGCCAGAACATATTGATATGTACAAGAATCCAGGCGCCAATCACAGTACCAGGCAGGCGCGTTATCATGGGAACAACCATGGCCTTTGGTTTCAATCCGGAACGCTGGTTCCACATATTGATCAGACACAACGGCAGCGCGGTAATAACCAGGACATAGGGAACCCATTCAGGTTTGATTAAAACGATAACCGGTGCCGCTACCACCGCCATACCGAAACCGGCCGCGCTCTGCAGCCAGCAACCCGCCAGCAAGACTGCGGCCGATATCAACCAGACTGTAAGATAGTCCAATCCTGTTTGCCTTCAGATTAATGATAAAAGTATAAGGAAATGTGGATACGTGTATGGGAACGGCCTCAATGCACGGACTCCGCCTGCGTGACATGAGAATTCTGCGGCCTGGGGCCGGACTGATGATGCACCAGCTTCCAGCCGTCGTTTTCCCTGATAAATATATTGGTGGCCACCAGTTCCGTTTCGTCGAAGCTTTCCGTACAGATAACGAAGGCGGTCCGATCCATCATATAGACCCTGGGTTCACTACAGACCACCGGGGTCGCGCCGGGGGCGGAAAGCAATCTGTGCCAGCTGTCCATTACGGCGCGGTAACCGTGCAGTGGCGACCAACCCGGATGGATCACGGCAACATCACTCTCTGACGACCAGAGCGTTTCCATGGCTGCGTAATCATTATTGGCGAAGGCCTGGTAAAACGCATCGTTGACCGCCAGTATCGCTTTTTCCTCGTTACTCATGGGGAATGTCCTTTCACGGAGAAATGTCGGCACTTGCCGAAGAATGAACGTATTTTAACATACTGCCTGTCGGGCTTCAGACAGCGGACGACGACGGCAAAACCCTGTTTCAGGTCAGCGGCATCTTAATCGCAGAATGGTCCTATCTGATACCACTTGCGACATTTGAATTGATCTTCACAACGCCGTAATTGTGCGCCGTATTCCCGGGCCGTATGGTCAACCCGTTCGGCGATGCGCAGAAGTTGCGGCTTGCTTTTATGGCTGCCGCGCCGGTAGCCCGTATGACCTTCATGGTAGGCAAGGTAAAGGTGCCTGGGATCCCACTTGGAAATACCCAGTAATTTGTTGCTCTTGTTGTTGTACCAACCGACGAAATCCAGGGCATCTTCCATGTCCGAACGGCTGCGGAACCAGCCGCCGCGTTCCTCCCTGTAATCCTGCCAGGCGGGATCCTGGACCTGGGCGTAACCTTCCGCCGACGACGGCCGCCCCAGCGGGATAAACAGGAACCAGTCAAAAGGAGGTTTGGCATCGGCACGGTAGCTGGACTCGTGACGCACGAATGCCATCAATATGTGCGCCGGTGTACCCCAGGTTTTTTCCGAGGCCCTGGCATAATCATACCATTCGGGGTACTGTTCGAAGACCGAGCAGAGGTTATGCTGGCTTTTTGGCGGTTGCGTAGCGCAGCCGCCCATGAAGGCGGTAAACAGAACAAACAACAGGCCATTCCTGCAAGACATAACCCGTTTGCCAATCACCGGCAATGCCGTCTGTTATCGCTCCGAATCGGTACGCTTGAAAACAGTATGAAGCACGCGATCATTTTCAAAATAAACAAAATAGTGCTCGAATTCCCAGTAGCTGATGGGCGGCTCTCCCACGGCGCGGCTTCTGTCCCGGGGCGCGCCATAGGCGGCCTCGACATCCGTTTTATTCATGCCCCGGCGCGGTACATCCATATCACGCATGCCGGCCGCCTGCTGGCCGACGGGAATTTTCACGGCTTCAGCGGCGGCCATACCCGGGATCAGGCTCAGGAGGCAAAAGCACAAAATTCCGCTGTACGGTATTTTCATAATGCACCCTCCTCAAATATATATTCCATTATACAGCAAAAACCCGGCCCGGAATCATTCGCAAACCGGTGAAAAAATGTGCTCCAATTAACAACTTGTAATCTATTCAGCGCAGCCATTCCTGCAGGGCCCCGGATATATCCTCAATCTCTTCGGCGCAAACCGCGTGCTGCATGGGATAGGTCTTGTACTCCGGCCTGTAACCCATTTCGGTAAGCATGGAATAACTTTTGCGTCCCAGCGCTTCCGGTACAACGGGATCAGATTTGCCGTGGTAGATCCTTATGGGCAAATCGAGGTTGGCCGGATGCGGGCGGATAGTATCCGTAACGGCGAGATAGGTTGACAAAGCCAGCAGGCCGGCCAGTTTCTCCGGACAGGTAAGCGCAACCTGGTAGGCCACCGCGCCTCCCTGTGAAAATCCGGCCAGTACAATCCGCTCGTCGGCGATGCCGCGGTCCCTTTCCCGATCCACCAGTTTTCTTACGGACTCCGCGGACTGCATCAGTCCTTCTACATCCCTGTCTTCATCTATCGTCAGGCTGCTGATGTCGTACCAGGCCGGCATGACATAACCGTTATTGACCGTCACCGGCCGGACCGGGGCATGGGGAAAAACAAACCGTACCGCCATGTCTTCGGGCAGGTGCAGTTCCGGTACTACGGGTTCAAAATCATGGCCGTTGGCACCGAGTCCGTGCAGCCAGATAACGGCTGCATCGGCTTCGTTCTCAGGCTCAATTTCAACACAGGGTAAGTATTGCATATTCAGGACGGTCTGCAGTTTGTTATAACAATTAAAACGTATAAACTACGGTGATGCTCTGTGTAGTGAGGAGTAAGGAGTGAGGTGTAAGGAGTATAAGATGTTTCTATACTCTGCTCCTTACCCCTCACCCCTCACTCCTTACTCTTCTGTTCCACCATATCGGCCAGGCGTTCACCCAGGATGGTGCTGATATTGAAATTCAGCTTGGCGACGATATTGGGAAAGAACTTGAGATCCTTCTGCAGTCTTTCATAATCAAAACGCAGTGCGGAAACCGGCGTCAGTGCGCGCACGTCGGCGGTTCGTTCCATGGCCCGGATATAACCGATCTCGCCGAACACCTGACCGGGCTTCAGGGTTGCCAGCACTCTGGATTTGTCATCGTCCTGCCGCACCACCTCGGCCTCGCCTTCCAGTATCAGGTACATGCTGCGTCCGACACTGCCCTGCTCCACAAGCCGTTCACCCGCTTCAAACTCGTTCAGTTCCGAGATCAGGATCGCCTTGCGTCGCTGGTAATCTGTCATATCCCGGAACAACGGGCTGCCGTCCAGCACCTTGCGGTCCACCGACATAGCCAGGATCTGATACAGGCCCACCAGGCGGATACGAGCCATGATGATCGGCGTAATCAACAGGTTGGCGAAAATGGAAAACAGCATGGTGGCCGCGGCCAATGCGCCGAACTGCGCCACCACCGTGAAGTTGGACAGCAGCAGAATGCCGAAACCCAGAGACAGGGCCAGACTGGATATGATCAACGGCGTCGCCTCTTCCTGCACGGCGGTGTGTACCGCGCCTACATAATCGGATGTGCGACGGCAGAGTTCATTATAACGAGCCAGTAAATGGATGGTGCCGTCCACGGCAATACCAATGGCGATCACGGCCACCATGGCGGTTCCCGGATTCAGGGGAATACCCAGCAGGCCCATGATGCCGAACATCAGAGCGATGGGGATTACCGACGGCACCAGGGCGATGGCGCCGCCTTTAAATGACGTGAACAGGGTCGACATGATCAGGAAAATCAGGGCCAGCAACAATACCAGCGCCTTGACCTGGGCCACCATCAGGCTTTCCGCCGCCTGGTTTACCATCAGGTTTTCGCCTACGACAAAGGCTTTCATCTCCGGTCCGGCGATATGCCTGACTACGTCCTCCAGTTCCTGGATATATTTGTTCAGGGTGTGCGAATCGGTGATGTTGTGCCGTACGATAATATTGGCGCGGCTGTAGTTATGACTGACATAGCTGTCCAGATCACTGCGATGAAAGAACAACAGATACTGGGCGACCAGTTCCCGGGTCTCCGGCAGGGACAGTTCGGCGAACCGGCCGCGGAACTCCCGGTTCACAAAGGCCAGATGGTCGGCCAGCGAAAGACTGGCGTCAAACACGCCCTGTTTGTCCATGAAGCGCTGGATTTCATCCAGTTTCTTAATGTTTTTCGGCTCCAGGAACGCATTTTCCTTGCCCGCTTCCAGTGTGACAAAGAAAACCTTGATACCGGCCAGATCTTCATGAATACGCTTGGTATCCTGAATCAGCGGCCGATCGCCGGGGAAATAGGAAAGGGGGTCGTTGGTCACATACAGTTTCGAGGCCTGGAATATGAAAAAGATACACAAGGCAGCGGTCACCGCCAGAGTACTCAATGGAAAACGATCCTGGGAGATACGAAAAACACGGATAATGCGATCCGGCAAGCTGTCGGATTCCTCGCCTCCGAAAACAGACGGTTTCTTGTCAGGAGCAAATGCCGTCAGCAACAGCGGTACAATCATGAGAGTAATTATTCCGTTTGCCAGCATGGCAAACGTGGAAGCGAAGGCGAAGTGCTGAATCAGGCCGATGCTGCTGAACATATTACTGGCAAAACCCAGCGCCGTGGTCAGTACAGTCAGGACCAGAGGCAGGCCGATATGCCTGGCCATATAGTAAATAGCACGGCCGCGGGCATCCTCCCCGTTCTCCTCCAGATTACGGAAGAAGGCGGCCATGATATGCGTGTCTTCCGTGGAACCGATAACGATGATCAATGAAGGAATCATGGCGCTGAGAATATTCAGCGGGATACCGGTCCAGCCCAGCATGCCGAAGGTCCAGATAATAGCGAGGCCGGAAGTCACCACCGGTACTATCGCGGCCAGACCGCTGCGCATGAAAAACAGAATGGACAATACCAGTATCAGGGCGGACAAGGGTCCCAGAAGAATAAAATCCTCGTACAGGCTGCTTTTCAGTTCCGCGTTAATGCGGGGCGGTCCGACCTGAAACAGGCGCTCGAATTCCCCGCGATGTTCTTCAAGCAACGACTCAACGGCCGTATAAATCCTGTTGCTGAAATCCTGTTTATTCTCGGTGTCCATCACCGAGACAATAATGGCGGTAACATTCCTGTCTTCGGACAGGAAATTGCCCAGATAAAGCGGGTTGTTCAGCGCCCGTTCCCGCGCCTCCAGTGCCTCATCCCGGGTTTCGGGCACTTTATCCAGTATCCGCCGTGAATCGACCTTTCCCTGATCGCCTTCAATGGTCCGCAGACTGAAGAGGCTGTCGACCCTGTGTATATCCTCGATCTGCCTCAATTGCCGATGCAGTTTTTCCAGAACCCCTAGTTTACCGGGAGTCCAGAGATCCTTGTCCCGAATATAGATAATGGTCCTGTTGTCCGAACCGAATTCCCCCATGACACGCTGATAGACCAGACGTGCCGGATCGCTGGCCGGTATGAGGCTGTCAATGCTGGTATCCACCTTCAGTTTCGGCAGGCCGGCCGCGGCAAACAGAGTGATCAATACCATTGCGAAAATCACCGCCGCCTTGTGCCGCACCCCCAGCATGAACAGGTTCAATATCATGTGCCGTTACCCCCATCGGTTCCGGTTCCTTCCGGACTCTGCATCAGTTCCTCCGTATCTTCTTCACTGTCCCTGGATGCCAGGTGCGGATGGTTCTTGAACAGCCACTCTTTTGTGAACATTTCCTCGGGCACATAATCACGCGAGAAAACCCTCCGGTGGATCTTGATTAGGGTCCGATGCTGTTCCCTCTTGTCATCCATAAGAACCATCCCGGATCGCCACATTCTTCCATCAACGGCCCGGATGTCATGATGGGTACGGCGTTTCCTCAAGCGGCCCGACGTATCGAAATAATCGGTTCGCGCGATATAGAAATTATCCTGCAGGACGTAATGACGCCTGGCGGGATGGTGCGTTTCAGGATCCTCATCCGGCCGGTACGCATCAACAACATAATACAGAGCATCGTCAATGTTCTCGTTCCGGCGCCGGACATAACGATAGTCGGACAACTCTTCACCGACGATGTTTTCCACCGAGAAATCCGTTCCCAGGAAATTATCGCTTCCGCCCTTGCCGCTGCTTTCAATCAGGCTGCTTCCGTAAGCGGGCAGATACACGGATTTGCGCGTTTCTCCGTCCGGGTTTCGCACAGCCAGCAGAGCCACACCGCGAACCTCTCTGGGGGAATCAAACAAAAGCAGGAATTTTGCCGTGCCGTCCTGCTCCACGCGACTGTAACGACGTGCTCGCCGGGTTTCACGATTGCCGTTGCGGTCAATCAAAATCATGGACTGCTCTTCATATACATAGGGAAACTGCCGATGGCGCTGATAGACCTCCTCCATCAACTCGCGCCCGGAAAGCGCATCTGTATCCACCTGCGCCGGCAATTCCGCCGGCATAAACAGCAGCAGAACCGGACACATAATCCGGCATAGGGCGGTATCCCGGCGGGACGTACGCATACCCTAATCCTCTCCCGCGGCCCGTTCGCCGATGGATTCAGCGATCAAACGGCTCAGCCGGCCGAACAGGTTGCGCATGTCCGCCACCATGGCCGTGTAATCATTGCTCGAAACAACCGCATCGCCGGTCAGATCGGCGCTCTGTATAGCCAAGGGTTCATTGCTATTACCATCGGTAAGCTGCCAGCGCGCCGCCAGCTTTACAAGCCCGTCCACATCCAGCTCGAACTGATCGATATAAACCTGCACCCGCACATCGGCACGGGAAGAGGATCGATTCAACGGCGTGGCCACATCCGCGGTATTCAGTTGCTGTGACAGGTTGCGCGCCAGTGTCCGCATCAGATTCTTGCGCAGACTCTCGCCCCACTGATGCTGATCGGAAAAGGCAAGACGGTTTTCACCTCTGCGCGTGGCAATATGGAAGCGGTCCAGATATTGCGGCACATGCAGATCCAGGATCTCCACGGCAAGAGACTCATCCGCGGATGTCCGCGATTCGCCCACCGGGACGGGGTCGATCAGATAGTAACGCACGGGACCGGCACCGCCGCCCATACAGCCGGTGAGGAGGTAAAGCAGCGAAATCACGGTGCAGCATTTGCATATCATTAAAACGGAACGGTTCATGATTATTCTCCTTCCGCGTCACGGCCCAGCAACAGTGACTGCGGATGCCTTTCCAGCATCTCGATGAGCGAACGGATGGCACGGGCGGTTTCCTCCAGTTCGCCGGTCATCTTGATAACGTTGTACTGCAACGGTGAATTCGGTTTCAAGACGCGGTTGGTCGATACCAGTATCTCGTCCAGGTTCCTGAGAGCGGAACGGGCGGTCGCCATGGTTTCATCGATACCGGCCTCGTCCACCTGCCTGAGGATATTGCGCAACGACTCCATGGAATCTTCCAGGTTGGCAAACGTACTCTTCATCTCCGGTGCATTGGTGAGCGCATTGGCGCCTTCCAGCGTACCGAGCAGTTCATCGGCAATCTTGTCGATCTCCACTTTTTCCAGCCTGGTAACAAACTGTTCCACGGAACGGGTAATCGTTTCCATGCTGCCGGGAATAGTGGGCAGTTCCGGATAGGGAAGGTCGTTATCCGGATGGAGTTCCATATCGGTCTCCGGATACATATTCAGTTCCACGAACAACTGGCCGGTCAGCAGGTTGCCGCTCTGCAGGCGCCCGCGCAGACCGCGCTCTACTAATGTCTGTAATGTCTGCTCGGGTGCGATATCCTCCTCGGCCTCCCTGTCGATAATCCGCTCCGGCTCGATCTCGACAAGGACCGGGATACGGAAACTGGTGTCTTCACTGTTGAACTCAAGACGAACGTCCAGCACCGAACCTACCTTGATACCCTTGAACTCTACCGGCGCACCGACACTCAGACCGCGTACCGAACCGTCAAAGTACATGACGAATTTCAGCTTCTTGGTAAAGGCCTGCTCTTCGATGCTGTCGTAGTCCTGATAAAGCGTGAAAATCAGATCCTCTACATCCTCGACAGACCGTTCCAGAGTATCCGGCGTCTCGAAAGCAATGCCGCCAAACATCAAAGACTGCAGGGATTCCGTGCGTACTTTCAGGCCGTCGGCGCCCATGCTCACGTCCATGCCGCTGACGTTCCAGAAACGGGTGTTGCCCCTAATCAACTGGTCGAAAGGATCGCGGACAAAGGCATGCACGTAGACACTGCGGGCGTCGCTGCCCAGTTCATAGCCGAGGACCTCTCCCGCCAGAAGACCCTGATAATAGATGGGGGAGCCGGTATCCACGGAACCCAGATCCTCGGTAATAAGTGTAACTTGCTTACCCGCCTCATCGGCGGTGATCACCGGCTGTTTCTCCAGCCCGACGAAATGCTCCTGGGGCGATCCCGGCCCGGGATCGATCTCGATGTAGGCGCCGGAGACCAGCGTACTGAGCCCGGAAACACCGCGCAGGCTCAGCTGCGGCCTGACCACCCAGAAACGTGTATTGCGCCGCAGAAAATTATCCATGCCGTGATTGAATTGCGCTGTTACGATGACATTGGAGAAATCATCGCTGAATCTGATTTCTTCCACCACGCCGATATCCACGTTCTTGTATTTGACCCGGGTCTTGCCCGCCTCGATACCTTCGGCGGTTTTGAAACTGATGGTCGCCGTTGGCCCCTGCTCCGAGATCGTCTTAATCACCAGCCAGCCGCCTACCAGGGCGGTAAGCAGCGGGATCAGCCAGACAATGGACGGTCCGGATCGTTTGCTGACGCCGGGGCTGTCGATTTCCATTTTCTACACCGCCTCCGCCGGCCGTTGTTCTTTATTACCTGCGTTATCCCAGATCAGACGCGGATCAAAACTGTGCGCGGCGAACATGGTCAGGATCACCACGCCGGCGAAAAACACCGCGCCGATACCGGGCTGGATGGTCGACAGCGCACCCAGACTCACCAGTCCCGTCAATAATCCCACGAGATAAACATCCACCATGGACCAGGCCCCGACAACCTCGGTAACCCGGTAAAGCAGGGTCCTGTCACGCGGCCGCCATCCGGACTTTTGCCGGACCGTAAGAAGAAGGAAACTGAGCACGATCAATTTCATTACCGGTACGACAATACTGGCAAAAAACACGATCAGGGCCAGCCCCCACATGCCTCCTTCGATAAGGTGCAGCACGCCGCTGAGTATGGTATCCGGCTCGCCCTTGCCGAAGCGGATGACGGTCATCACCGGATAAACGTTCGCGGGGATCAGAAGGATGGCGGCGGAAACCACCAGCGCCCAGGTTCGATCGATACTGTCCGGAATGCGTTGATGCACCGGCGTACCGCAGCGCGGACAACGATGATAACCTTCATCGGCCGGCCGCAGAAGAGCACAGGTATGACAATTAAGCAGTGTCTGGCCGGGACGCAGGTTCGCTGCTTTCAACTGGGCATGCGGCGACACCGACCAGAGCACACGCGGATCGAAACTGGCCCGGGCCGCGCTGTAGATCAGCAATAATCCGGCAAAGGCGTACAGGGCCGTCCCCGGGATCACTGTGGCCAGATCCTGCAGCTTGACGAACGCAATCAGGGCGCCAAGCATGAAAACGCCGATCAGACTCCATGGCGTCAGGGCCTGAACAAGGCGGTATATCGACCCCATCCAGCGCGGCGTATACCCCAGCCGCACCGCGCCCAGCAAATACACCATCCCGACCATGACTGTAAAGGGAAAGGCAATGCTGGTCAGAAACACCACCAGCCCGAGTTCTCCCATGCCCTGTTTATACAGGGCCCAGCCGCCGGTAATCAGCAGGTTCTCCTCAATGCGCCCGCCGATCTTCAGGGACAGGAATGGATAGCTGTTGGCAATGATAAACAGGAACAGCGCCGAGAGGTAAAACGCCAGGCTGCGATTCAGGGAATCGGGTATATGCTTGTACAAGACGGCGCTGCAATGCCGGCAACTCGCCCGCGCGCCGGCCGGAACGGACTCGACACGATGCAGATGATCGCATTCGTGGCAGGCGATAAGCTCCCCGTTGTGATTGCCAGCCATCTTGATTGTGGGCCCTCAGCGGTATTGTTTTATGGAATCGGCGCTGTCCCGGCCGGCGCACCGGCGGGATAATCACCATGGATTCCTGTTGTTCTGTTCAATACTCCCCATGCGGAATTCTGCCCATTCCGCCCCGATAATTAAAGCACTTTATGGGGCAGGGTCCGCCCCGGTTGCGTCAAATATCGTTACAATAGTCGCATCAATAACACTATCAGCACCGGTTCCAAACCGAACCTGAGGGAGAATTACCTTGCTCGACCTTTATTACTGGCCCACCGGCAACGGCAAGAAGATCACCATCATGCTGGAAGAATGCGGACTGGAATACAACGTCATACCCGTGAATATCGGCAAGGGTGACCAGTACGATCCCGGTTTCCTGGCCATTAGCCCCAATAACAAGATGCCGGTGCTGGTGGATCATGACGTCGAGGGCGCAGCCATGGCCATCTTCGAATCCGGCGCCATCCTTGAATATCTGGCGGAGAAGACCCGCCGCTTCCTGCCGAGGGATATCCGCGGCAAGTATCGTGTCCTGCAATGGGTCTACTGGCAGGTGGGGGGTCTGGGACCCATGGCCGGCCAGGCCCATCATTTCCTGCGTTATTCCCCCCGGAAGGTGGAATACGCCATGGAACGATTCCGCAACGAAACCGCCCGCCTGTACAAGGTTCTCGACAACCAGTTGGCCGACACTCAATTTATCGCCGGTGACTATTCCATTGCCGATATGGCTTCCTGGCCGTGGGTGTTCCGGCACGACTGGCAGGAGCAGGATCTGGACGATTTCCCCAATCTGAAACGCTGGTTCGAGACCGTCGGCGCCCGCCCGGCGGTGATCAGGGGCGCGGCCGTGGGGAAAGAATGGATGGATTTCTCCAAGCAGATGCGCGACGAGGACAAGAAGCGTCTGTTCGGGCTGCGGGACGAAGACCTGGAAGAAAGCCACTAGCCACGAGCCACAAGCCACAAGCCACAAGCCACAAGCCACAAGCCACAAATATATGATGCATCGGAACGGATAATGACCGAAGAAAGAATGATCATCTATCATATTCCCGGCTGCCCGTTTTCAGAGCGGGTGGAGATCATGGCCACGCTCAAGGGCCTGCACGACGTGTTTGAAGACATGGAGATCGATATTTCCAGGCCGCGTCCGGACTGGCTGCTGGCGAAAACCCGTGGTTCCACCAAACTGCCGGCCATGACCCTGGAAAACGGCGAAACCCTGAAAGAAAGCATGGTGATCCTGCGTTATCTGGAAAACCGCTTCCCGCAGCCGGCGATCGCGCAAAAGGATCCCTACCGTCACGCCGTCGAGGACATGCTCTGCAGCATGGACATGGCCTTCGCCGGCAGCGGTTACAGAATGATCCTCAATCAGGAGCGCGACAAGCTGGACGAGATGAAAGCGGAAGTGGACGATCAGTACCGGCAACTGGATGAATTCCTCGATTACTATGCCCCGGATCGGGACTTTCTGTTCGAGGATTTCGGCTGGGCCGAGGTCGCCTTCACGCCCATGTTCAAGCGGCTTTGGTTCCTGGAATACTACGAGGATTACGCAGTACCGGGGAACCTGAAACGTGTCCGGCGCTGGCGCGAGGCCTGTATCGCCCATCCCGCCGCACAGGGACGCGGTTATGAAGAATTGATCAAACTATATTACGACTACAGCCGAGGCGGCGGCAACGGCCGCATTCCGGAGGGCCGCACGGTATCCAGCTTTACCCTGGATCCGCATTGGTCGCAACGGCCCATGCCGCCGCGTGACAAGTGGGGACACGCTGCCACGGACGAAGAACTGGGCCTTATGCGAGTGAGGCGTAAGGAGTAAGGCGTGAGGGATAATAAAATACATTGCGGTGCCGTGAACCAAACCATCCCTTACTCCTTACTCCTCACATCTCACTTCTCACTCGGTAACAATACCTCTATTTCTACAAGCTCAACATCCGTCTCGCCGCTGTTAAGCAGCCGGTGGCCCACGCCCGCCTCGTGCCAGGACCAGTTGCCTTTCACCGTCTTGGCCGCACTGCGCCGTCCGTCCACAAGAACATGGGAACGGCCTTCACCGACCTGTACCACGATGACGGGATTGTCATGGTTGTGCCCGGTACTGCTTTTCCCCGGCTCCAGGCGGTAATGGTAGGCGTCGAACCATTGATTGCTGAACTTCGCCTCGTCCGCAATTCCGGCGGAGCCCTCGCCGCCGGCCGTGTAATTGATGACGCCGATGACCTGAAACGATTCCGTACCGATATTATCCACCCGGTGTTCCTGCAATTCCTCTGCGTAATTCCGGAATAACAGGGCTCCGGGCGGCGGCGATCGATCCGGATCCGGTGAAGTCCACTCTTCACCCAGATTCTGGTTCCGCATCAGTGAATAATTCAGAACCACATACAGCGTCGGATTCTCATGCCGGTGAAAATGTGAAGTATCGCCGGCGGGGATGCTGGTATTGAAGACACGCATATCATTCATCTGGAATACCAGTCGGTGATAGGGTTCCTCGTAAACCGGCACGACTTTTGTTTCTTCGGCTGCATGTATGGTGGTCATCAATAGCAGACAGGCCGGCAGGCACCATCGTTGTATTCTCATTTCAATTCTCTCCCTTTACCATCAGCAAGAATGATTCTATACGAAACGGGAAACAGTTTCAGTATCATAGGCCGGGCCGACGTCCGTAGCGTATTATGTGTGCCGATTCGTTGCTGCATATTCGGAAGGAAAAAACAGTAGTTACAATGTACACGAGGTTCCCATATCCGATAATTACCGTATAAGTCTGGTCAAATACCCCCTGTTTTTATAATATCGGAGTAGGAAATACTCTCAAAACAAGCCAGAAAGTCTGGCCTGGAGGCCCGAAATGAATCAGGCCATGGTCATTGATGATGATGAAGATTACCGTAATCTCTTAACCAGGAAACTGGCACGCGCCTACCCCGGTCTCGTCATTCATGAAATCGATCCCCTGGCTGCATCACTCCCGGGGGAGGATTATTCCTGGGATGATATTGATTTTATTATTCTCGATTATCAACTTGGGCTCGAATATACCGGCCTGGACTGGTTCAAACAGTTCAAAACAGAACGTATGCCGGCAACAATCCTTTTGACGGCCAGAGGCAGTGAGGAGCTTGCTGTCAGAGCGATCAAGCTTGGTATCGACGATTATATTGTCAAGGAACATTTTAATAATGAAGCATTAATAAATTCCATTGACGAATGCGTACACAGCAAGAGGGAGGAAAAAGCAAGACTTAAAGAGCTGTCTCTCAGAAATATCGTGTTCGACAAGTCCAGATTTATTCACCGGCTCGGATTGATCATTCGTGACAAGGATACCAGGCATCACCTGTTCATGGTGAACCCGACAGCCTACCAGGAGGTCGGCAAGCAGGCTGGCATTGGCGCGCAGGATAAATATATCAATTATATAACCGATCTTGTCTACCAATACCTATCTTCGAAAAAGATAGGCTGCAATATCTTTAAGTACAAGGACGAATATGTTGCCGTCATTATTGAGGCAAATTCCTATAAGAGACATTTAAAATATATATACAAGAAATTGAACGATGAAATTATACAATTGGGACTGAAAAAATATTCCTGTGCTGCAAGTATAGGGGTTGTCACTCCGAGCAGCCTGGATTCAAGTGAGTTCATCAAGAGTGATTTTGAATTGCTGGATATCGCCCATATCCTGTGTGATTCTGCCAAATCCAGAAAGAAAGAAAGAATCTGCCACTATGGTGATATTAATATAGGCGATGTCTGGTATCTTGATGGCGAACCGATAACAACACATACAACCCTGTCCTATGATATGGAAAAAGCCATTGCCGATGGCAGGGTCAATGCCAACTACCAGCCGTGGGCCTACATCGCATCGGACGAAACGAAGGACTTGAAGGATGTTTATGACGTCAGGATAGAAGTCATCGATCTGGAAGGCAAGAGGATTTCAAAAGGCGATTTCCTTAATCTCATATCAGATGCGTTTTCCAAACGGCTTGTAGATCGGTGGATATTAAGAAACACGGTTGCATTCCTGAACAAAGAGACTGAAGAAAATAATGAGGCAAACAATATAAAGCTGGCTGTAAAGATTACACTTGGCTCTATTTCTGATCCTCTTTTCATTCCATGGATTACAAAACTTTTCGATTACTCATATTTACCGTCCGGCTGTCTGTTATTTGATATAGAATCAGCACACTTTATGAGAAACAAGGAACAATACATAACATTGATTAATGAAGTAGCGGGGAAATACGATATTAAATGCATTCTGTCCGGCATCAACGATATCGACACTTATTACCAGGTAGCTGCGATACAGAAATTCGATATTGTGAAGTTAAATGTCAGGGATCTGATATACGGTTTCCCACGCAACCCTCTTAAAAGATTAATCAATACAATAAAAGATGATAATACCAGGATCGTCGCCATCAAGGTATCCGACGCAGAGGAACTCAATCTCGTCAGCAGCTTCAATATTGATTATGTCCATGGCTATCTTGTCGGCAAACCCTACACCGACCTGATTGCTGATCGTGAAGTCAATCAGCACTATGTCATATGAATACTACGAAGATTACAGACGGCGATTTATCAAGATGAATTAAAAGTCAAACACTGGGCCTTCATATAGAGCGGCATGACTCATCCAAAATTCGAGGAACTGTTCTTGCATATTACAACACCGGACCAGCAGCAACGCGTACAACCGGCCCTGGCTGCGTGATAGATCGGGTGATGGCGCCGGCGCGATTCTGTATCGCGCCGGTCGCGCCCGGTTTTCCGGGATATTACTGGTCGCAGATATGTCCGTGTTTCTCTTTGTCAAAGGTTTCCTGCATCATCATCGGCATGTTGTCCATCATACCTTCCATCATCGCTCCGCATTTCCGGATTTCCTTCATTTCCTCCGACTTGCTGATTCTCCTGCCGTAAGCCTCGGCTCTAGTACCTCGACACAGGGATTATGATGAGTTCAGTCAATCCAAAAGCGGCCAGTGCAAGGCGTTTTCTCGCAG
>JBBDSH010000057.1:28423-32505 GCA_040905045.1 Gammaproteobacteria bacterium | reverse complement strand
CCCGGCCGCGAATCCTTTCATTCGGCGCGGGGCGCGCCTCCCACAAGCTTCGTTTAACACCGGAGTAAAACCTTGGTAATTCGTAGCCCGGATGGAGGCCCGTGGCCGGAATCCGGGATTTCTTACTTCATCCCGCATTCCGCTGTGCTTCATGCGGGCTACATGGTGCTGTAACCCGGATGAAGCGAAGCGGAATCCGGGTAGAAGGAAACGTTTACCGGTAACTTTCTTCCAGCACTTCCGACAGGAGCCGCGGCCAGGGATTGTGATCGCGTGCATAGCGGGACAGTTTCTGCCGTTCCCGGCGTGCCGTTTCCGCATCCGGGTAAAGCCCGTAGATCAGCGTGTACCAATCTTCGCCGTTACGCCGCGATCGCAGCAGCGTCAGCTCATGCTCGTGTATGGCGGCGCCGGCGACGAAATTGCCGATGGTCTTCACTTCCCGCGCGCCCACAAGCTGCAGCACGTACTGACTGCCGTCCTCCTGCATGAGCCAGTCACGGGTACGCACGCCGCTGAGCAGGACCTTTTCTTCGCGGGCACCGTCGCTGAGCACGGGCGACCGCGTTGCCTTCACCGTCGTATCCGGTTCGGTGGTTGCGGGCGATCTGCCGGGTTCGGCCCGGATCTCCGCCTGCGACGGTCCGCCGGTACTGTCCTTACGCTCGGGCGCCGGCGACAGCAACATGATGACGGCGAGAATGGTGACAACGGCAACGCCCGTGACAACAGTAATGGTCAGCGGGGAGTTTTTCGCAGAACTGTCTTCCGGCTGCATGGCGGGATCGGTCAGGCATTGCCGCGCCAGCTGTTCAATACGGTCCAGACGGCCGCCGGAGACCTGGTGGATTTGCCGGATCTGATCCTCGCTGAAAGCGTCCGCCCCGTCCTGCCGCCGCGACAGCCATTCAGCCAGGTAAACGCGGATCTCGTCCAGGCGCAGGGGCAAATGTTCGTTGTCTGAATCCTGCCCTGTTTCCATAGTCATGTTTGCGGACAGCGGCGATTCAAGGGTGCATTCTCCTCAGCCGTTGATGCGCGGATCGGTGAGCCGTTCGTATTCCAGGATGGCAAAACGATCCGTCATGCCGGCAACGTAATCGGCGATGATGCGCGCGCGGTTGTCGTCCTCCCTGCCGCCGTTTTCCAGCTTGTTCTGGATATCCTGCGGCAGCAGGCCGGCATCGCCCATGAATGTGTTGAACAGCACGGTGATGATCTGATTCGCCTTGTGGGACATGCGCCGGACGCGATACTCCCGGTACAGGTTGGCATGCAGGAAGCGTTTCATCTCCAGGTTCTTTTCCTGCATGGCGGCGCTCAGGGAGATGAGCGGCTTGCCCGCCGTACGTACTTCCTCGATGCTGTTCACACCCGCCTCTTTAATGGCATTGCCGCTGGTCTCCACCAGGTCGGCCACCAGTGAGCTGATCATGCGGCGGATGAGTTCGAAGCGTTTTCTTTTCTCCGGCAGTTCCGGCCATTGTTTGTCGACAATGTCGTACTGTTCCGCGAACAGGGTACAGCCGCGCAGTTGATCCATACCCAGCATGCCGGCGCGCAGGCCGTCGTCGATGTCGTGGTTATTGTAGGCGATCTCGTCGGCGATGTTGGCCACCTGCGCTTCCAGGCCGGGCTGCTGTTTCTTCAGGAAGCGTTCGCCCAGTTCGCCCAGCTGTTCGGCGTTACGGCGGGAACAGTGCTTGAGGATGCCCTCGCGGGTCTCAAAGGTCAGGTTGAGGCCGGGGAAACCGGCGTATTTTTCCTCCAGCACGTCGACGACACGCAGGGACTGCAGGTTGTGTTCGAAACCGCCGTAATCGCGCATGCATTCATTGAGGGCGTCCTGGCCGGCGTGGCCGAAGGGCGTATGACCGAGATCGTGGGCCAGGCAGACGGCCTCGGTCAGGTCCTCGTTCAGGGACAGAGCCCGGGCGATGGTGCGGCCGATCTGCGAGACCTCGATGGAATGGGTCAGGCGCGTGCGGAACATGTCACCCTCGTGATTGACGAACACCTGGGTCTTGTATTCCAGGCGCCGAAAGGCGGAGGAATGAATGACGCGGTCGCGATCGCGCTGGTATTCGCTGCGGTAGGCAGGCGAATCGTCCGGGTGAACGCGGCCGCGGGAAGCGGCGGCCGACGCCGCGTACGCCGCCAGGCTCATCAGG
This sequence comes from Gammaproteobacteria bacterium, assembly GCA_040905045.1. GTDB lineage: Bacteria > Pseudomonadota > Gammaproteobacteria > Eutrophobiales > Eutrophobiaceae > JBBDSH01. The sequence goes on along the minus strand of JBBDSH010000057.1, from coordinate 30,334 downwards.
CGGCCCCCTTGCGCCCGGCAAAGGTGTCCAGGGTCTGCTGCAGCAATTTATCGTCAAAATCGCTGCTGATTTCCGCCCGGCCGACGGCCTGCAGCAGGATCAGGGTCAGGCGCCCCGCCCTGGCCTTCTTGTCCACGGCCATGAACTCGCGCAGGTTGGCGCCCCTGAGCCGGTTCGGCAATTGCGCCTTCAACCCGGCGCGTTCAACGAGTGCGCGGATTCGCTCAACGTCGTTTTCACCTAAATATCCAAGTCGAGCGGACAGGTCCGCGGCCATGATCAGGCCCAGCCCCACGGCCTCGCCGTGCAGCCAGTGGGTGTAGTGCAGGGCGGTCTCGATGGCGTGGCCGAAGGTATGACCGAGATTCAGCGTCGCGCGCACGCCGGATTCCTTCTCGTCCGCGGCCACCACCTCGGCCTTGTTGCGGCAGGAACGCTCGATCACCGTTTCCAGTGCCTGCGCGTCGCCGGCCATGACGGCATCCATGTTGTCTTCCAGCCAGGCGAAGAATTCCGCGTCGCGGATAAGGCCGTATTTGATCACTTCCGCCATGCCGGCGCTGAACTCGCGCGCCGGCAGGCTTTTCAGCACGCCCACGTCGGCGATGACGCCACGCGGCTGATGGAAGGCGCCGATCATGTTCTTGCCCAGTTCGTGATTGACCGCGGTCTTGCCGCCGACGGAGGAATCCACCTGCGCCAGCAGGGTGGTGGGCACCTGGACAAAATCGACACCGCGCTGGTAACAGGCCGCGGCAAAGCCGGTAATGTCGCCGACCACGCCGCCGCCCAGGGCCACCAGACAGCAGTGCCGATCGAATCGGTTCTTCAGCAACTCGGTAATAATGTCATTCAGGGTATCCAGATTCTTGAACGATTCCCCGTCCGGGATGACGCAGCTGCTGACGTCGAAACCGGAGAGGGCCTCGCGCAGGTTCGCCAGATACAGTTTCTTGACCGTGGTATTGGTGACGATCATAACTTTCGAGGCGGGATCAATAAAGGAGCCGTACAATTCCCGCGCAGTCAGGATATCCTTGCCGATATGGATAGGATAACTGCGTTCGCCGAGTTCAACCGTTATGGTTCGCATTCTGTTCCAGGCTCTCTAAAACCTTGTTGACGACGTGCTTGAGTGGTAAATCATCCGTCACGATTATGACATCCGCGATCTCCAGATAGAATGGCTCGCGTTCATTCTGCAGCGCCTGCAGTTTTTCCAGGGGGTCGCTGTCCTGCAACAGGGGACGCTTGCGATCACCGCTCATGCGTCGCGCCAGCACTTCCACCGGTGCCTTGAGATAGACCACACGCCCGCGGGCCGACAGGCGCTCCCGGTTCTCCGGCAATAATACCGCGCCGCCGCCGGTGGCCAGGATGATACCGTCCCGTGCGGTCAATTCATCAAGAATGTCGCTTTCGCGTTTGCGGAAGCCTTCCTCACCCTCGATATCGAAAATCAGTTCGATACTGGCGCCGGTTCTTTTCTCCACTTCCTTGTCTGAATCGACAAATGTCTTCTGCAGCTTTTTCGCCAGACGTTTGCCGATGGTGGACTTGCCCACGCCCATGAGGCCGACGAGGAAGATGTTTTCGGAGCCGGGAACCATGGCTGTCATTATAATAGAGGAGCAACGCCCTCGCCTTGAATAAATCAAATAAACGGATTGATCTTGCCATGCCCTGCCATAAACCAGGAACTCGCCAAGACGCAGAGATCGCAGGGTACGCAGAAGAATGGGAGCCTTCATCCCTGCGTTCTCCGCGTGCTCTGCGAGAGATTATCCTGTGTTGTCATAGCCCCGACTGATAACCGGGATCTCGCAGAGATCGCAGGGTACGCAGAGGATGGGAGTCTTCATCCCTGCGTTCTCCGCGTGCTCTGCGAGAGATTATCCTGTGTTGTCATAG
>JBBDSH010000057.1:28246-28323 GCA_040905045.1 Gammaproteobacteria bacterium | reverse complement strand
CCCCGACTGATAACCGGGATCTCGCAGAGATCGCAGGGTGCGCAGAAGAATGGGAGCCTTCATCCCTGCGTTCTCCG
>JBBDSH010000057.1:17284-28146 GCA_040905045.1 Gammaproteobacteria bacterium | reverse complement strand
CGCAGAGATCGCAGGGTGCGCAGAAGAATGGGAGCCTTCATCCCTGCGTTCTCCGCGTGCTCTGCGATCTCTGCGAGAAAGAACACCGGTCACCCATGATGGAATCCCGGGCAAAAAAAAGGTGCGGTTTTTACCGCACCTTGTAGTGGAGGAACGACCTGGTCCTTTAAATCTTTAATTCTTCCTTCAAAATCTTTGGCGTGACGAAGATCAGCAATTCGGTGCGGGATTTCTCCACCCGGTTCTGCTTGAACAGGAAACCCAGGTAGGGGATATCGCCGAAGAACGGCACCCGGTTGGACGAAGTCCGGTCGGTCTGGTTGTAAACACCGCCGAGCACGACGGTTTCGCCGTCGTCCACCAGGACCTGCGTGGTCACGCTGCGGGTGTTAATGGGCGGCACGCCGAGCACATCGGGGGAACCGCGGGTATCCTGGGTGACAGCCAGATCCAGCAAGACGCGATTGTCCGGCGTGATTTGCGGCGTCACGCCCAGGGACAGCACCGCCTCCTTGAAGGACACCGAGGTGGCGCCGCTGGAGGTGGCTTCCTGATACGGGATTTCGACACCGGATTTGATGGTGGCTTCCTTCTGGTTGGCGGTAATCACCTTGGGGCTGGCGATGTCTTCGCCGCGGCCCTCCGCCAGCAGCGCGGACAGCTCCAGCTGCAGCAGGTAGGAACCGATCTTGCCGACCGCAAGGCCCATGGCCGAGGTGGCGCCCGGCACCGGCAAATTGACCATCAGGTTTTCATTGCTGCCGGTAACGAACGAGGTGCCGCCGCCGAAGTCGGTGGTTCCCGGGAGCTTGCCGCCGACGGTGCCGAAGAACTCGCCCTGAGCCTGGCTCTGCTGGCTGCTGTGCCGGCTGTAGCCGAAGCGGACACCCAGATCCCGGGTAAAGCTCTCATCGGCATTGACAATGCGCGATTCGATCATGACCTGGCGAATAGGAATATCCAGCTTGCTAATCATGTCGCGGATGGCCTCCAGGCTGGTGGCCACATCCTGAATGATCAGGGTATTGGTGCGTTGATCAATAGTGACATTACCCCGCTCCGAGAGCAGATTGTTCTGATCGCTCTGGATCAGGCTGGCCAGATCACCGGCCTTGGCGTAGTTGATCTGCATGAATTCGGTGCGCAGCGGCGCCAGTTCCTCAACCTGTTTCTGGGCTTCCAGTTCCAGTTTCTCGCGCGCGGCGATCTCTTCCTGCGGCGCGACCATCATGACGTTGCCTTCCTTGCGGATCCCCAGTCCCTTGGACTTGAGAATGATATCGAGTGCCTGGTCCCAGGGGACGTTTTTCAGACGCAGTGTAACATTGCCTCTGACCGTATCACTGGCAACGAGATTCATGCCGGTAAAATCGGCAATCAACTGCAGAACGGCACGAACCTCGATGTCCTGGAAGTTCAGGGACAGGCGTTCACCGGTATAGCCAAACTTCTCTTTTTGCTGCTGTTCTTTCTCTGCATCGCTTATGGGCTGGACTTCGACCACGAATGTATTGTCCGACTGGTAAGCAAGGTGATCGTACTGTGCATTCACCGTACTGATGACCATCTGCGCGCCGGTTGCCGTTGTTTTGGTATCAATAGCCTTGACCGGCGTGGCGAAATCAATGACATCCAGCTTGCGATCCAGTTCCGACGGCAGGCTGGTGCCTGAAAAATCCACGATAATGTCATCGCCTTCGGTGCCCAGATTCACCCCCACGGAAGGATCGGACAAGGACACTATAATGCGTCCCTGACCATCATCACCGCGGCGGAAATCGATGTTGTTAATGGCGGAGGTGCCGATTGAAGCTCTCTGCATACCGGACGGCCTCGACTTCATACCGGCCGCGGCGCCTGAACCGCCGCCACCCACGGTCAGATACAGGGCGTTGCCCTCTCTTTTCATGTCATAGCCGGTCGAACGCACCAGATTGACCACCACGCGTGTTCTGTCTCCCGCCTGGACGGCGGCCACGCTGTGGGCCACACCGATGCCGATGGAGTAACTTTTCTTGTCCAGGTTCAGGTCAACACCCGGCAGGTCAACGGCGATACGAGCCGGGTTATCAATCGTAAAGTTGACGGGATCCTCGGACAAAGCACCGGAGAACTGCAGTTTTATGCGTACCTTGTCCCCCGGCAGAGACGAGTATGTTACGTCATCCAGTGTCAATGCCGCCGCCTGTGCCGGCATCCATATAAACAGGGAAACCAGAACAACGAAAAGATGCAGACGCCGTCCCCCTGCCCTTAATGAACCCTGTTTGAGAATTTGCATACTCATATCGTTTTCACCCCGTTACGATTCTGTTTCAGTCAAGGCAATGGATGCCTGACGCTCTTCCCAGCGTCCCTGGTTATTTTTGACGATCTCCCGCAGTACGATCCTGTCCTCAAAGATATTGATGATTTTTCCTACATTGCGGCCGAGATAATTCCCCACTTTTACCCGGTGAACGACGCCATCAGGATCCCGTACAATCCCCCAGTTAGTGTCATTGTCATCCAGGGTTCCCACCATCCGCAGGCTGTCCAGTTCGAACTGTTCCAGCTCCTCGCGATGGCGTTGCTTGATCTCCCTTTCCATTTCGGCGGTCAGGCCGTCATCCTCGATCTCTTCCTCCTGCGCCTGCCTCACTTCATAGAAAGGCTCAAAGGGATTGCGCTTGCCCAGTTCCGCGCTTTTGTAGGAATAAGCCTCGTAGGGCCTGATTTCGGGCAAAGGCTTGATCCTGCCGCCGGGCCGCGACATGACTTCCTGGGTCCATTGCTCCAGATCACTGATATCACTGGATACGCATCCCGACAGTGCCACTGCAACGATTGCCATGCAGGTGTATCCGACAATTGTTCTGAATGTGCCCATAACCCTAACTCTCGTCTTCATCCAGGGCGCGATAGGTCTTCGCCACGGCTGACATTTGCAGCGTGTCACCCTGACCCTGCTTGGTCAGTTTGATCTCATGAGTCGTTACAATGCGCGGCAGTTCGGCAAGCCCGCTGACGAACTCGCCGATCTCGTGGTAACCGCCCTTGACGACGATATCAATGGGCAGTTCCGCATAAAATTCGGTGGGTTGTTCCTGTTTCGGCCTGAAGAGATCGAACTCCAGCCCCGCGGCAAGGCCGGTTTGCGAAATATCGATAATGAGACCGGCGATTTCCGTCTTGTTCGGCAGTTGCCGCAGCATATCGCCGAAGGATTGTTCCATCTCCTTCATCTGTTCCTTGAGGGCGTTGAGGTTGGCCGCCTTTTTCTGTTTTGTCTCAAGCGTGTCGCGGAGTTCCTGCTCCTTGCGCTCGACACTGGCCAGTTCCTCCCGCTGCTGACTTATATCGAATTTCCAGCCGGCAAATAATATCGCAATAAAAACAATCAACATGACCGCCGCCTGGAACGGCCACGGCCAGATACCCGGATTCTGAGGATCGAGTTTATTGATTTCTTCAACGATGTTCATGCTCAAACCTCATCCTCTTCGGATTTGGGTATGACTTGCTGAAAACGCAGGGTGAACTGACTGATCCGCGTTCCGGCCGCAGACCTGGCCTGAATCACGTCCAGATCCGGGTTCGTCAACCATTGCGATGACTCCAGATTACGCATAAATGAAGAGACACGGGCATTGGATTCGGCTTCACCATTAATAGTGATTTGTTTGCCCGACTGTGTAACCTGGGTCACACTGACACCATCCGGCATACTGTTAATCAACTCGTCAAAGAACCGGACAATGAGAGGCCGGTTGCGCTGCAACTGTTCGATCGCCCGCATGCGATCCAGCAATCGTTGTTTCTCTTTTTCCAGTTGCTGTATCTCTTTTATCTTCTTGTCCAGAATAGAAATCTGGCTGTTCAGATAATCATTGCGCAGTTCCTGGGCACTGATTAACTGAACATGATAGAAATGCACCAGGCCGACGATCACGGCCGCAAATGCGCCGACAATACCCGCCGTTATAAAGAATTCCTGTTGTTTTTGCTTGCGCTTCAGTTCGCGCCACGGGAGCAGGTTAATCCTGGACATTAGTCAACACCCCTCAAGGCAAGACCGCACGCAACCATGAGCGCCGGCGCATCATTACTCAGGCTGTTTGCCGAAACTTTCGACGATACGGACATGTTCGCAAACGGATTGGCCACCGTTGCAGGCACGCCGATCCTCTCCGTAATCAGGTCCGCCACACCTTCGATGGAGGCACAGCCGCCGGCAAGGATGAGATGATCGATATTGCTGATCTGGCTGGAAGAGAAGAAGAACTGCTGGGCACGGCTGATCTGCGAGGCCATATTATCCTTGAAGGGATCCAGTACCTCGGGGACGTAGTTCTCGGGCAGTCCTCCCTGTTTCTTCGCCAGGCCGGCCTCTTCATAGGACAGGCCGTAACGTCTCTGGATATCTTCCGTCAGCTGGGCGCCGCCGAACTGCTGTTCCCGCGAATAAACGATCTTCATGTTTTCCAGCACGCTGAATGTGGTAATGGAAGAACCGATATCGGCAACAGCAATAATCTTGTCTTCCCCGAGACCGAGTTGCTCGGCGATTAAGCCGACCGTATTCTCCAGCGCGAAGGCTTCCAGGTCGATCACCTTCGCATTGAGGCCGCCGACTTCAAGAACAGCAACGCGGCCATCAACATTATCGACCCGGGAGGCGGCAAGGAGGATATCGACTCGGTCCGGATTGTTTTCCTGGGGGCCGATAACCTCGAAATCCATGGCAACTTCTTCCAGCGGGAAAGGAATGTATTGATCGGCCTCCACGGAAATCTGGCTTTCCAGGTCACTGTCGCTCAGGCTGGCGGGCATATCGATGATCTTGGTAATCACGGAGGACCCGGCAACCGCGGCGGCGGCGTCTTTCAGTTTGGTTCCGGACTTCTTGACCGCCCGTCCAATGGCCTCGCCGACCAGGTCAATATCCGTTATATTCTTGTCAACGACGGAATTGGCGGGTAAGGCTTCCACTGCGTAACTTTCCACACGATATGTGTTGCCGCTGCGTCCAAGTTCCAGCAACTTTATTGCTGTGGCGCTGATGTCAACGCCAAGCATGGGCATGGATTTTTTCTTAAACGGGAACACTATTTTTTCCTTTCAAAGTCGCGAGTTATCTCTCTTTCATATAAGAAAACATTAACTTCATAGCGCAAACTATAGTCGACAAAATTTGAAAAAACAAACCTTTTTTAACATTTCTTGAATGAATTCCTCACTTTATACAATTAAGTCCCCAAAACAGGATATAGTGGGTATTTTTCATTTACACTACACAATATGTTGAGGTTCATCACCAAACTGGCACTGCTGATTCTGCTCCTGGGAACGGTCACGCTGGCCGTAATCGCCATAATTATTATCCCGGATCTGCCGGAAGTGGACGCTCTCAGGGACGTTCGCATGCAGGTGCCGTTGCGCGTCTACAGCGCGGACGGCTCGTTGATTGCAGAGTTCGGAGAGAAGCGGCGCATCCCGGTAAAAATAGAAGACACCCCGGAACAAATGGTCCAGGCTTTCCTGGCCGCGGAAGATGATCGCTTCTACCAGCATCCGGGCGTGGCCTGGCAGGGGATTGCCAGGGCGGCATACGTTCTCCTGAAAACAGGGGAAAAAAGAGAGGGCGGCAGTACCATCACCATGCAGGTGGCTCGCAATTTTTTCCTGAGCCGGGAAAAATCCTATATCCGCAAACTGAACGAGATCTTTCTTGCTCTCAAGATAGAACAGGAACTGAGCAAGGAAGAGGTCCTGGAACTTTATCTTAACAAGATCTATCTCGGCCACCGCGCCTATGGTATCGGTTCCGCGGCACAGGTTTATTACGGCCGCAATGTCAACGAACTCACCCTGCCGCAGATCGCCATGATTGCCGGCCTGCCCAAGGCGCCGTCGACGACCAATCCCGTCAGTCACCCGGAACGCGCACTCAACCGGCGCGCCTATGTATTGAATCGCATGCTGACACAGGGCTATATCAGCCGGGAAGAATACAGCGAGGCCATGAAGGCGCCCGTCACGGCGGTCCTGCACAGTCCCGACGTGGAACTGGAGGCCCCGTACGTAGCTGAAATGGTGCGTACGAGAATGCTGGAGATGCACGGGGAGGAGGCCTATAACGCCGGCTACAAGGTGTTTACCACAGTGCGCGACAAAAACCAGGTTGCCGCGAACCACGCCCTGAGAGAGTCCTTGCTGGAATACGATCGCCGGCACGGTTACCGCGGGCCGGAACAGCACCTGCAACTGGAGGAAAGCGGCGGCGAGGCAGCCTGGCGTCAGCTGCTGGAGCCGTTTCCGGTCATCGGCAATCTTTATCCGGCCCTGGTCGTGGAAGTTCACGAACAGTCCGTCACCGCCTGGCTGAGCGGTATCGGCCTCATTGATATCGAATGGAGCGGCCTGGAATGGGCGCGTCCCTATATCAATGAGAACCTGCGCGGCGCGCAGCCGAAAACCGCCGGTGCGATTCTCGAACCCGGCGACGTGATACGTATTATCGAGGATAACGAAGGCCGCTGGCTGCTGTCACAGATACCGGAAGTGGAAGGCGGGATGGTTTCCCTGGACCCCAATGACGGCTCCGTTCTGGCGCTGACCGGCGGTTTTGATTTCCAGCGCAGCAAGTTCAATCGCATCACCCAGGCCATGCGCCAGCCCGGTTCCAGTTTCAAACCTTTTGTCTATTCAGCGGCCCTGGAGGCAGGCTATACGGCCGCCAGTATCATTAATGACGCGCCCGTGGTATTCGACGACCCCGGCATTGAAGACATATGGCGGCCGGAAAACTACAGCCGGCGTTATTACGGCCCGACGCGTCTGCGCGAAGCCCTTATCAACTCCCGCAACCTGGTTTCCATTCGTCTGCTGCATGATATCGGCGTCTCGTTCACCCTCGATCACGTGGAGAAATTCGGATACGACAAGAAACAATTGCCCCGGAACCTGTCCCTGGCTTTGGGCAGCGGCAATATAACGCCCATGCAACACGCCAGAGCCTTCAGTGTCTTCGCCAACGGCGGTTACCGAATCGAACCCTGGTTCCTGGCGCGTATCGAGAATATCGATGATGAAATAATCTATGAACACGATCCCCTCGTGGTCTGCCGCGACTGCCGAGAGCCGCTTTCCGGGGAAAACGGCGACAATGACAGGGAAACAAACCGGGCGGAGGAAACGGACAATGACCCCGTGAACTCCGGGACGGATGTAACCTGGCTCGTTTCCCCGGACATTGCCCCGGAGCCGGCGCCCCGAATTGCTCCCAGAACGGTAAGCGAAGAGAATGTCTGGATTATGAATTCCATTACCCGGGATGTTATCCAGCACGGAACCGGCCGACGCGCCAGGGTGCTGAACCGCTCGGACATCTCCGGCAAGACCGGCACCACCAACGATCAACGGGATGCCTGGTTTGCCGGCTTCAGCCCTGAAGTGGTTGCCGTAAGCTGGGTCGGATTCGACAATTTCCAGCCGCTGGGCAACATTGAAACCGGAGCCAGGGCCGCCCTGCCCATGTGGATACGCTATATGCGCGTCGCCCTGGAAGGAATTCCGGTAAACATACCGGAACGCCCGGCCGGGCTGGTGATGGCGCGCATCGATCCGGACACGGGCAAACTGGCGAGTCCGGGCAATCCTGACGCCATATTCGAGGTTTTCCGATCCGGCAACGTTCCGACCGAAGAGGAAGGGAGGACGGCACCGGACATATTTAGCAATGACGGCGGCAGCCAATCCTCGCCCGAACAACTTTTCTGATTTTCCCGATCCGGATCCATGACCGCCTCGTCCCGCTCTCCGCAGAAACTGCGTCAGGAACTGGCACACGTTGCCGCTCGCATCATTGCCGTCGACGGCATGAACGATTATCTCGCGGCCAAGAAAAAGGCCGCCCTGCAACTGGGCCTGCCGGTCAACCGCAACCTGCCCACCAATCAGGAAGTGGAGCTGGCACTCATTGATTACCAGAATCTGTTCCAGCAGGAGTCGACGACACGGCACCTTCAGCAACGGCGTCGTATTGCCGTCAGTGCCATGAAACTCTTGCAGGACTATTCCCCCGTGCTGACGGGCGCGGTGCTGAACGGCACGGCCACGCAACAGAGCAGCGTCGATCTTCATGTCTTTACCGACGAACCCGAACAGATCCGGTTCCTGCTGGACGAGCACGGTATCCCCAGCCAAATCATGGCAAAAACCCTGCGGCACGGTAATAACGAAACGGTCGATTACCCGGTCTATCACTTCCGTGCCGAAGACATCCCCGTTAATCTCATCGTCATGCCGCTGAAATGGAAACACCACCCGCCGCTCAGCCCCGTGGACGGCAAACCCATGAAACGCGCGGCTTTGGAGAAGGTAAAGAACATGCTGAACATAAGTGATGATTAAATTGCCACAGAGTGCATCCTTGTCCCGGACACCTATCCAAAATACAAAACGAAATATGAAGTTCATTAATCTCGCAAAGGCGCCAAGACGCAAAGAATTTATAGTTTTGTTCTTGGCGTCTTTGCGGCTTGGCGAGATCAAATGAATCCACTGTGTCTGAATCCGTGATCCTCCGGGTGGCACTTCCCGTTCCGTTGCGACGGTTGTTCGATTATCTGCCGGGTGATGTTGAACCGGAATACGGCTGGGTACCGGGCCTGCGGTTGCAGGTGCCGTTCGGCAGGAAACAGATGACCGGCATTCTCGCCGGTGTCGCCGAATCCAGCGATCTCCCCCGAACAAAACTGAAGCGCATCGGCACTGTTCTGGACGAGGCGCCGATTATCAGCGAGACGGACATGCAGTTGCTGGAGTGGGCCGCTGCGTATTACCACTACCCACCGGGTGAAGTCATCTGCCTGTTCCTGCCGTCGCTGCTGCGGCAGGGTCGGGCCGCGCGAAAATCCACCGTACCGCTGTGGATGATCGCCGAACAGGCGGCGGAACTGCCCGAGGAACTGCAACGGGCGCCCAAGCAGTTGCGCATCGCCCGGCTGCTGCAGGAATACCCGGAAGGCCTGTCCCCGGACATCCTGTCAGCGCATTTCTCCAACTGGCATACCCCCATGAAAGCCCTGCTGGAAAAAGGCCTGGTAAAACAACGCCGGGTATCGGCGGGGGGACCGATCAGGAAAGAGGGACCTCCGGCAACCATGGAACTGAACCCGGAACAGCGGGAAGCGGTTGAGCGCATCGCCGCGGAGTTCGGCAAGGCCGCTCGTTTTCTGCTCGACGGTATTACCGGCAGCGGCAAGACGGAAGTCTATGTGGAACTGATCAAGAGCGTCATTGAAGCCGGCAAACAGGCGCTTGTTCTGGTGCCGGAGATCGGCCTGACACCGCAGTTCATTGCCCGCCTGCGCGATCGCCTGCAGGCGCATATCGTGATCATGCATTCGGGGCTGACGGAAAACCAGCGTCTGCAGGGCTGGCTGGAGGCGCGCGACGGCAGCGCCGCCGTGATCCTCGGCACGCGCTCGGCGGTCTGGACGCCCATGAAAAACGCCGGTTTGATTATCGTCGACGAAGAGCACGATCCGTCCTTTAAACAACAGGAATCGTTTCGTTATTCCGCGCGCGATGTGGCCATCAAGCGAGCCTCGCTCATAAAGATCCCCATCGTCCTGGGTTCGGCGACACCGTCCATGGAATCACTGCACAATGCCCTGAGCGGTAAATACCGGAGACTGGTACTGCAACAACGCGTCGGCAAGGCCCTGCCGCCGCAAATGGCCACCGTTGATCTGCGCAATCGCAGCATGCACGGCGCCCTGTCCGATGTGCTCATCACGGCCATTCGCGAGCAACTGACGAACAGGCAACAGGTTCTGCTTTTTCTCAACCGGCGCGGATTCTCGCCCGTATTAATGTGTCACCACTGCGGCTGGACGGCCACCTGCCCGCGTTGCGCGATCCCCATGACTTACCATAAGCAGAGAAACAGTATCCTCTGCCATCACTGCGGCTCGCAGGCGCCCGCTGCTTCCGTATGCGGCGAATGCGGCATGGCGGAACTGGTGCAGGTGGGCTATGGCACGGAGCGGCTGACAGAAGCCCTGGGCGAGGTTTTTCCCGAGGCCCGCATCCTGCGTATTGACCGTGACAGCACGCGACGCAAGGGGGCGCTGGAACAAATGGTGGAGGAAATACACGCCGGCGAGGCCGATATCCTGGTGGGCACGCAGATGCTGGCAAAGGGCCATCACTTTCCGGATCTGACCCTGGTGGGGATCATCGACGCCGACCGCGGCCTGTTCAGCGCCGATTTCCGCGCCAGCGAACGCATGGCGCAACAGATTATGCAGGTCAGCGGCCGGGCCGGGCGGGCCAGCCGTCCCGGCACGGTGCTGATCCAGACCCATTACCCGGATCATCCGCTGCTCAATACCCTCATCCGGCAGGGTTATCACGCCTTCGCGGATGTTCTGCTGGAGGAAAGAAAACTGACCGGCCTGCCGCCTTTCAGTTTCCTCGCCCTGCTGAGTGCCGAGGATTACGATGACAAAACCCCGGTTACATTCCTCAATGAAGCCCGTGCCGGACTGCGGCAGGCGGGGCCGGATCTGGAAATAATGGGCCCGGTACCGGCCCCCATGGAAAAACGCGCCGGCCGCTTCCGTTTTCAGCTTCTCATCCAGTCCGCCACCCGGGCGTATCTGCATAATGTCCTCAGGGACTGGTGTCCGGCACTGGAAAACCTGGACAGCGCCCGCAAGGTACGCTGGTCGCTGGACGTCGATCCACAAGATTTGCTCTGATTGTCCCAATCAGAGCAGGTACAAGGTTCAAGGTGCAAGGTACAAGGGCCGCGGTTTTGGAACCCGGTGAACCCTGGTCCTTGTACCCTGTACCTTGCACCTTGAGCCTTG
>JBBDSH010000057.1:0-17184 GCA_040905045.1 Gammaproteobacteria bacterium | reverse complement strand
CCTTGAACCTTGTGCCTGTGACTTAACTACGATGGAAGGCTACAATACCCCACTTTTTAATACCCCACTTTTTCGGACCATATTTAATGAAGCAGGCGATAGAAGAACAATTACGGCCGGCCGTGCAGGCATTTCTGGCCGAGAAGGGTATCGAACTCGAAAACGGCTACACGCTCGAGATCGAGCGCGCCCGCGACGACAAACACGGCGACTTCGCTTCCAATATCGCCATGATGCTGGCAAAACCCGCGCGCATGAAACCCCGCGACATCGCCCGGGGCATCATCGATCATCTGCCGTCATCGGAACTGGTTGAACGCGTCGAGATAGCCGGTCCCGGCTTTATCAATTTCTTCCTGCAACCCGCCGCCTGGCTGCAACTGGTTCCCGTGATTCTGGATGCCGGCTCGCTCTATGGCAGGAGCGAACTGGGTGCCGGCAAAAAAATACTGATTGAGTTCGTCTCCGCCAATCCCACCGGTCCGCTGCATATCGGTCACGGCCGCGGCGCCGCCTACGGCGCGGCGCTGGCCGATGTCCTGGAAACGGCGGGATACGATGTCAGCCGAGAATATTATGTCAACGACGCCGGCCGGCAGATGGATATTCTCACCGTCAGCATCTGGCTGCGTTACCTGCACCTTTGCAATCACGACATTGCCTTCCCGGCCAGGGCCTATCAGGGCCGGTACATCCGGGACATCGCAACCAGTCTTTACAAGGAACACGGCGATCGCCTGCAGGTGGAAGCAGCCGTCATTGAACCGGTGCTGGCGCAGGATGACCCGGAAAAACAACTGGACGACTGCATCGAACTGGCCCGGGAACGGCTCGGCGGCGGCAACTTCGGCGCCATACTGGACACCGGCCTTCATATCATCCTCGAGGATATCCGCGCCGATCTGGAGGAGTTCGGTGTGCATTTTGACAACTGGTTCCCGGAGCGCTCACTGGTGCATGATGATGCCGTCATGAAATGCATCGAGGCGCTGCGGCAGCATGGCGACATTTACGAGGCCGACGGCGCGCATTGGTTTCGAGCCAGCCAATACGGCGACGAGAAGGATCGTGTAGTCATACGCGAGAACGGCCAGACAACGTATTTCGCGTCGGACATCGCCTATCACATGAACAAGTATCAACGCGGCTACGACATACTCATTGATATCTGGGGCGCCGACCATCACGGCTACATCGATCGGGTAAGAGGCGCGCTGCGGGCACTCGGCAAAAAAGACGACGATCTGGAAATCCTGCTGGTGCAGTTCGCCACGCTCTGGCGCGGCAGTGAAAAACTGCCCATGTCCACGCGTTCCGGCGAATACGTCACACTGCGCGACCTGAGGCAGGAGGTGGGCGGCGACGCCGCGCGTTTTTTCTATGTGACGCGCAAATCGGAACAGCACCTGGATTTCGATATGGAGCTGGCCGTTTCCCAATCCAGTGACAACCCGGTTTATTACATACAGTACGCCCATGCGCGTATCTGCAGCGTTCTCCGTCAGATGCAGGAGCGTGGTTACAGTTATGATCAGGCTACGGCGTTCGATAATCTGCACCTGCTGACCGAGGCCCACGAACAGGCAACGCTGAAAGCCCTGTCACGTTACCCCGAAATCATGGAGTCCGCGGCCCGGAATCACGAACCGCATTTGATCGCCTTTTATCTGAAGGATCTGGCCACCGAATTCCATACCTATTACAACTCGCATCAGTTTCTCGTTGATGAGGACGCACTGCGTCAATCCCGTATCAGCCTGATACTCGCGGTACGCCAGGTGATACAGAACGGCCTGGCCATACTTGGCGTTTCCGCGCCCGAGGAGATGTAATGCCAAAGGACTACAAGAACATCAATAAGGGAAAAAAACAGCCCAATCCGTTCATGGGCAATCTGCTTTCCTTTGCAACCGGGCTCACCATCGGTCTGTTCATTGCGTTCCTTGTTTTCCTGGAAAAAATCATGGTTTTTGAAAACCTCGAATTACCGGCCTTCCTCAGTGCCGATAAAAACGAGACGGTTGATACGCATAAGGAAAAGCCGGACAAGGAATCAAACGTACCCGCGCCCACATTTGATTTTTACAAAATCCTGCCCGACAGAGAGATCAATATTTCCGAATGGGTTGCCGACGAGCAACCACAGGAAGAAGCCCTGCAGGAAATACCGGAAGACGGCGTTTACATACTGCAGGTAGGATCGTTTCGTGAATTCGAATCCGCGGACAGACTCAAGGCCGAACTGGCATTACTGGGAATCGACCCGCAGATACAACGCGTCGTCATCAACGGCCAGGATGTGCGTTACCGCGTTCGTGTCGGCCCCTATAAAAATGCGGACCGGCTCGATGACACACGGCAAAAACTCAGTGAAAATCAACTCAATTTCATGCTGCTGAAACTGAAAGCGGAAGAACATTAAGCTGGTCGTCATTTCGACCAGCGGGAGAAATCATTAGATAATTGTTCCTGCATTTGCACCATCACCGGTGGTCGTGCTCGGAATAATAAATAGTGCCTTGTTCAATAATTCCTTAAAATCCGGATTTTTCCGACTTGAAATACGCGTGATCACCGTTTTCAGACTGTTTTTTACTCTCCCGTTACTCACATGTTTCATGCTTCCGGCATATTTTTTTCATGGACCGGATTATTCAAGAAAATACAAACGGTTAGAGCGTTAATCAAAAATTATTCAATGTGTTTCACGACATTGATAATCACTGGATTACAAATCAAGCCTACAAATTCTTACTCGATCATGTAAGATATGCTTATTCCTAATGTAATTAATACTTAAAAAGCCGGACACTGCAGGCGCTGAAGAGGGCGGTATATCCGGCATCAATCCGGGACGATGCGGTGCGATACCGACGCACCCGGCAAGACGCGAAGGAATCGCATAATCCAGAGTCCTTTCAATCTGCTGTCGTTTACGCAGAAACAGAAGTTTTAGAACGAATACTTTTTAGTGAATTTGCGACCATGGAAGCGGCGCCGGCGGGCCCGCGTGCGAAATTCAAACCAACAGCAACACGGTGATAACTATGCAGATGTCAGCTACAAAAATACCAACGGAACAAAACTACGGTGACGATCCTCTCGAGGTCCGGGATACCGACCAGTACCAGGAAGAGTATGTTTCCTCATTTGTCGATAAATGGGACGAACTCATCGACTGGGAAGGCCGATCCCAATCCGAGGGTGAATTCTTTATTGAAATACTCCGCAATCACGGCGCCAAAAAGGTGCTGGATGTATCCACCGGCACGGGCTATCACTCGGTCCAGCTGCTCAAGGCGGGTTTCGAGGTAACCAGTGTGGACGGAAGTCCGATGATGCTGGCCAAGGCATTTGAAAACGGCCGCCGGGAAGGATTTATCCTGCGAACTATCAAGGCGGACTGGCGTTATCTCAACCAGGACGTACACGATCTTTACGACGCGGTCATTTGCCTGGGTAATTCCTTTACCCATCTGCATAACGAAAACGACCGGCGCAAGGCCCTGGCGGAATACTACGCCACCCTGCGCCATGACGGCATACTGATCCTGGATCAGCGCAACTACGATGCCCTGCTGACGGGCAAATCCAAGCCTTCCCACAAATATTATTACTGCGGCGAGGACGTTACCGCCGAGCCGGAGCATATCGATGAATCCCTGGCACGATTCAAATACACCTTCAGTGACGGCTCGGAGTTCCACCTGAACATGTTCCCTCTGCAAAAGGAGTATGTGCGCCGCCTGATGAAGGAAGTCGGCTTCCAGCGCGTCACCACCTACGGTGACTTTCAGGAAACCTACAAGGAATCGGAACCGGATTTCTTTATTCATGTCGCCGAGAAGAAATACAAGAAGTACACCGACGTTGTCGAAACGGCTCGCGAGTACTACAACAGTGATGATGCGGATAACTTCTACTACCACATCTGGGGCGGCAACGACATCCACATCGGCCTGTATGAAGATGGTGACACCATTGCCGAGGCCAGCCACCGCACCGTTGAAAAAATGGCGGAACAGCTGCCGCCGCTGGATAAATACTCCCGCGTCCTGGATATCGGCGCCGGTTACGGCGGTGCCGCCCGGCATCTCGCCAAGGAATTCGGCTGCCGCGTAACCGCCCTCAATCTCAGCGAGGCGGAAAACCAGCGTAACCGGAAAATGAACCGCGAGGCCGGCCTGGACAAACTGATCGACGTGGTCGACGGTGACTTCGAACAGATCCCGGAAGACCGGGCCAGTTATGACGTCGTCTGGTCACAGGATGCCATCCTGCACAGCGGCGACCGCGCCAAGGTCATCAAGGAAGTCGCCCGCGTGCTCAAGCCCGGCGGTCATTTCATCCTTACCGATCCCATGCAGGCGGACAATTGCCCCGAAGGCGTGTTACAGCCGGTACTGGATCGCATCCATCTGGATTCACTCGGTTCGCCGGCGTTCTACAAGCGGGAAGCCGGGAAGAACGGCATGGAATTTGTCGAATTTATCGACTACACCCCGCAACTGGGCAACCACTACCAGCGTGTCCGGGACGAGCTGACGAAGCACGAGCAGGAGCTGGAAGGCAAGGTCTCGGAAGACTACATCGAGCGCATGAAAAAAGGACTCATGCACTGGGTCAACGCCAACAAGAACGGCTACCTGGTATGGGGCATTCTGCACTTTGTTAAGAAGTAAGGGGTCAGGCGTGAGGAGCGAGGAGTAAAAACTCCATACCTCACGGAACAGGCCGATAATCCAAACCCCGGTTCATATATGGACCGGGGTTTTTCTTTTGGGATACAGGTCCGGTGGCTGCAAAATAGCTATCACTTCCGATATGCCGAAAGCCTGCCACTCCTAACTCCTTACCCCTCACTCCTCGCCGGAGTTTTGGAGCGGGTGATGGGAATCGAACCCACGTCATCAGCTTGGGAAGCTGAGGTTCTGCCATTGAACTACACCCGCGATTTCGTTTGACCTTAGCAGCAGGCATCCTGCCGTCACTTCAAAGGTTTCTGATCCACCGGCTTCACCATCCACTGGCTCACCGCTCGCCGGGGATACCCGGTGGCGGTCCGCCGCCTTTTACCAGGCAGGATTCCACGCCCTCCCGGGCCGGTCAAGATCGCCCGATAACATGGAATCCGAAATGGTTTGGGAAGGTTAATTTAGTGTAATATTGGCCGGCAAGAAAGGGAAAAAGCGGGGAGCGCGCCTGTCGCACACTCCAAAATCAAGAATAATTTCTTTATAATTCATGTTGTTATGTCAACGATAACGTATAATAATCCGATTCCCCGGGAAAAGAACATAATAGAATGAGTGCCGACAGTACCCACACCATCGTTGTCGTCGACGACAGCCCTACCATCAGGATATTGTTCGAGCGGGTCATGTCCGATCTGAACGTGGATCTGAAGATATTCGCCTCCGCCAACGCCTGCTGGCAATACCTGGAAAGCAACAAACCGGACCTGCTTTTCCTGAATATAAAGATGCCGGGCAAGGACGGCCTGACCCTGCTCAAGGAAATCAGAGAATTACCCCTGCATAAAGACACATCTGTTGTTATGATTAGCTCCAAGGACTATGCACAGGATCGATCCATAGCCGATGAACTGGGAGCCCTGGATTTCATTACCAAGCCGGTACCCATCCAGGCCATCAAGGACGTGGTGGTACGACACCTGGACATCGATCCCGCGAACAACCAATAAGCGATTTTTATTATGAGCAACGCCTATCTCCGTTTCTGGGGCGTACGCGGGTCTTATTCTGCGCCCTTTGATACTCATCTCGCAGTGGGAGGCAATACCTCCTGCGTGGAGATACGTGTTGACGACAAAATCCTCATTTGTGACGCCGGCACCGGTATTATCCCCCTCGGCAACGAGCTGATGCAGCAGTCGAAGATCCGGGAGATGCTGATCATCCTGACTCACTATCACTGGGACCATATCTGCGGCCTGCCGTTTTTCGTGCCGGCCTTCGTTCCCGACTGGAAAATCGACTTTTTCGGGCCCGGCAAATCCGACAAGGACATCAAGGAATTCGTTTCCGCCCAGATGCGCGCGCCGTTCTTTCCTGTCGGCACGGAAACCTGGCTCGCGGATGTCGGTTATCTGAGTCCGTCTGAAAACCATGAACTCAGTTACGGACCCATGTACATTACCTATTCCAGCGTGCACCATCCGGGCACCACCTACGGTTATAATATTCGTGTCAACAATAAAAATATTCTTTATATTTCGGATAATGAATGCCTCTACCTCAACAAGGCCATTCGCTCAAAATACGGGGAATTCAGCAAGGAAGAACAGGATCTGTATGACGCCATGCAGAAGGAGGAATACGAGTCCGAACTCAGGCTGATCGAAAATGCCGACATACTTATCCATGATGCCCAATACACGCTTGAAGATTACAAGAAGAAGCGCGGCTGGGGGCACTCCTGTTATATTGACACGGTGAACACGGCCATCGATGCCGGCGTCAAGGAGCTGTACCTCTATCACCATGACCCGAATTACGACGATAAAGCAATAGAGGCCTTGTACAGCCATTGCCTGGAGATCATCAGGGAACGAAGCTCCGATCTGAAATGTCATATAGCCAGGGAAGGAATGCAGATCGATTTATCCTGATCTCCCCGGAATTCAGCTGTATCCGAATGCAAGTATTCATCAACGGCAAACAGACCGAACTGCCCTCCGGTACCAGCGTCCAGAATCTGATTGAGCAGTTCGATATCCGCGACAAAGTGGCGGTCGAGATCAATGAAGAGATTGTTTCCCGCAGCCGCTTTGAGCTTCATACACTGGAAGACGGTGACCGGGTCGAAATCGTCCGCGCCATCGGCGGCGGCTGATCATTGCAAAACACACCCTGTAAATTGAATTTATGACAGAGAAACAACCTCAAGACCTGCTTCTAATCAACGGCAAGCCGTATACATCCCGATTGCTGGTCGGCACGGGCAAATACCGCGATATGGAGGAAACCAAGCGCGCCATCGAAGCCAGCGGCGCCCAGATCGTCACCTTCGCCATTCGCCGTTCCAACATCGGCCAGAACCGGGACGAGCCGAATCTGCTCGATGCCGTGCCACCGGATAAATACACGCTGCTGCCCAATACGGCAGGCTGCTTTGATGCGGAAACGGCCGTACGTACCTGCCGCCTTGCCCGGGAACTGCTGGACGGCCATAACCTGGTCAAGCTTGAGGTCCTCGGCGACAAGAAGACCCTGTACCCGGACATACCGGCGACACTGGATGCAACAAAAACGCTCATTGAGGACGGTTTTGACGTCATGGTCTACACCAACGACGATCCGGTCATGGCGAAACGCTTCGAGGAACTGGGCTGCGTCGCGGTCATGCCGCTGGCCGCCCCCATCGGTTCCGGTCTCGGGATCCGTAACCCTTACAACATCCGCACCATTGTCGAAAACGCCCATGTCCCCATTCTGGTGGACGCCGGCGTCGGTACCGCCTCGGATGCCGCCGTCGCCATGGAACTGGGTTGCGACGGCGTTCTCATGAACACCGCCATCGCCGAGGCGAAGAATCCGGTGCTCATGGCCTCGGCCATGAAAAAGGGCATCGAGGCCGGCCGCGAAGCCTGGCTCGCCGGGCGCATGCCGCGGCGCGCCTACGCCAGCGCCTCGTCACCCATCGACGGGACGTTTTTCACCTGAAAGCACGATAACGGCCCGGACGCACGGGTGGAAAAACAACCGCACCACAGAGTCATCCGCAGTTACGTCCTCCGGGAAGGCCGGCTCACCGGCGGGCAGTCACGGGCACTGGAGCAGCACTGGCCGCGATTCGGTATTGATTTCTCAAAACAGTTGCTGGATCTGGACGCACGCTTCGGACGGCGCGCAGCGAAGATCCTGGATATCGGCAGCGGCAATGGCGACAGCGTCCTGGCCCTGGCCCGTCGATTCCCGGAAAACGATTATCTCGCCGTGGAAGTACACCGCCCCGGTGTTGGTAATCTGCTGCGCCGTATTGCGGAAGAACATTACGACAACATACTGGTTATCCGCCACGATGCCGTGGAAGTCCTGCGCTTTCAGATCCCGGACAACAGTCTCGACGCGGTCCATATCCTGTTTCCCGATCCCTGGCCCAAGAAAAAACACCACAAGCGCCGGCTGGTATCGGAACGCTTTCTGCGGCAACTGTATCCGAAACTGAAAAACCACGCCCGGCTGTACCTGGCTACGGACTGGCGGGATCTGGCGGAACATATGCTGGAAGTCTGCGACGCCTTTCCCGGCCTTATCAACCTTGCCGGCACAGGGCATTTCTCACCGCGCCCGCTTTGGCGCCACCGGACCAAATTCGAACAACGCGGCAAGAAACTCGAACACGAAGTTTACGATTTGATCTACTGCCCGGAGTAGTGTGAGGCGTGAGGAGTCAGGAGTAAGGAGTAAGGAGTAAGGAGTAAAACCCCGTCATACCGGAAAGCATGCGCACGTATCTACCCCGGCATGGTGCAGGCCGGGACCCGGTATCTATGCTTTCGCTTATCTCCGACTGGATGCAGGACAGCGCAAACAGCGCGCTTCCGGCATGACGGTGCTGAATTTACTCCTCACTCCTCACTCCTTACTCCTGACCCCTTACTAATTACGAACCAACTGACGGAAGGAATCCAGTGCCGGGAAGTCGCGAATCTCGCGGGGCGGAGCGTTGCTGTCGGGCTGAACGATGGAGATCAGGTGGCGTATGCCGTAATCGCCGGCCGAACGCAGCACCGTCACATTGTCATCGATTAATAAAGTTCGTTGAGGATGAAACGGGAATCGATCATGTAATGCCGACCAGAAACCGGATTCTTCCTTGGGGTACCCGAAATGATGGGCACAAAATACGTGCTCGAAATACTCACCGATCCCGGTAGTGCGGAATTTCAGTTCAATCAGGCTGTGGTGGGCATTGGTGACAATGGCCGCGGGCTTGTCCAGGCCGGACAAATAATCGAGAAACTCGACAGTGTCGGGCCGCGTGCGGATCAAGTGCTCGATCTCCGATTTTAATGATAGAATATCCATTTCCAGATAATCGGACCAGTACTCGACACAATACCAGGACAAGGTGCCTTCCATGCGGCGAAAATGAGGCAGTAATCGTTCCTTGGCGGTTTGCGCATCGAGACCGTTCAGTTCGCCCCATTTCACGGGCAGAAGCTCCTGCCAGAAATAATTATCGAAATGAAGGTCCAGCAAGGTACCGTCCATATCCAGTAAAATCGTATCTATCTCGTTCCAGTCAATCATACATCCAATTCCATCCGGCAATCCGAAAGAGTTCTCTTCATTATGAGTAATAACAACATTACATTATCCGGTATTAATATTGATATCGACGATGTTGTCGATACAGCCCATGCCGCGGCAAACGAAATCCTGAAGATATACAATACGGACTTCCTGGTTGAAAACAAGGATGATGATTCGCCCCTCACCGCCGCGGACACGGCCGCCCACGAGGTTATATCACAACGCCTCCGGGAACTGACCCCGGACATCCCGATCCTGTCGGAGGAATCTTCCGCCAAAGCGTATGAGACACGACAGCAATGGTCGCGCTACTGGCTGGTGGACCCCCTGGACGGCACGCGTGAATTCGTCAAGCGTAATGGCGAGTTTACCGTCAATATCGCACTGATCGTAGAGCACTCCCCGGCACTGGGTGTCGTCCAGATCCCCGCTACCGGTGTCTGTTATCATGCCGCCGCCGGACTCGGCGCCTTCAAACACTCGCCCGGTGAAGAGCCGGCCCGGTTACACACCAGACCGACTGCGGCGGATCAATTTATAGTCGCCGGCAGCCGTTCCCATGCCACCGACAGGCAGAAAGCCTTTTTCGCGGCACTCGGTGATAATACCGAAATCATTTCCGCCGGCAGCTCCCTGAAATTCTGCCTGGTAGCCGAGGGCAGGGTGGATATCTATCCCCGTTTCGGACCGACATCGGAATGGGACACGGCGGCGGCCCAATGCATAGTCACCGAGGCCGGCGGCCTGGTTACGGATCTGGATCTCAGGCCGCTGGAATACAATCGCAAGGACTCGCTGCTCAATCCGGAGTTCCTGGTTATTGGTGATCCCTCATTTGACTGGAAACCGTATCTGGATAAGATTAGTGAAGCGTGAGGAGTAAGGGGTGAGGGGTGAATAAACAAACGTCATTCAATCGACAGATAATAATTCCTTATACTGTTGCAATAACATAAAGAGGAATCTATCTACTGGATGCTGGCCTCCCAGGCTGTGTGACGCTATTGCCTTTATTAACTCCTCACTCCTCACTATTTACTCCTAACTCATCCTCCAACTCCCGGCTTAATCGACTGACGGCGGCCTTTTCGTGGTAGGCATAGTCCCGCTGGAGGCGTTGCACGGCTTCCAGGGCCTTGCGCGGGTTGCCGGCGCGATGCTCACTCACGGCATAATTAAACAGTAAAGTTGGCGTATTGGGATCCGCGCCTTCGGTGTCGATCGAGTTCCGCATTTCGCGGGCAATCTTGTACATTCCCGCCGCATGATGCCAATCCTCCCGTTCGAACAGGCGGTCGGCATAATCCCAGAAATAGTTGGACAGCATGACCGTTCTTTGCCTCATCACATCGGCGGGAACAGTGGTTTCCGGGAAGACCTCGCTGTCGTAGCCGCTGGTCAGGTCGTCGAGTGCATCTTCATTACCCGACCGCCACAAGCTGAAGGCGCGTTTGGCAATAACATCATTGAGGGCCGCGACGGCCCGGCCGCGCACGGCGTCGCCGGCATCCAGCGCCGGATTGCGGGAACGCAGATTGATCACCCTGGTGTATTCCTCCGCGGCGGCTTCAAACTGCCCTTTTTCAAATAATCGGTCGGCCCGTATCTTTATTTCGTTGGCCCATTCATTGATATGCCTGAGCAGCCTCTGCCGGGCGATCGCTTCAACACGGTTACCTGATCCTGACAGTTCCTCAATGATATTCCGGTACATTGATTCGGAAGCATCATTAATATTCAGCTCTTCGTACAACCTGGCCAGCTTCAGCCGGACCTCGTAATCATCGGGGTAGTCTTCAATATGACTGCGGTATTCCTTGATGGCGGCAACCTTGTCGTCCGTCTGCAAATGCGCTTCCGCCTCATCCAGATACCGACGCCGGTACTGCTGTTGCAAATCCTCCAGCCGTACGGCCGTGGAATCATCATCCGGATAATCCCGCATATGCGCGGAGAATGCCCGTATCGCCTCGGCCTTGTTTCCATCAATCAACGACTGCTCGGCCCGGTCGAGATAACGATCCTGATATCGCTGATGCCAGTGATAGCCGAACCATGCCATGACCCCGAGATTCAATACCAGGAGTATTATCAGCGCGTATACGGCGGGTGATGTACGGGACAGGGATTGAATAATCATAAACCCGGGTGTGAATATTCGCGGATTTTATCAACAAGCTCCTGTCTATACCATTACTGCAGAGGTTTCATACAAGACTTGAGGGTCTGTTTCTCCCCTGATGGCCTAATAGATAAACCTCATTCCGGGGCAGAGATAAAACCCGGACCGGAATAAATCACGATCCTTTTCTTCCGGCTTGCCAATCTTCTGTTGTTTCAATTAAGGTTGGGCCATGACTTCCAAGGCACGGCCCGGCTGGGTCTTCTACGTATCCATTGTCCTGCTTCTGGCATTCGTCGGTATCGGCGCCAACATGCCCGAACAACTCGGTTTCTGGAGCCGGAAGATACTCGACGTCACCACCCTGCATTTCGGCTGGTTGTATCTGTTTGCCACCAGCGGTTTTCTGATCTTCTGTTTTTATGTCGCTTTCACCGATTACGGCAGCATCCGCCTGGGCATGGAGGGTGAAGAGCCGGAATTCTCCTATATGGCATGGCTCGGCATGATCTTTTCCGCCGGCATGGGCGTTGGCCTGGTGTTCTGGGGCGTGGCCGAACCCATGACCCATTACAACCAGCCGCCGCTGGATCTGGCCGAACCGCGCACATCGCAGGCAGCCAGTGTGGCTTTCCGTTATTCGCTGTTTCACTGGGGTTTTCATCAATGGGCCAACTTCGCCGTGGTCGGCCTGGCCATTGCCTATGTGCGTTTCCGGCGCCGGCAGGGCGGCCTGTTCAGTGAAACCTTCCGGCCCACCCTGGGTGATCGCGTCGACGGCCCCCTGGGCAAGGGCATCGATATTCTCGCCGTGATCTCCACAACATTCGGAGTGGCAACCACCCTCGGTCTCGGCACCATTCAGATCAACAGCGGGCTGAATACCACCATGGGTGTTGCCTTCGGCAGCGACCAACAGCTCGCCATACTGGCCGGTATCGCGCTGGTATTCATACTCTGCGCCTTGACGCCCCTGGAACGCGGCGTGCGTTACGTCAGTAACCTGAACATGATGATTGCCGCGGCCTTGTTGCTGTTCGTGTTTTTTGCCGGACCGACGCCTTTCATTACCACCGTCATGACTTCCGCCATCGGCGAATACTTCTCCAATATGATCGGCATGAGCCTGGCCATGTCGCCGTTTACAGGGGATGACTGGGTGGAACGCTGGACGATTTTCTACTGGGCCTGGGGACTGAGCTGGGCGCCGTTCGTGGGCAGTTTCATCGCCCGTATCTCACGCGGTCGCACCATCCGGGAATTCATCCTCGGCGTTATCGGTGTGCCGGTGGCGCTGAGCATCCTCTGGTTTGCCACATTCGGCGGAACCGCCTTCTATTACGAACTGTTTCATAACGCCGGCATCGCCGATGCCGTCGATCTGGAAATCAGTTCCGCATTGTTTGCCACGCTCGGGCAACTGCCCCTGGCCCACATTGCCGGACCGCTGGCCGTGGCCCTGATCATTCTGTTTGTCATCACCTCGGCCAACTCCGCCACGTTCGTCCTGGGCATGTTCACCACCAAGGGCGTACTGGACCCACGCCGGCTGATCCGCGTTACCTGGGGCGTTATCCAGGTGCTGGTTGCCGGCGTGTTACTGGTGAGCGGCGGACTGGCGGCATTGCAGACCATGTCCATCATCGCCGCTTTCCCGTTTATGTTCCTGATGATCTTCATGGCCGGCGCCCTGCTGCGCGGGCTGCAGGATGAACGGCGCCTGATCGAACGGCGCGAACAGGAACTGCGGCAGGGTCTTGAACGGCTGCTGGCCGAATCGGTTATCAGCGTATCACCCGAGGTGCGCGACCCCGCAAGCAGCGGGACGGATATCAATGATGATGATTCCGAAACGGAGGCTGATACCGGCGATAAACGGTGACAACCCCGGTTTCGGCGCTGCGGTACGACAGGGCTATCTCATCTCTGCTTTCTCTTCGCCAATCTGCCATTCCACATACTGGACCTCCACGATGTCGCCGCTGGATGCGTCCACTTCCACTTTTATATTAACCCCGTAATCATCGACGACTGATATTTCGTAGCTGGCCGCGCCGTTGCTTTCGATCTCGTATTCCACTGTTTTCACTGTTCCGGGATAGAGTTCCTTTGCAATTGCGATGGCTCGATCTTCGGAGATCTTTCGCTTGCGCTTGAACAACTCATGATCCGGGCTGTCCACTTCCTGTTCCATTTCCACGATATGCCCCGTCCTGGCGCTGCACTCGAATTCCCATGTTTTATCTCCCGGATCCCGCACCTCGATTTCGTAGGCCGGGCCGCCCTCGTCCGTAAAGGACAGGTACTCCACCTTGATATAATCCCCGGCCTTTATTGCGCTGACCGCTTTCAGGCAGTCCTCCAGAGTCACCTTCTTGCCCGCCATAGCGGGTGTGGCAAACATGGATATTAAAATCAGGTATGTTAATCGTCGCATGGCTCTCACCTGTCTGAGTGATGGATGTTCAATTACCAATATAATAATTCGGGCCGGCCTGAAACAGGCATTTTTCCTTTTTTTGCCGGGATAAATTCACATATCGGCTATTTACTATTCCCGGAGCCACACTTGTCTGCCATACCATTTATCAATATGTTGTCCCCATCAACAAATTCACTATATCCACCGCTTCATATTCGAGATCCTTGTAATCCTGATCGGTTATCGTCACCGCCTCCCAGAAATTATCCCCGCCGGAACGCCAGATACTAACCCGCGTCTCGGCGACAACCTTGCCGAACAATTCGGCGCCCTCGGCCTCATAAAACCGATATTCCTCATCAACAGCCTCGAATTGACCGATGCCGAGTTGATCCTGCATCGAATCCTCCACGCCTGCGACATAGTCGTACAGAGACATATCACCGGAGACTTTCTCGTGACTGATATAGACAAGACTCTTGCCCGACTTGTGCGTGATAGTCAGCAAGGCGCCTTCATACACCGTATTTTCAGTCTGCTTCCAGCCCGATTGAATGGACGTTTCCCCGGAGGTCACCGGATTCTTCCACGTCCAGTGTGATTCGGAATCATCCAGTAATGACGGTACCAGTGATCCGTCACCCGGAATGCCTGCACGGTATACAATCAGAGCTACGACAATCAGGCCGACAAACCCGCCGGCCAGAAACGATAGCTTTTGGTTGATTTTTTTCATGACAAACAGATTTAATCAGCCACGCGTTGATAAAAATAAACTAGATTGCAGCGGCCACATCGTGATGTATCTGCAGCAGCTTGATCAGATCCTGATCCGCCGGCCTCCGGCCCAGGCCGCATTCCGTGGATACGCCGGCAGGGCCGTCGTAATAACGCTTGAACGCCTGCAGGCGTTTGATACTGCCTTCAACACCATCGGTGTAATGGATTAATCCCGCATAGATTGTCGTATTATCAGTACGCAAGTCCCGGAGTGGTTCAAAAAAGGCATCATCATCACGATGCCGGGGGACGGACATCTGCACGAAATCAATAGAGCGTGGTGAAACAGCCACTGCTTCATTGGTCATGTTAACACTGGTGGAGAGATCGTTGGGATCCTTGAAATGCTTGTGATGCATGTCCCCATAACAAAGATGCAGTCCCACTCCGACCTGATCGGGGATCCCCGCATTCAGTTCCAGCAGATAATGACGATAACGCTGCATGGCATCACCATGGGGCTTGAATTGCATGGGCGCTACACCGGGCAGATGATCGCCGTACTCCAGGGCAATCGTCTCCCAGTTGACATCCCATTGCAAAACCAGGTCGTCATGGGGAATCAACCTGCATACCTCGGCAACATCACGTTGCATGACATCCACATACGCATCTACCATTATGGCCATATCTGCGGCGGTTCCGGCGAACAAACGCACGGCATCATCCGGAAAAGGCAATGATTGCTGAAAACGTACTCCCTCGGGAATCACACCCTCATGCCTCAGCCGGCAAAAGATATCATAGGAGGCCTTCGCTTCGGCGGGATAACCGAGTGTCTCAATGGGAGACAATTCCGCAACGCCCTGTCTGACGGCAACCCAGGGAAAATCATCGTAATTAACGGGAATCCATTCGTGCAGTTCTTTCGGTATCCATGGCGGAAACTCCGGCGGCGGCGATTGCACCCGCTTCGTGACTTCCAGATCCGGATGATTCAGCCAGGTGCGGGTAAACACATAGAATACCCACATGCGCCGCAAACCGGTTTCCCCGTCCGTCAAGCCGATAGCCAGATCGCCCAGGATCGGCGCGACGGTTTGATACACCTCTTCAGCGGTATTGCCGGGTACGCCACCGACAAGCAGTACAGGTCTTTCAGCTCTGGACACGCAACCCCCTGATCAATTCAGTATTTAAGTATTTCCGATGATTGAATTGTACCATTTGTTACGCGCCCGTATAGGCATCCGCATCACAGCAGTCTCTGTGATCTATTTTCGTCCGCGGCTGGCCCGGCCCAACCAGCCGGCCACAACACCAATCAGAAACAGCGATAGATAGACCAGCACCCTGGAAGCTTCCAACCGCCATAGAAGAAACCGCACCTGGACGACTTCCATATTCTGAACAACAAAAACCAACATGATAGCCGTCGCGATAATAACAACACCCCATCTCCAGTTCATGACATGCCTCCCGTCGTTATTGCAGACTCAGGATTTCGATCACCCTGATTATCCGGACACTTTACGCGGAGGAAAAGTCCCGGCCTCATAAATCTCACTGTCCTCATAATAAGCAACAGCACGGTCACATAACCATACACGGAGACAGGCTGTAAAGACCAGACCCTGTAACGGGTTCTTCAGCTCTCGTCACGGGGATTTTCAGATTGAAAGTTAATTTTGAATAGCCTGACAAAACAGCCTCTTACGGCGCACGCCCTGTATCAAACCCCATCTCAACTATACTTCAATAATATTACAACCTGCTTCAATTTATCACACATCTGGCACAGCTAAAGCACGGTATCTGGTGAAAAACTTCGAAATTTTGTTATCATAAGTCATCCAATTACATGCATTAAATCACTCGTGATTAAACCATGAATACTCAATATGCAGCTGTAATCAAACAGGACAATGACTGCTGGATCGGCTGGATCGAAGAAGTGCCGGGCGTTAACTGCCAGGAAACATCACGCGAAGCGCTCCTTGACAGCCTCCGCGAGACACTGCAGGAAGCACTTGAATTCAACAAACAAGAAGCTATTTCTGCATGAATAGGGAGGATTTGTAGACGGAAGACTTTTATAAGGTCTGATACACACAACCGGTTGTTATGGACAGATGAACATACATAAGGAGAATCATTTTGCCGGAGATTAGCCGATTCCTTGGAATTATAATTGCGATGTATTACAACGATCATTCACCGCCACACTTCCACGCCAAATACGGTGGGTTTGAGGCTGTAGTGGCGATTGATACTGGGGAAATCATAGAAGGCCGTCTTCCTCCTCGTGTTCTGGGTTTGGTTGAGGAGTGGCGCGAATATCATCGAGACGAATTAACTGAGGACTGGAAACTAGCCCGCGAACGGAAAGCCTTAAAGAAAATTGAACCATTGGAGTAATACCATGCTGCCGAAATTGAAAGAAGTTAAGTATCAAGGTGATTACTGCATTTGGTTAAAATTTGAAGATGGAGTAGAAGGAAATATCGATCTCGAAGCCGAACTTTGGGGTGAAATATTCGAACCCCTAAAGGACAAGAAGAAATTTGCAGAGCTCTCTCTACACAGTGAACTTGGAACTATTGTATGGCCGAACGGAGCAGACTTTGCTCCAGAGTTTC
>JBBDSH010000056.1:0-33072 GCA_040905045.1 Gammaproteobacteria bacterium | reverse complement strand
GTTGAAACCAAACCGGGCGCGCAGATCGTCCGCGGAAAATGACCAGCCCAGATTGGTCATGGTCGCTGTATCGCCGTCCACCGGACTGGCCACCGCAATGGCGGCGGCCCCCGGCGCTTCATCGTCCAGGGTATCCAGATATTCCCGGATGACGGCATCCGGTCCGGGATAACCGGCGTTGTCATAAACTTGTATATGCCTGATACCGTCACCGGCCAGGGCCAGGCGGCTGTGGGTGCCGCCGATATCGGCGATCAGGTAACCGGCCATGATCGCGTTTTCATGAAGCCCGGCCGTCCCGGCCACCGAGGCATTCGAGGAACGTGTCAGCCCAGTGGAAGACATCGTTTTTTTTCAATACCTCCATCATGCCGTGCCAGCGTTGACTGCGTTCCTTCAGCGGCATGGCCAGAGCGGTGCTCAGGGCCTCGGCCACCTCGTCGATGTCGTAGGGATTGACGATCAGGGCATCGGTCAGTTCATGGGCCGCGCCGGCCAGGCCGGAGAGGACCAGCACACCGGGGTCCTGGGGGTCCTGGGCGGCGGCGAATTCCTTCGCCACCAGGTTCATCCCGTCCCGCAGCGGCGTCACCAGTCCCACGCGACTGATGGAGAGAAAGCCCATAATCGTCGCCCGCGCGAAAGCCCTGTTCAGATAATGCAGAGGGATCCAGTCGTATTCCGCGTACTTGCTGTTGATCTGGCCCGCCAACTGATTCAGTTCCTGCTGTATTTCCCGGTACTGCGGCACGTCGGTCCGTGAGGGCGCCGCGATCTGCAGGTATTCCACATTGCCGCGGTTGCCGGGATATCGCTCCAGCAGGCGCCGGAAGGCGCGGAAACGTTCCGGCAGGCCCTTGCTGTAGTCCAGTCGCTCCACGCCGATGATGAGATCGCGGTTGTTCAACAGGCGCGACTGAAGACGTTTCGTTTGTGTGGATCGCCGGCCGCGTTCGGCCATCGCCACCACTTCATCCACCTGTATACCGATGGGAAAGCTCTCCGTCCGTACGTTCCGTCCCCATGCGGTAAGGCTGTTCTTGCCCACCCGTGCATCGCGGCATACTTTTGTAACGCCGTTGATAAAGGCGTGTTCATCCGCCTCGGTCTGGAATCCCAGGAGATCATACTCGCACAATGTCCTCAGGATAAATTCATGATCCGGCAGGGCGCGCAGGATCTCGAACGGCGGAAACGGAATGTGCAGGAAGAAACCGATGGGCTGATCCACGCCGGCCTTGCGCAGTTCATCGGCCAGTGGAATCAGATGATAATCGTGCACCCAGATGATCTCGTCGCCCTCCAGCAGCGGCAACAGCTTGCGGGCGAAATGCCGGTTGACCCGCTGATAGCCCTCCCGCCACAGACGGTCATACTGAAAGGCCTGCAACTGCATGTGAAACAAGGGCCACAGGCTGCTGTTGGCATAGCCCATGTAATACTCGTTATAGCCGCGCTTGCTCAGCGGCAGGGTGGCAAAGGTGATGTTGCCTTCCCGCTGCAATGACGGCTGCTTGCCGGGATAACGGGTGACCTTGCCGTTCCAGCCGAACCAGACGCCGCCGGATTTCTCCAGGGCCGCCACCAGGGCCACGGCCAGCCCGCCCTGGACGGCCTGTTTGCGCCCGGAGGCGGCGACGCGATTGGAGACGACGACCAGCCGGTTCAAAACGCCTCGCTCCAGGGTTTGCTCAGGCGGATGGCGGAATTGATGATGCCGACCATGCTGTAGGTCTGGGGATAATTACCCCACAACTCCCCGTTCACCGGATTGATGTGTTCTGACAGCAGACCCAGATGGTTGCAGCAGTTCAGCAGGCGCAGAAACAGTTCCCGCGCTTCCTCCTTGCGTCCCAGGGATGTCAGGGCATCGATATACCAGAAGGTACAGACGGTGAAGGCGTAATCGGGTTGGCCGAAGTCGTCTTCGCCGCGATAGCGGTAGAGAAAATCCCCGTGCTTGAGATGTTTTTCAATGGCGGCGACGGTGCCGGCAAAACGGCGATCATCAGCGTCCACCAGACCCAGTTCGGGCAGCAACAGGAGACTGGCGTCCAGTTCCTCGCCACCGATACTATCAACGAAGGAATTCATCTCCTCGTTCCAGGCTCCGGCCATTATGTATTCGTGAATTTTATCAGCCTGATCGCGCCAGTATTCTTGACGTTGATCAAGACCAAGATGTCCGGCGATACGCGCCAGTCGATCACAGGCCACCCAACACATGGCGCTGGAATAGGTATGCACCCGCTCGATGGCGCGGAATTCCCAGGGACCGGCGTCGGGTTTGTTGTAAACATCCACGGCCTTGTGACCCAGGTTTTCCAGCATTGAGAACAGCGCCTGATCACCCGGTTTGGAGAGTCGCTCATCAAAGAAAACGTGCGCCGTCGCCAGGATGGCCGCGCCGTAGACATCATTCTGGATCTGCTCACAGGCCTGATTGCCCACCCGCACCGGTCCCATGCCGCGGTAGCCGGCCAGGCTCTCGACCGTGATTTCATCCAGATTGCGTTTACCGTTAATGCGGTAGACCGGCCATAAATGACCGCCGTTGCCGCCGGCACTGATATTGATCAGGTAGCGCAAGAAACTTTCCATGGTCCTGGTCGTACCCAGGCGGTTCAGGGCGCTGACCACGAAATAACCGTCGCGCAGCCAGCAATATCGGTAATCCCAGTTGCGACCGCTGTCCGGCGACTCGGGAATGGATGTGGTCATGGCGGCGATAATGGCGCCCGTATCCTCAAAGGCGTTCAGCTTCAGCGTAATGGCCGACCGGATTACCTCCTGCTGCCATTCGAAGGGAATCGCCAGCGTTCGCACCCAGTTGCGCCAGTAATCCAGGGTGTTTTCCATGAACCGGTGACCCACCGGAGTCACCGCCTCGGGCAGGGTTTCATCCGGACCCAGGATCAGGGTGGTATCGTCGTTCAACACAAATTCGATCTCATCCAGTATCGCACTGATGGAACAATCTGCGGTCAGGCGCAACACCCATTCCGGCGTGATATAACGAATATGGTTGCTGCCGCGGGTTGTGGTCGGAGTTCCGGCGCCATAGTCATGCGAGGGCCGCAGTCGAATCCGTATGCGCGGACTGCCGGTGATCGGCCGGATCCGGCGAATCAGCATAATGGGCCGGAATATCCGGCCGTACTGCTCGAAGCGCGGGGCAAAGTCGGTTATCTCCACCGCATTGCCCTGCCCGTCACGCAATACCGTCACCAGTACCGGGGAATTGCGCAGATAGTATTGTTCCGAATCCACCACATCATGCAGGTCGATGGCAAAACAGCCGCTGTCATGATTCCGGACCGGACCAAGCAGCGAACAGAAGACCGGGTTACTGTCAAACTGCGGCATACATGCCCAGACGATACGGGCCCGGGAATCGACCAGGGCGCCGTAGCTGCAATTGCCGATCAAGCCCAGGTCGAGAGTCTGTTCATTCGTTTTCATTGCTGATCCTGCTGCTGTTTCGAGAGTCCGGCTGTATATATATTCAAATAATCCATCACACAGGAGGGATTCTCAAGATGCCAGCCTGCCGCGGAATCCCCGTCACCCACCTTGATGGAATACCCTCCCAGATTATTCACAACGGCGAAACCGTCTTCATCGGTGACGTCATCACCGATAAAGACCGGCGTCCGGTTGCGGAACGGTGCCTCCACCATGAATTCCTCTATGGCCATGCCCTTGTTCCTGCCGCCGGGCTTGATTTCAAAGACCATCTTGCCTTTTAAAACATGAAACTCCTGCTCGATACCGGGCATGAGTTGTCGAATGAATGCATCAACCCCGATTTCCTTCTCCGGAGCCTGGCGGTAATGCACCGCCAGACTGAATCCCTTGTCTTCCAGCAACACACCCGGATTTGCATGAACAAATTGCTGTAACCGTTCCCGGATTCCATCAAGCCGTGTATCCAGTTCATGATGATAATGCAGCCTGCCGCCGTGATCCCGGCGTTCCAGACCATGCTGACCGGCGGCGGGCATCCGCAGCGGCGTAAAAAGCCGGTCCAGATCCCGGATGGTACGGCCGCTTATCAGGGCAACGGCCTCATCGTTCAGCCGATACAATCGCGACAACAGATCAATCAGATCGAGAGGGACGACTACTTCGTCGGGATTATCGGCCAGGGCCAGCAGTGTGCCGTCGACATCGAGGAAAAACGCCCGGTTCGGTGCAAATGGAGGATACACTCCGCCGGGAGAAGATAAATGGTTATGGGATATGGAATCCATGACACTAAAACAATAACATGCCCCGCCGAACAATGGGCACCCGTCTGTTGCCGCCGGCATGATATTCACCAACAATAAATGTTTCCTGCATAATCTTTTACTATGGCTCCATGATACAGGACATGACCGATACGAGATGCTCGCCATGGCGGCATGCAGCCGCTGTCTTATATGATGGCATATTGCTGTTTGCCGTTTTATTCCTGGCAACCGCGATGCTGCTGCCCTTCCACGACGGGGAAGCCATTGAGAGCGGAAATATTCTCTTTTTCCTCTATCTGCTGTTGTGCAGTTATCTTTATTTTGCCTGGCAATGGGTCCACGGAGGGCAGACGCTGGGCATGCGCGCCTGGCATCTCAAGGTAATCGCCGTCGGTGATTCGCCGCTCACCTGGCACACGGCCAGTCTTCGTTTCGTGTCATCCCTTTTATCCTGGCTGCTGCTGGGCGCCGGTTTTCTCTGGCGCCTGTTCGATCGCGATGGCCGCACCCTGCACGACCGCCTGTCCGGTACCTGTCTTGTATCAGTGAGGGGTAAGGAGTGAGGAGTGAGGAGTGAAACCCCGTGCCATGTTTACAGTCTCATACCACCCGGGAATTATGTGCCTGGTTTGGAGTTGAGACCGGGCTTCGTGATATAACTCCTCACTCCTCACTCCTTACTCCTTACTCCTCACTCCTCACTTACTACTCTCGAAGCATAAAGAGAATAATCATAATCAGAATAGCGGTGGGTGCGATGGCGCTGACGGAGGGAGCAAAACCGTAAACCACACCCAGGTGCCCAGAAATTTCGTTACACAGGTAAAAAACGATGCCGGCCCCCGCGCCAATGAAAACCCGCTGGCCGATGGCCGTGGAACGCGAATTCCCCCGCACCAGCGGCACGGCCAGGATGATCATCGCGATTATGGAAAACGGCCTGATCACTTTTGCCCACAGGGCCTGCTCATAGATGATCGTATTCTGGGCGTTGTCCTTAAGGTAACGGATATAATGAATCAGTTCCCAGAGAGTCAGATAGCGGGGCTTGATGGCTATGAAATTGATCACCTCCGGGGCCAGCAGGGCGTCCCGTGTAACGATATTGAATTGTTCACTGCGCACGCGCTCTTCACTGATCCGTGTCTGGCGCACATGCTGCAGGACCCAGCGATTATCGCGATAAGCGGCACTTTCGGCAAAGAGACTGCTGCGCAACCGGTTACTGTCATCGAATTCATAAATATATACTTCATTTACCCGGTTATCCGGCAGTACAGTACGTATATTGATAAAGCTGTTGCCGTCCCGCACCCAGAGTCCGTACTTTGTTTTCAATGTTATCTGCTCGGTTGTCGCCACCGAACGCATTTGCTGGGCGGTTTCCTCGGCGGACGGTGCGATGAACTCACCGATCACCACGGCAATGATCAGCGGTAACAGGCCGGCCCGGGCCATCAGGCCCGCCAGTTTCAACCGGGACACCCCGGATGTCCGGATCACATCCAGTTCGCTGTTCCTCGCCATGACACCCAGCACCGTCATGGCGCCGATCACCGCGGCAATGGGGAACAACTCGTAGGCCAGCCTGGGCATGCTCAAGAAGATATAGAGCAGCACCTGCGGAATCCCGTATGTGCCCTTGCCCACGTCGCCCAGTTCGTCGATCAATTCAAAAAACGAGAACAGCGCCACCAGCGCGAACAGGGCCAGCAGCGTAACCCAGGCCAGATGCACGGTGATATAGCGCCGGAGTATTTTCATGAAGCCTTCGATGCCTTGCGTTTTAACCGTCGCCTGTACCAGCCTTGTATGTCAGGCAATTCAAAAAGGCCGATAATGATCAGCAAAAGCAGTCCGTGTACCCACCATACGCCAAGCCAGAGAGGGAAACCGTCATGCACCATCAATGTCTTGGAGATGCCCAGGAGGTTGCTGTAGACAAAATAAATCAGTATGGCAATAAATATGGGCGTGTATTTCTGTTCGCTGAAGGCGAAACGGTTCATGGCCACGGCCAGTATCGGCAGCAGCAACGTCGTGATCACATACGACAATCGCCATTGCAGTTCCGCCTTGTATCTTGGCCTTTCCAGTTTCCATAGTTCCTTTGTGCTGTATTCTTCCAGTCTGCGCCCCGTATTGCGCGGTTCACCCCGTTCCAGTAACACTGCGTAGGTGCGGTATTCAGTGATCTCATAGTCGCGCATACCGGGCCGACCGACATAACGGCGTCCGTCCTCGAAAAGTACGTAACGGCTGCCGGTTCGCGGTATGATCCGGTAACTGGCGCTGTCGGATTTAACCACCCCCGCCTGGTTGTTTTCCCGGCGTACCCGCAGGAATACCTCATTCATGGAGCCGCCGTCGTCGCTCAATTCCTTGACATAGACAATCCTGTCGCCGCCGCTGAACTCCTGGAACCGGCCGGGGCTGATATTGCTGATATCCGATTCGGCTATGGCCCTGGTCTTCAGCGCCTCCAGCCGGGCTTCAGCCAGGGGCGCCAGATAGAAACTGATCACGACAATGCCCGCGCTGAAAACCAGGGAAAACTTGAAGACCGAGAACACCACGAAACGGTCACGTACGCCGGCGCTGGACACCACGGTCAGTTCCCTGTCACGGCTCAGTCTCGACAGGGCCAGGATAACGCTCAAAAACAGCGCGGCCGGCAGGAACCGGGGCAGCATGGCCAGCATTTTCATGGCCAGCATTTCAAAGATCAGATCGGCCGATAACCGGCCGGATGCCGCATCGCCCAGATAATCGACAAAACGGTGACTGGCAAGGACCAGTACCAGCAGACCGACGATCCAGGCCAGCCTGGAGAGGATCTCACAGTAGATATAGCGTTCAAGGATCATGGAAACGGCCTGTCTGTATAGCGGCATCTTGCCGGAGCGGCAGCAGGAGGGCGGTATGGGTGCAATTCACTTGCCTATCCGGCTGCAACTGGTGCAAACTCGATCCGTTCGCGTTTAAACTGATAAAAGCACCATCCCCGACATATAAACCAGAGAAATACTACCTAACATTATGGAATTCAGCATCAAAAGCGGTAATCCGGAAAAACAACGCACCGCCTGCCTCATTATCGGCATCACCGAACCCCGCCGGCTGACCGCCGCCGCCAAGGCGGTTGACGAGGTCAGCGGCAAATACCTGTCCAATTTAATCCGGCGCGGTGATATGGAAGGGAAAAAGGGGCAGACACTGTTGCTGCATAACGTCAGCGGCACCCTGGCCGATCGGGTACTCCTCGTGGGCTGCGGCCGCGAACGGGACCTGGATGATCGGGAATTCCGCAATATTATCGAGACCAGCATCCGGCAGCTTTCCGGGACCGGCGCCTCCGAAGCCGTCTGCTACCTGACCGAACTCAACGTCAAGGGGCGCGATCTCTACTGGAAACTAAGGCAGGCTGTGGAAACGGCCGAGCAGTGCCAGTACCAGTTCACGGAGTTCAAGAGCAGCAAGAAAAAGGATCGCAAGAACCTGCGTAGATTGATCCTGACCGCCCCCTCGCGGCGCGAACTGCCCGTCGGAGAGAAGGCCATCGGCGAAGGCGCCGCCATCGCCAGGGGCGTGAAACTGACCCGCGATATCGCCAATCGCCCGGCGAATATCTGCACTCCCTCCCATCTTGCCTCCCAGGCACAGCAACTGGGCCGTACCTACAAATCGTTGAAGGTGAAGGTCCTGGAAAGGGAAGCGATGAAAAAACTGGGCATGAATGTCCTCCTGTCCGTAACGGCGGGGACCGACGAACCGCCCAAACTGATCACGCTGGAATACAACGGCGGCAAAAAGAACAGCAAGCCGGTGGTTCTCATCGGCAAGGGCATTACCTTCGACACCGGCGGCATTTCCATCAAGCCCTCCCAGGCCCTGGACGAGATGAAATACGACATGTGCGGCGCGGCAACCGTACTGGGAACCCTGTGCGCCGCAGCGGAAGCCAACCTGCCCGTCAATATCGTCGGGCTCATTCCCGCGACGGAGAATATGATCAACGGTGCCGCAACCAAACCGGGAGACATATTCACCAGCATGTCCGGACAGACCGTTGAAGTCCTGAATACGGATGCCGAAGGCCGCCTGGTCCTTTGTGACACTCTCACTTACAGTGAGCGCTATAACCCCGACGTGGTGATCGACATCGCCACCCTGACCGGCGCCTGTATTGTGGCACTGGGCAAGGTCGCCACCGGACTGTTCAGTAACCACAATCCGCTGGCCAAGGATCTGCTTGCCGCGGGCGATGTCAGCGGTGACCGGGCCTGGCAAATGCCGTTATGGGACGACTACCAGGAACTGCTGGACAGCCCCTTCGCCGACATGGCCAATATCGGCGGTCGCGATGCCGGATCCATTACCGCGGCGTGCTTCCTGTCGCGTTTTGCCAAGAAATATCACTGGGCGCATCTGGATATCGCCGGCACGGCCTGGATCAGCGGCAAGGAAAAAGGCGCCACGGGCAGGCCGGTACGCATGCTCATGCAGTATTTGCTGGATCGCGCCGGCGACAACTCCTGATACGGGTGGCGAACAGCATGCCCCGGGCCGACTTTTATATATTGACTAACGGCACCGACCCGGACCGGTTTGCCTGCAGCCTGGCCAACAAGGCCTGGAAGCAGGGCCACACGCTGCATA
This sequence comes from Gammaproteobacteria bacterium, assembly GCA_040905045.1. GTDB lineage: Bacteria > Pseudomonadota > Gammaproteobacteria > Eutrophobiales > Eutrophobiaceae > JBBDSH01. The sequence goes on along the minus strand of JBBDSH010000056.1, from coordinate 24,178 downwards.
TCCTGGCACCGGACCGGGACGCCGCTCTGGGCCTGGATGAGTTGTTGTGGACGTTCCACGACATCAGCTTTCTGCCCCACGCCATGCTGGAAAACGACGAGGCCGGTGATGTCCCGGCCACCATCGGCTGGCCCGGGCAAACCCTGCCGCAGGGGGATGTGCTCATCAACCTGACTTCACAACTGCCGGATCAGGCCGACGGCTTTGTTCGCGTGGCCGAGATCGTGGCTGCCGACGATGACCGCCGGCGACTGGCCAGAGAGCGCTACCGGCAGTACCGCGAGCGGGGCTTTGAACTGCACAGTCACGATCTTGGCAACGAGCAGCAACATGCCTGACGACAACGAGAACGCCAACCTGGCCCGCCGCATTGAGGAACTGGAAGCGTTGCTGGCGGAACAGCGTGTCGAGACACAGGGCGGTGAAGCACCGGTATACCGGGCGGCGAATATTCCGATACTGGACGATGTGGTATCGCCGGAAGACTACCCGGACACGGAAACAATACAGCCACAACCGGCTTCGGATGAGAAAATCGCCGAACTGGCACAACGACTGGAACAGAAATTCTCCACGGAACTGGATGAGACCGTGCATATTCTGAAAAACAATCTCAGACAAAGCATCCTCAGGGAACTGAACCAGCAAATGCAGGCAGACGCAGCTGCAAGCAATAACCGGGACGAGACCTCAGGGCGCTTTTCCGAAGATTGACGGCCCGGTATTTGAGCCGGCCTATACTGCCTTTTCTGAAGAAAACCCTTCCTGCGGCTGTTAAGCCGGCGCCCGGTTCGGCATAATCCCCACCGGGTTCCCGGATCGATTTTGACGAACCCCGGATAACCCAGGCCATTAACCCGTTTATTTTCTTAAGCTTTGACGTAACACATGGAAAAAACCTATAACCCGCAGGCCATCGAGGCGGACTGGTACCACACCTGGGAAGAGAAAGGCTGGTTTTCCCCGCAACCGGATGGTAAATCCTATTGCATTATGCTGCCGCCACCCAATGTCACCGGCAGTCTGCACATGGGTCATGCCTTTCAGCAGACCCTGATGGACATCCTCATCCGCTATCATCGCATGCTCGGCGAAGAAACCCTGTGGCAATGCGGCACCGATCACGCCGGCATCGCCACGCAGATGGTGGTGGAGCGGCAACTGGGCCTGCAGGGCAAAACCCGGCACGATCTGGGCCGGGAAGACTTCGTCCGCGCCGTCTGGGACTGGAAGCAGACTTCCGGCAATACCATCAGCCGGCAGTCGCGGCGCCTGGGCACGTCCATGGACTGGTCGCGGGAACGCTTCACCATGGACGAGAGCCTGTCGAAGGCGGTGACGGAAGTCTTTGTGCGTCTCTATGATGAGGGACTCATTTATCGCGGCAAGCGGCTGGTGAACTGGGACCCGGTATTACACACGGCCATCTCCGATCTGGAAGTCCTGGCCGAAGAGGAAGACGGCCATCTCTGGCATATGCGCTATCCCCGTGTCGACGGCAAGGGTCATGTCATTGTCGCCACCACCCGTCCTGAAACCATGCTCGGCGACGCCGCCGTGGCCGTGCACCCGGACGACGAACGTTACCGGGATCTGGTCGGCCGGGAAGTGGAACTGCCTTTGACCGGCCGTACTATCCCGGTCATCGCCGATGAGTACGTGGATCCGGAATTCGGCACCGGCTGCCTCAAGATCACACCGGCCCATGACTTTAACGACTACGAGGTGGGTCAACGACATAATCTGCCTTTACGAAACATATTCACTATCGATGCGGTTATTAATGACGAGGGGCCGGAAGCCTATCGCGGCCTGGATCGTTATGAGGCCCGCAAGCGCATCGTCGCCGATCTGGAAGCACGGGACCTGCTGGAGAAGATCGAACCCCATAAGCTCATGGTGCCGCGCGGCGATCGTTCCGGCGCCGTGGTGGAGCCGTATCTGACGGATCAATGGTATGTAAAAATCGGGCCGCTGGCGGAACCGGCCATCAAGGCGGTGGAAGAGGGGCGCATCCGCTTCGTGCCGGAGAACTGGTCGCGCACCTATTTTGAATGGATGCGCAACATCCAGGACTGGTGCATCAGCCGCCAGCTCTGGTGGGGCCACCGCATCCCGGCCTGGTACGACGAGGCCGGCAATATCTACGTGGGACGAAATGAAGAAGAGGTGAGAGAGAAATACGCCTCACATCTCACTCCTCACGCCTCACTCCGGCGGGACGAGGATGTTCTTGACACCTGGTTCTCCTCCGCCCTGTGGCCATTTTCCACCCTGGGCTGGCCGAAAGACACGCACGATCTGAAAACCTTTTACCCGACCAGCGTCCTGGTGACCGGTTTCGATATTATCTTTTTCTGGGTGGCGCGCATGATCATGATGGGACTGAAGTTCATGGACGACGTCCCCTTCCACGAGGTCTATATCCACGGCCTGGTACGCGACTCCGACGGCCGGAAGATGTCCAAGTCCAAAGGCAATATTCTCGATCCCCTGGACCTCATCGACGGCATCGACCTGGAGTCGCTGGTGGAAAAACGCACCACCGGCCTGATGCAGCCGCAGCTGGCCCCCGAGATTGAAAAGTCCACCCGCAAGCATTTCCCCGACGGCATCGCCGCCTACGGCACCGATTCCCTGCGTTTTACCTTTGCTTCCCTGGCCACCCAGGGCCGGGACATCCGCTTCGACGTGGGCCGAATCACGGGTTACCGCAATTTCTGCAACAAGCTCTGGAACGCCTCCCGCTACGTTCTCATGAGTGCGGAGGCGCAGGACATTGATATTAATAATGGTAAAGCGGAGTTCGGCCTGGCCGAGCGCTGGATCAATACGCGGCTGGCCCAGGCCATTGAGGAAGTGCAAACGGGCATCGGCCAGTATCGTTTCGACCTGGCCGCCCAGGCCGTATACGAGTACACCTGGGACGAATACTGCGACTGGTACCTGGAACTGTCCAAGACCACGCTCAATGATGCGGAAGCCGGCGAAGCCTTGAAGCGCGGTACGCTGCAGACGCTGCTGCATAATCTCGAGACCCTGCTGCGTCTCATGCATCCGTTTATTCCGTTCATTACCGAGGAACTCTGGCAGCGCATTGCACCGCTGATTCACCGTTCCGGCGAGACCATCATGCTGCAGCCTTACCCGCAGCCGGCGGATATGGAAACGGATCCGGAGGCCGTGGATGAAATTGAATGGATCAAGGCCTTCGTCCTCGGCGTACGGCGTATTCGCGCGGAACGCGACATTCCGCCCGGCCGCACCCTGCCGGTGCAGGTAAGGGGCGGCAACGACAGGGAACGGCGGTGGCTGCGGCACAACCAGGCCGCCATCCGGAATCTGGCCCGCATCGAATCTGTTTCGGAAACCGTTGAAGAACCGGACAATACAGTGGTCGCCCTGGCCGGAGACACGACCCTGCTGGTGCCTCTGGCGGACCTGATTGATCCGGATGCGGAACTGGAAAGACTGGAAAAAGAACTGAATAAGTTAAAGAATGAACGGGAAAGAATGGAAACGAAACTGGCCAACAAGCAGTTTGTCGAACGCGCTCCGGCGGCGGTGGTGCAGAAGGAACGCGACAGGCTTGAAGAGACCCGGACCAGCATCGACAAACTGGAGTCACAACATGAACGCATCAAGGCGCTGGTAACCCGATAGCCATGTTCAACACCCTGAAAGAAGACATCCGTGTGGTATTCGACCGCGATCCGGCGGCGCGCAGTGCCCTGGAAACCCTGATCGCCTGCCCGGGCCTGCATGCCATACTCATGCATCGTGTGAACCACTGGTTATGGAAGAAAAAGCTCCCCCTGCTGGCGCGGCTCGGATCTCATATCGCCCGTTTTCTTACCGGCATCGAGATCCATCCCGGCGCCACCATCGGCCGGCGCTTCTTTATCGATCACGGTATGGGGGTGGTCATCGGTGAAACCTCGGAGATCGGTGACGACTGCTCCATCTATCACGGCGTCACCCTGGGCGGCACCACCTGGCAGAAGGGCAAGCGCCACCCGACATTGAAGAACAACGTCATCGTCGGCGCCGGCGCCAAAGTACTGGGCCCCATCACCCTGGGCGAAGGAGCGCGGGTCGGTTCCAACGCCGTCGTCGTCAAGGACGTACCACCCGGCGCCACCGTGGTGGGCATCCCCGGACACGTCGTGGTAAAGAAAAAACCGGAAGACAAAAGCGCCCAGAGGGAAGCCATGGCGAAAAAGATCGGCTTCGACGCCTACGGCGCCAGCAAGGACATGCCGGATCCCGTCCAGAACGCCATCGACACCATGCTGGATCACATGCACAAGGTGGACGAGGAACTGGAGGAGTTGCGCAAGCAGATTAAGGAAAAGGAAAAGAACGAGTAACATTTTGGTTTGCCACAGAGTTGAAATGGCGAGGGGTAAGGAGTGAGGAGTAAGATGAAAATGCCGTCACGATTGATACTCCTCACACCTTACCCCTTACACCGCACTCAATAAGGCTGTAATCTTTCCGGGTAACACAGTCAGGTAATCAGAGCCCGTGCCGAATTCCATCACCACCATTCAGAAGATCGTTCAGTCCGTCAACAACGCCTCGGACCTGAGCACCGCGCTCAACCGCCTGGTGCATGCCATCTACCAGGCCCTCGGCGTGGATGTCTGTTCCATTTACCTGAATGACAAAATCAACCGCAACTATGTTCTCATGGCCACTCACGGCCTCAATCCGGAAGCCGTGGGCAATGTCATTCTTAATTATGACGAAGGCCTGGTCGGACTGGTAGGCGAACGCTCCGAACCCATCAACATTGAAAACGCCTCCAGTCATTCCCGTTTCAAGTACATACCGGAAAGCGGCGAGGAACGCTATCACTCGTTCGTCGGCATTCCGGTCATACAGCAGGGCGAACTGCTGGCGGTCCTGGTGGTGCAACAGGTCTCGCCGCGCCGCTTTGACGACCAGGACCTGGCATTCCTGACCACCCTGGCGGCGCTCATCGCCGGCAATATCGCCTTCGCCAAGGCGCGCGGCGAGATCGACAGTCTCATGACGGATCTGGGCCAGTCGGGTGGTCTCTACAAGGGCATTGCCGCGGCACCCGGTTTATGCATCGGCACCGGCATCGTCGCCTATACGCCGACGGAAATCACGGCGGTGCCGGATCGCAAGCCCGAAGATATCGAAGAAGAGGAAAAACGCTTTCATGCGGCCGTCGACGCCGTGGTCGAGGAACTGGCCGGGATACGCGATCAACTGGTCGAATCCATGCAGGAGGCAGACCGGTTATTGTTCGACGCCTACAGTCTCATCGCCCGGGATGAGGAATTGATTAAAAACACCCTCGCCGGTATCCGTGCCGGCAACTGGGCGCAGGGCGCCTTGCGGGAAACCATTCAGTGGTATGCGGATCAGTTCGATGCCATGGATAATCCCTATCTGAAGGAACGTGCCAATGACATACGCGATATCGGCAGGCGTATATTAGGCCACCTGCAGAGCGAAGTCAGGACGGAGCGCCGTTACCCGGACAATACCGTCCTGATTGGGGAAAACCTGAGTCCGCTGGATATCGCCACGGTACCGCCGGAATGCCTGGCCGGGATCGTCTCCGGTCACGGATCCGCCTATTCCCATCTGGCCATTCTGGCGCACGCGCTCAACATCCCCGCCGTATCCGGTTTTGCCGGGCATCTCCCCCTGTCACGACTGGAGGGGAAAACCCTGGTCATCGACGGTTACAAGGGCTATCTCCATGTGGCGCCCAATGCCATCGAAATGCAGGAATACGAGGAAATGCTCCAGGGTGAAGAGGCTCTGGCGGAGCAACTTCGATCCCTGCGTGATAAACCGGCCACTACGAGAGACGGCCTCCGTATTCATCTCTTTACCAATTCCGGCCTATTGGCGGGCTACACCCACGCCCATGATGTGGGCACGGAAGGCATCGGCCTGTACCGGACGGAACTGCCGTTCATGAGCAAGGACAGTTTTCCCAGTGAGGATGAACAGTACCAGCTGTACCGCGCCGTGCTGGAAGCCTATGCCCCTCTGCCGGTCACCCTGCGCACCCTGGACATCGGCGGCGACAAGGTGCTGCCTTATTTTCCCATCAACGAGCCCAATCCGTTCCTGGGCTGGCGCGGCATCCGCGTCTCCCTGGATCATCCGGAAATTTTCCTGACCCAGGCCCGCGCCATGCTGCGCGCCAATGAGGGGCTGGAAAATCTCAAGATACTGCTGCCCATGATCAGCGGTGTCGGCGAGATTGACCGCGCTGTCGTCCTGTTGAAACGGGCCTATAACGAAGTTCTTGAGGAAGGGCTTGCCGTGCCCTATCCGGAAATCGGAACCATGATCGAGGTGCCGTCCACCATCTATCAAATCCCGGCTATCGCCAAACGCGTGGATTTTCTTTCCATCGGCAGCAACGACCTTGTTCAGTACCTGCTTGCCATTGATCGTAACAATGAACTGGTGGCCGAGTTGTTCGAACCCCTGCACCCCTCGGTACTGGAAGCGTTGTCCCAGATCGCGACGGCGGCCCGCAAGGCCCGGATTCCATTATCCATCTGCGGCGAGGCGGCCGGCGACCCGGCGGTAGCCATCATGCTCATCGCCATGCAGTTCGACAGTCTCAGCCTCAGTGCCGGCGATCTGCCGCGCATCAAGTGGGTCATTCGCAGCTTCAGTTATGAAGAAGCAAGCAAACTCTGGCGCAAGGCACGGCGCATGGATAATCCTGCGGATATAAGACGATTACTGCACGCAGAACTGGAGCAGCATGGTCTCAAGGCGTTGCTTGGACCGGCAGCGTAAGCGACGAACAGAATACAAGTGATCGGTGCATCGATTATGATACATATCCCGGCAGAGTCACGATTATTACGCACCATGCTCATTGTAGCCTGCATGGTGATCATTATCGCCGGCATGCATGTTGCGCAAACGATTATCGTAATACTGTTGCTGGCGGCATTTATCACACTCTTGTGCCTGCCTTCCCTGAACTGGCTTTTGCTCAGGAACGTGCCCCCGTTCGCAGCCGTGGGAATGATTATTTTCATGCTGCTTGGCATATTGGCAATTATTGCCGTGCTTGTCGGTGCATCACTCGATGACTTGTACAAGAACCTGCCCGAATATCGGGCGCTTGCAGAAACAGAATTCGCAGCGGTGACCGATTGGCTTAATCGCTACGGCCTGCCCGCCTCCCAGGATCAAATCCAGAGATACTTCGACCCGGGCGTTGTTTTTGGTTTGGGAAAAAATGTTCTGGGTGGGCTGGGAACGATTATGACCCATACTTTTATTATCTTCCTGGCCGTTATTTTCATGCTCGGGGAAGCCTCCTACTTTCACGACAAGCTCCAGGCGGCCACAGACAATCGTTTTAAAAGCGATTTTTTCAGTACCTTTACCGGCAGCATCCAGCGTTACATGACCCTGAAGACCGCCATAGGCCTGATCAAGGGAATACTGGTGGGCATCCTTGCGGCAATTGTCGGAGTGGATTACGCCATGGTTTGGGGATTTATTGCTTTCCTGTTCAACTACATCCCCAACATTGGTCCGACCCTGGCGGCCCTGCCGGCCATAGTACTGGCCTTTATCGACCCGGGCCCCTGGTCGGCCGTGTATCTTGTCATCGGCTACCTCACCATTAACGTTATTATCGGCGAACTGATGGAACCGCGTTTCATGGGACAAGGTATGGGTTTGTCCACGCTGGTGGTATTCCTGTCCCTGATCACGTGGGCGTGGATTCTGGGGCCGGTCGGATTATTTCTCTCCGTTCCCTTGACCATGATTATCAAAATCGCCCTGGACAGCAATGATGATACCCGGTGGCTGGCGATTTTGCTGGGACCGGAAGAGCAAATGAAAAGCGAAGCTCCGAAAAAGAACGACTGAATCAATGATGCTATGAAAATCGGTGTTATTAAAGAAATCAAGGACAAGGAAAACCGCGTCGCCCTGACACCGTCCGGGGCCGGGACACTGGTTCAGGCCGGGCACGACGTGCTTGTCGAGCACGACGCCGGCACGGGATCCGGATTCGGCAATGATGAATACACTGCGGCCGGCGCACAAATCGGGACTGCCGCCGAAGCCTGGGATGCGGAACTGGTGATCAAGGTCAAGGAACCGCTGGAGCAGGAATATGGCTTTCTGAAGGACAATATCCTGTTTACCTATCTGCATCTTGCCGGTGTTACTCCTTCACTGACGGAAGCATTGCTGACCGCCGGGACCACCGCCATCGCCTACGAAACGGTGGAAGACAGGCACGGTGGACTGCCCCTGCTTGCACCCATGAGCGCCATTGCCGGCAACATGGCGGCAACGGTCGGCGCCTGGTACCTGGCCCGGTTCAACGGCGGCCGCGGGATTCAGCTGGGCCGGATTCTGGACGAGCGCCACGGCACCGTCACCATCATCGGCGACGGCATAGTCGGTCGCCACGCCGCATTCAGTGCAGACGGTATGGGAGCCAATGTCATTATGCTGGGCAAGGACAGCGCCAGATTCGAACACCTGCAGCAAATCCGGCCCGGCGGCATGCGGTTTGTTGAATCCGGTCCCGATACCATTGAAGAGGCTGTCAAGAACTCGGATGTGGTCATCGGCGCCGTGCTCCTGCGGGGATCGCGCGCCCCGCATCTGGTGACCGAGGCCATGGTGAAGCGGATGCAAACCGGTGCGGTGATCGTGGATGTCAGCATCGATCAGGGCGGCTGCGTGGAAACCTCCCGACCCACCTCTCACTCGGACCCGGTTTTCGTAAAACACGATATCATCCATTACTGCGTCACCAACATGCCCGGCGCCTATCCGCGCACGGCCACCATCGCCCTGGATACCGCCACCCTGCCCTATGTCCTGAAACTGGCCGATGGAGGCATGCCGGCAGTCAGCGGAGATCCGGGGTTCGGAAAAGGTGTCAATACAAGCCGGGGCCGCATCACCTGTAAGCCGGTGGCGGAAGCGCTGGGGATGATGGGTGCGTATACGCCCTTGATGGAATTGACCTGAACCGGGACTCCGAAACCGCACAGCCATATTAGCAAGTGAGGAGTAAGGGGTGAGGAGTGAGGTGTAAAAACCAATTAGTTGGTCAAAAGTGATACGTACAAGACCCGGCACCCCTTATGACTTGTAACTTATAACTTGTGACTACCTCCCCTTACTCCTCACGCGCCAGAAAACATCCCGGGAAGTGCGAAGTACAGGCCATGACATGGGTAATGGCGTTGGTATCGTATTCATCACCGGATCGATAACTGTCAAAAAACACATTCAGTTTGTTGACCCGATCAGACCAGCGCCCCTGGGCCTGCAGCCCCAGTGAAATACCATAGTTGGTAAAAGCGAATTTCATATCCCGCCACCCCGTCTGGCGGCAGAAATAACCGGGCGGATCGATCCATAATTGTTCAAGTCGCCGGCAACAACTGCCTCGTTGATAGCGCGCCCAGGGTTCGTCGGGAAAGAAATGACACAGCCACAGCATCATGCCCAGCCCCAGATCCTGATCGATCATCAGTATGCGGTAACTTCGTTCCACCAGCTGTCGCATCTCTTCCACCTCCCCGGCCAGCGCATCCGCATCCAGCAACCGGTAAATGACATAACCGTCGTAGGCATCCATGGCGCCAAGACCGTAACCCGGATAAGGAGCGGATAAATCCTCTTCCATCTTCCAGATGACGCCGGTGCCGGGAATGACAAAATGCGGATGGATCTGACGCACCAGTTTGATGGCTTCGTCCCGGTAGTCGGGCCTGAACACACCCAGGACTGCCATGGCATAAACCCACATAATGAGATAATGATAATACTGGCCGTCCCGGTCCGGCTCTTCACCGATACGCAGCCCTCTGGACCGGCCCAGGACCCGATAAACCTCGTCCACCAGTCGTCGGGCCCGTTCCAGCCAGATGTCGTCGGCGGTATATTGGTACAGCGACACATACAGAACCAGACCGAATGCGTCCGTCCACAGATAGCGCAGACCGTTTGGCCATATTGCCTGTTCCTCCATCCACTGGAGTTTCGTCTTGACGTAATCGATGTCCTTAAGTGCCATGTCCGGCCGGCAATCAAAGTCCGAAGGGAAATGTGTCCGGCATTCCTTCGCCGGTTTCCGGCCCCAGGGCATCCACGGCGCGCGTCTCATCAAACCAGATATATTCATCGAATTGCTGCGGCAGGCAGGCATTGAAATAATGACTCTGCACCTCGGTCTGCGGACGGTAAATCACGCCGATGGCGCGTTCCAGGCGTGGATGCAGCAATTCTCTGACCACGTTCTGCTTCCTGTCTCCCAGGGGCAACATGAAGGCATCCAGCCCGGCGTCATGGCAAAGACGCTCGTAACTGTGCGGATGCGAGGGCCGCACACGCTTAATCTCCATGGGCGCACCCCAGTCCGAGGCCGCAGCCACCGTCCCCTCATGGGTACCGAAACCGATGAGATAGGCCTCGTCACCAAAACGGGAACGGCACAGGTGGCCGACATTGATCTCGCCGCGGGCGCCCATTTCCGTCGCCGCCGCATCGCCGACATGAGAGTTGTGTTCCCAGACTACCGCCCGGGATTGTGGTCCGTGGAAGTCGAGCAGGCTTTCCAGCGTCTCGAACATATGCCGGTCGCGGAAATTCCAGGACTCCACCGAGCCGTAATACATGATCCGGTAGTACTGTTCCGCATCCCTGACCAGGCGCGCATTGGCGACGGCATCCAGAAAACGGCGGCCGTCTTTTTCTGCGTATTCCAGACGCTCTTTCATCAGCGACTCCAGTATGGCTACCACCTCTTTTTCGCAGCCTTTGTGCTTCCCGGAAAGCGCACTGGCGCCGTAGATAGCGGGGTCTTCTTCCCACGGCGACAAACAACCGTAACGAAGCCGGGCGATTTCCGCCGCCTCCGTATCCACATCATCAAGATAGTTGATAACGGCATCGATGGAAGAATACATGCTGTAAAGATCCAGGCCGTAAAAGCCGACTGCCTCGCCGGCGCCGGCAAGAGACTGATTGTGGCGACGCAGCCATCTCACAAACTCCAGAACCTGAGTATTGGCCCACATCCACGTAGGAAAGCGGGTAAAAGTGGCTTCCTCTGTCGGTTCAAGGCGGGTATCGCGGACGAAGTGATCGATCTGGGCGGCATCTGGCCAGTCCGCCTCGACGGCGACAATACCGAACCCTTTCTTTTCTATCAGCTCGCGGGTGATGCGGGCTCGCATATCGTAGAACTCGGCGGTACCGTGTGTGGCCTCGCCCAGCAACACCACCCGGGCCTCGCCTATGCGTTCCAGCAGACCGGAGAGATCCACTGAATCGATGGAAGGTATATGTATCGCCGTCTTCTCAATCAACTCCGAAACCGGTTCCGGCCGGCGTAGCGCGGCCCGTTTCTGCTTTGGTCTGAACTCTTCCTCGACTTCGCGCCAGCCTTCCTCGCCGATCAACGGCACGAAGCGGACGGCGCCCAGTTCCTCGATCTCGATCTGTTCGCGATCGATACGCGTGACACGCACCAAAGTCTGCTCACGGGTAGTCGGGCCTGTCGGGATGACAAGACGTCCACCCACGGATAATTGCTCGATGAGCGACAACGGCGGTTCCGGACCAGCGGCTGCCACGACGATACCGTCATAGGGAGCGTATTCCGGCCACCCCAGACTACCGTCACCGCACATGACATGAATATTGTCATAGTGAAGATCCCGAAATCGCTCTTCGGCCTGACGGGCAAGGCTCTGATGACGCTCGATGGTATAGACTTCCCTGACCAGCCGGGACAGAACAGCCGCGGCATAACCCGAACCGGTGCCTACTTCCAGTACGCGATCACCCGCTTCCAGCCCCAGCGCCTCCGTCATCAGGGCCACAATATACGGCTGGGAAATAGTCTGGCCTTCCCCGATGGGCAGGGGTGAATCGTCGTAGGCGAATTCCTGAAGACGCACCCCGACAAACTCCTCCCGCGGCACCTCGGCCATGGCCCTCAGGACAGCATCATTTCTTATACCCTGCCGGCGCAACCGGTCCATGAAGGAGTCTTTGTCGTATTCAAGTAATTTTCCCATAGCGATCAGCCTTTAATCCGTTTATTTGTAATTATTATAGGACTCCGGGGCAGCACCTGGTTGATATGGATCAAGTCCGGATCCAGGCTTTCGGGTACTGTTAGCGACCGCGAAACCGGAGTAGAGTGGTTGAATGACAGAATGCATTCCGAGGTGACCCATGTATCATCTGAAAAACCTGTTATTACTGCTTTCATTCCTGGCCGGCACAGCCATGGCCTCGGACAGCCGCTCCGGGCAGGAGACGTTGCGTTGTCTCAGTCTGAACAACATCCGGCAAATCACCATCCTGGATAATCAACATATTGTATTTGATACGAATAGCGGCGGGCATTATCTGAACACCCTGCCTTATCCCTGCCCCTCATTACATCGGAGCCGGGCAATCATGTACCGTACTTCCCTGAGCCGGCTTTGCGATCTGGACATCATCACCATTCTTGATGATGTTGGTCCCGGCTTTCGGCCCATGGGATCCTGCGGTCTGGGGACATTCGAGCCCGTTAATGAAGACGAATTTCGAGACTTGAAACAACAGCGCCGTAATTGAGCAGGCCAAGGAGGAGTTGCGCCGCCTGTACGGCAGAAGCTAGCCCGTCTATTACACGAGTGCCAGCCTGTCAGCGGCGGTTTTTCCTGAAGCGGGGCGGCGCCAGAATGAAGGCCAGTAGAACCAGCAATCCGAACAGGGTATAGATGAGGGCAAAGACCCAGTCAGGAGCCTCGTAGAATATCAACCTGTGCAGCCAATACTGGATAAAAGCGCCGTCATGGATATCCCTGCCGGCCAGTTGTCGAAAACGGTTCTCCCAGACGGTCAGCGGGCAGGCGGCCCCCATCCAGCTCTGCACCACCACAGTGCCGATCGCCGCCAGATGCAGGACGCGGAACCAGGGATTGACGATCCATTGCCAGCGCCGGAAATAACCGGCAATGACGGCAACGAACCCGAAAATGACAAACAGAATGACCAGCAGATGCAGTATCAATAATGCATCCGCTATGATGGAATAAAAGAGCTGTTCATCCACAATATCAAATTTTATCCGCGTTAAGCCGCTTAATACAATCAAAGGCCCGTCTAATCGTCAATAACGGCCTGCAGGAAACGACACACAGGTGCCATACATGAATGCCAGCGAGCAAACCACTATACAGATTGATCATTTTTCCGACGTCCTGTGTATCTGGGCCTATGTCGCCCAGATACGGATCGATGAAATGATCGCGAATTATAAGGACAACATTAATATTAACTACCATTTCTTTCCGGTTTTCGGCTGCACGGCACAGCGCATTGGTGAAGGCTGGAAAGACCGGGGCGGCTTTGAAGGTTACAGCCGCCACGTCCGCGAGATCGCCGAACGCTTCGAGCATATCGAGGTCAATCCGAAAATATGGATTGATAATGCCCCGAAGTCGTCCGCGTCCTGCCATCACTTTCTCACGGCCGTCCGCCTGCTGGAACGGGAAGGCACCATCTCATGTGATCCGCAGGATGCCTGTAACGGACGCACCCTGTTCGAGGAAACCGTCTGGCACACTCGCCGGGCCTTTTTCAGGGATCTGCTGGATGTGGGTCTGCGCAGGATACAATTCGATATCGCCGGACAGATCGGCCTGCCCGCCGCGGAACTGGAGGAAAAACTGAACAACAGCGAAGCCATGGCCGCCATGTGCCGGGACAACGAACTGCGCGATCAGTATCGGGTCGAGGGCAGTCCCACCTATATCCTGAATAACGGGCGGCAGAAACTGTACGGTGATGTCGGCTACAAGATCATCGACGCCAATATACGCGAAATACTGAATCGCGGGGACGATCAACTAAGCTGGTGTTGAGTACTCTGCCGGGGAGGGAACCCAGGAAACCGGAACCGCCCGGAATGGGGAGGGGAGCAAACCGGACAGTTCCGTTTCTGAGCGGGACACAAACCCTGCGGGTTTTGTGTCCACGGCGCAAACGGCAAATTGCCGCCCAGGCCGTATTGATTGTGACATGCCGGCCGGCGACGGGTTCCCTGTGACTTGAAATAAATACTGAAATACCGCATCTTTAGTAAGAAACTCATTCAAGGGGAAGAAAAATGATAAGAGTCCATGTGATGTACCCGCGTCAGGACGGCGTCACCTTTGACTATGACTACTACCTGAACAAACACATCCCGATGGTGCAGGACCTGGTCGGCGGAGCACTGAAAGAAGTCAGGATCTTCAAGGGCGGGCCGGGCCCGGACGGATCACCGGAGAGTTTTGTGACCACGGCCAGCCTCTTCTTCGACAGTACCGAGGCTTTCGGAGAAGCCTTCGGCCCTCACGCGGAACAGATCCTGGGCGATATCCCCAATTTCACCAACGTCCAGCCCATCGTCCAGATCGACGAACGGTTGCTCTAAATAAGCATTTCGAATTCCACTCCAGCCACTTTAGTCGGATTGAATACAGGCCGGGATCATGGTGTTGGAATAAGCACCTCGACACGGAGATCAGGAACAACCATCAAGTCCCTATATGCATCTATTCCTCCCGTGTACCGAAAAGCAGATTGATCCTGACCTTGTCCTCGGGCCGGTAAAATATATAAACATGATCACCCGGTTCCAGCACGGTACTGCCGCGGGGTACGACCAGGGATTCCCCGCGCACAATCAGTAACGCGGAGGCTTCCGCCGGCAGCGGCACGGAGCGCAGCGGCACCCCGCAGACGGCCGATACCGGATTAATGAAGAATGAGGATACTTCACCCGACATTGGTACCAGGGAAGTAACCTCCAGCACGGCCGGCGGTGCCGGCGGGGTATCGGAAACAAGCTGCAGGCGATGAGTGATCCAGCCCACCGTACCGCCCGGTATCAATGCCGTGAACACCACGATGACGAAAACAATATCAAAAATCTCCCGGCCACCCTCGACCTGGGCAAGCACCGGAAACATGGCGAGAATAATCGGGACGGCACCGCGTAACCCGACCCAGCCGATATAGAGAACCTCCCGCCATTTGTATCGAAACGGCAGCAGACACAACAGGACGATGAGCGGACGGGCGACCAGCGCCAGGAACAGGCCCAGACAGATACCGGTAACGGAAATATCAACCAGGTTGGAGGGAACCGCCAGCAGGCCGAGAAACAGGAACATCATCACCTGGCTCAGCCAGGCGGCGGCATCATGGAACCGCAGGACGCCGGGCCGGTAGGGGAAACGGCCATTGCCGATAATGAGCCCGGCCAGATAAACGGATAAAAAGCCGCTGCCCGATGTGATTGTTGCAAGCCCGAATGCCAGGAAGGCCAGCGCCAGGGTCAGAACAGGGTAAAGACCGCCGGCCGGCAGACGCACACGCCGGAGCAACCAGGACCCGAAGATACCCGAGGCAACCCCCATTACACCGCCTATAGCCAGCTGAATCAGCACATCCAACGCCAGCCACCAGGACAGGTCTTCCTGGCCGAGGAGATTGTAGGTCAGCGCCACGGTCAGGATGACGGCAATCGGATCATTCAGCCCCGATTCCAGTTCCAGGACAGTGCCGGTACGTCGTTTCAGGCTCAGACCGCTGCCGCGCAAGGTCGAGAACACCGCCGCCGCGTCGGTGGAGGAGACAATCGCGCCCAGCAACAGCGCCATTTCCCACGGAAATCCAAACCAGTATGCGGCCATGGCCAGAACAACACCGGTTCCTATCACGCCGAGCGTGGACAACACGACGGCCGGATAAATACCGGCGCGGACCGAACTCATGGAGGTATTCAGACCGCCGTCGAACAGGATCAGCGCCAGGGCGATGATGCCGATGCGGAAACTGAGATGGTAATCGTCGAATTCGATACCGCCGATCCCTTCCGAACCGGCCAGCATGCCCAGTACCAGGAAGAGCAGGAAAACCGGTATCCCGATACGGCCCGACGCGCGGCTGAACAAGACGCTTACGGCAAGAAGAATACCGCCGATAACCAGGATCCAGCCTGTTGCTGATGGTTCTATCATGGAACGGATTGTAACTGAAACCCGCTGTACCCGGTTACCGGCAAAGGCCTAAATTGATGTTCCGAATTCCGCTACGCTTGTCGTAGTAGAACCTATCTCAAAATCCTGCATGACCGGTAAACGGGATGACAGGAACAAGCTGGAATACAAAAAGCGAACTCACGCTTTGGTTCCCGTTTCAGCGGGGGCGTTCGCGTTCTTCCGTGGCCACCTCTATGGTATCGATGGCCTGGAATTGATCCTCGGGGATATTGATACGACGACTGGTATTCTCACGATTCCCGCCACGGATTGCGACGAATTGCACGGCCTTGTGAAGCACTCGACCGTCGACATCCTTGAACATGACGGTGAGGTTGGCATCGTAAGGGGCATCGCAATCATTACGGACATCCGCCGTCCATTCCGCCGTGGTAATGCCGTAGCGTGTGGATTTCTCATCCACCGAGTTGCCTTCCACCTGTAAACACTCCGCCGGCACGGCGACGGCCAGGGCAAGCAAGACGGTTCCGAGCATCCCCTGTAATAATCGGGATAGCATAATCTTGACCTCCAAACTTCCGGATCTCTGACAATTAAGGTGAATCACCATATCATATGGACGGTTGCGATCCGCCCCGGTTCCGGTCAATCTCCGAGTAATCGTCTCAGGAAAATACTTGACTAAATTAGTCAGTTATGACAAGCTTTTGGTACTAAAAATGCAGGAAATCAACCGGAAATCAATGCCATGAGACTGACCACCAAAGGCCGCTACGCGGTAACGGCGATGCTGGATCTGGCCCTGCACAAGGATCAGGGACCCATCAACCTGGCGGATATCTCCAGCCGCCAGGGCATATCCCTGTCCTATCTGGAACAGCTCTTTTCACGATTGCGCAAGCAGGAGCTGGTCACCAGTGCCCGCGGACCCGGTGGTGGGTACTCACTCGGCCGGACAGCCTCGGAGATATCGGTTTCCGATGTCATCCGTGCCGTGGACGAATCGGTGGACGCCACCCGTTGTGGCGGCCAGAAAAACTGCCAGGGCGATGATCGCTGCCTCACCCACGACCTGTGGGAGGAGCTCAGCCAGCAGATCACTGACTTCCTTCAGGGGATCAGCCTGGAAGACCTGGTCCGGCGGCGCGCCATCCGTCAGGTCTCACAGAGGCAGGATTCCGTAACAATTCATCTGGTCCAATAGGCTGAACGAGAGAGATGGAAAATACGACTATCGAATTGACAGAAAATGCCGCCAACCACGTCAGGCAATACCTGGCCAGACACGGCGGCGACAGTTTCCGCATCGGCGTCAAGCCCACGGGCTGTTCCGGTTACCAGTACGTGGTCGAAACGGCGGAGTCCATCGGCGAGGACGACACCACCTTCGAGAGCAGGGGCGTGAAAATCGTCGTCGATAACCAGAGTCTGCGTTATCTCGGCGGGACGGAACTGGATTACGTGCGCGAAGGCCTGAACGAAGGCTTCCGGTTCCGGAATCCCAACGTCCAGGAAACCTGCGGCTGCGGCGAGAGCTTCAGTGTCGCGGATACTGCCTGAACAGGCACGATAAATTCACGTAACAGGATCGGAGTTTATGGCAACCAACGAGCAAGACGTCGAACAACTCGTCGGCAAAAAATACAAGCACGGCTTTGTCACGGAAATCGACTCCGAAACATTGCCTCCCGGGCTGAACGAGGCCGTCATCGAGCATATTTCGAAGATGAAGGGCGAGCCGGAGTGGTTGACGGAATGGCGCCTGGGCGCCTATCGCCACTGGCTGGACATGGCCGAGCCGAACTGGGCGCATATTGTCCACGATCCCATCGACTATCAGTCCATCTCCTATTATTCCGCGCCCAAATCCAAAGACGACGGACCCAAGAGCCTGGATGAAGTGGACCCGAAGCTGCTGGAAACCTACGAAAAACTGGGCATCCCGCTGCATGAACAGAAAATGCTGGCCGGGGTAGCCGTGGACGCGGTATTTGACAGCGTCTCCGTCGCCACCACGTTCAAGGAGAAACTGGCCGAGGCCGGTGTCATCTTCTGTTCCTTTTCCGAGGCGGTGCACAACCATCCGGATCTGGTGAAGGAATACCTGGGCACGGTGGTACCCCAGGGCGACAATTTCTTCGCGGCGCTCAATTCCGCCGTGTTTACCGACGGCTCGTTCTGCTATATCCCGAAAAACACGCGCTGCCCCATGGAATTGTCCACCTATTTCCGTATTAACGCCTCCAACACGGGTCAGTTCGAACGCACTCTCATCATTGCCGAGGAAGGCAGCTATGTAAGTTATCTGGAAGGCTGCACGGCACCGCAGCGCGACGAGAATCAGCTGCATGCGGCCGTTGTCGAATTGATCGCCCTGGATAACGCCCAGATCAAATATTCCACGGTACAGAACTGGTATCCCGGTGACGAAAATGGCAAGGGCGGAATCTACAATTTCGTTACCAAGCGCGGCGACTGCCGCGGCGAGAATTCCAGAATCTCCTGGACCCAGGTGGAAACCGGCTCCGCGGTGACCTGGAAGTATCCCAGCTGCATCCTGCGCGGCGACAACAGCGTCGGTGAATTCTATTCCGTGGCGGTGACCAACAATTACCAGCAGGCGGACACCGGTACCAAGATGATTCACCTGGGTAAAAACACCCGCAGCACCATCGTCTCCAAGGGCATATCCGCCGGACACGGCCAGAACGCCTACCGCGGCCTGGTCAGGATCGGCAAGCAGGCGCACAACGCCCGCAACTATACCCAGTGCGATTCCCTGCTCATGGGCGAGCTGTGCGGCGCGCATACCTTCCCCTATATGGAAAGCAAGAACGCCAGCGCCGTACTGGAACACGAGGCCTCCACCTCCAAGATCGGCGAGGATCAGTTGTTCTACTGCCAGCAACGCGGCATCTCCGAGGAAGACGCCGTCAATATGATCGTGAACGGCTTCTGCAAGGAGGTTTTCAAGGAACTGCCCATGGAGTTCGCCGTGGAGGCGCAGAAACTGCTGGGTATTACCCTGGAAGGCGCCGTAGGATAGTCACAAGTCACAAGTTATAAGTCACAAGGTGTTGAGTGCTTTGCCGTTACTTGTGACTTGCAACTTATAACTTATCACTTAGAGATTAATAATGCTGAGTATTAAAGACTTACACGTTAGCGTAGAAGATAGTGAGATTCTCAAAGGCCTTGACCTCGAGGTGAAGGCCGGCGAGGTCCACGCCATCATGGGACCCAACGGTTCCGGCAAGAGTACCCTGGCCAATATCCTGGCCGGACGGCCGGGCTATGAAGTCACCGGGGGCAACGTCACCTACGAGGGCAAAAACCTGCTGGAACTGGCGCCGGAAGAACGCGCCTGCGAAGGCATCTTTCTAGCCTTCCAGTATCCGGTGGAAATCCCCGGTGTCAACAATATCTATCTGCTCAAGGCCGCCCTCAACGCCAGGCGCAAATACCACGGCGAACCGGAACTGGATGCGGTGGAATTCATGAAACTGGTGCGCGAACGGGCAAAGATCGTGAGCATGCGCGAGGACCTGCTTAACCGCGCCGTGAACGAGGGTTTCTCCGGCGGCGAGAAAAAACGCAACGAGATATTCCAGATGGCCATCCTCGAACCAAAGCTTGCGATCCTGGACGAGACGGACTCGGGCCTGGACATCGACGCCCTGCGCACCGTCGCCGAAGGCGTCAACACCCTGCGGAGCAAGGACCGGGCCATTATTCTGGTGACGCATTATCAGCGTTTGTTGAATTACATCGTACCCGATCAGGTGCACGTTCTTACCGACGGCCGTATTGTCAAGTCCGGCGATCGTGAGCTGGCCCTGCAACTGGAAGAACGCGGCTACGACTGGGTACGCGAGGAGGCCGACGCGGCATGAGTGAAACGGCGGTAGAACATTATCTCACGGAACAGGCACGGCTGGCCCCGGATACGGGTCCGTCCTGGCTGCGTGAGCAGCGGCGAGCGGCGGCGGAAACCTTCAGCCGGCTGGGGTTCCCGACACTGCGTAACGAGGACTGGAAATACACCGATGTCCGTCCCATCACCAAACGCTCTTTCCGCATCACGCAGGATCCGGCACCGGAACCGGAAAGCAGCTGGCTGGACGCCCTGCGCTTTCCGGAACTGGACTGCCATGAACTGATCTTCATCAACGGCCGTCACGCGGCACGGTCTTCCCGTCTTGACGGGCTGGAGGATGACATCACCATTGAGTCCCTGGGGAACATGCTGCAACAACAGCCGGATCGACTGGAGACTTATCTGAACCGGTATAACAATACCGGCAAGAACGGATTCGTGGCCTTGAACACGGCCTTCATGCATGAAGGCGCGGTAATCCTGATCCCCGACAATGTACAGATGGCAAAACCCCTGCATCTGATCTTTTTATCGGATCATCAGGAAGAGCCCCATGTCAGCCTGCCGCGCAATCTTATCGTACTCGGCAACAACAGCCGGGCAACAGTAATCGAATCCTACTTCGGCGTCGACGATGCCGAGTATTTCACCAATACCAATACCGAGGTGATACTGAACAACGGCGCCGCGCTGGAACATTACAAGATCCAGCGTGAAGGATTAAAAGGCTATCATGTGGGCACTCTGCAGGTCCGTCAGCAGCGCGACAGCCGCATGGAGTCCCATTCCATCTCCCTGGGCGGGCGCCTTGCGCGCAATGATATCGATGTCGGCCTGGCCGATACCGGCGCCGAAGTCTTTTTGAATGGTCTCTACATGGCCGACAAGCGCCAGCATGTGGACAATCACACACGCATTGACCACCTCAGTCCGCATACCACCAGCGTGGAAAATTACCGCGGCATACTCAACGGTCACGGTCGCGGCGTTTTTAACGGTAAGGTCATGGTTCACAAGGACGCCCAGAAGATCAGCGCGGATCAGTCCAACGCCAATCTGTTGTTGTCCAACGACGCCGAGGTGGATACAAAACCGGAACTGGAAATCTACGCCGATGATGTACAATGCAGTCACGGCGCCACCACCGGACAACTGGACGAGGACATGCTGTTTTATCTGCGCAGCCGCGCCATCAGTGAGGAAGTAGCCCGTAACCTGCTCACCTTCGCCTTCGCCGATGACGTCATCACCCGGCTGCGGCTGAAGCCGCTCCGCGATCAGCTGGAATATCTGGTCGTCGGCCAGTTGCCGGATTCGGAACAGATACGGGAATTCATCCAATGAACGCTGAAAGCGCTGAAATCATGAACACCGCTGCGCCGCTGGAGGTGGAACGCATCCGGGCGGACTTTCCTGTGCTGTCGGAACAGGTTAACGGCAAACCGCTGGCGTATCTGGACAATGCCGCCACGGCACAGAAGCCGCTGTCGGTGATCGAAACACTGGACGATTATTACCGCCACTACAACTCCAATATCCATCGAGGCGTACACACCCTCAGTGAACGCGCCACCGCTGCCTACGAAGGCGCCCGCGAGAAGGTGCGGGAATTCATCAACGCCGCATCCGTCAAGGAGATCGTTTTTACACGCGGCGCCACGGAAGCCATCAACCTGGTGGCACAGAGTTACGCCCGCAGCAATTTGCGCGCCGGTGACGAAATTATTATTTCTGAAATGGAACACCACTCCAACATCGTCCCCTGGCAACTGTTGTGCGAACAGATCGGAACGGTACTCAAGGTTGCCCCCATCAACGACAAGGGCGAGATCATTCAGGAAGAATACGAAAAGCTGCTGGGGCCGAAGACCCGCCTTGTCGCGCTGGTGCACATCTCTAACGCCCTGGGCACCATTAACCCGGTCAAACACATGGTGAAACTCGCCCGGGATGCCGGCGCCGTAACCCTGGTGGACGGCGCCCAGGCGGTGCCTCATGCACCGGTGGATGTGCGTGATATCGGCTGCGATTTTTATACCTTCTCCGGCCACAAGCTGTTTGGCCCGACCGGTACCGGTGTCCTTTACGGACGCGAGGAACTGCTGGAAGCCATGCCGCCCTACCAGGGCGGCGGCGACATGATCAAGATGGTCACCTTCGAAAAGACCGTCTACAACGATCTGCCGTACAAGTTCGAGGCCGGTACGCCGCATATTGCCGGTGTCATCGGCCTGGGCGCGGCCATCGATTATGTCGACAATATCGGCCTGGCCAACATACAGGCGTACGAGAAGGATTTGCTGGATTATGCCACGGCGGCCGCCTCTTCAGTGGACGGACTGCGGCTTATCGGAACGGCACAGGATAAGGCCGGCGTCCTGTCCTTTGTGCTGGAGGGCATCCATCCCCATGATCTGGGGACCATCCTCGATCACGAAGGCATTGCCATCCGTACCGGTCATCATTGCGCCATGCCGGTCATGGAACATTTCGGAATACCCGCCACGGCACGGGCCTCGTTCGCATTCTACAACACGCGTGAGGAAACGGATCGGCTCGTGCGGGGACTGGAAAACGCCAAAAAGGTGTTCGCCTGATGCTGGAGCTCAAAGACCTGTACCAGGAAGTGATCGTGGATCACAATCGCAGCCCCAGGAATTTCGGCAAACTGGAAGACGCCGATTATACCCTCGAGGGCTTCAATCCACTGTGCGGCGACCGTCTCACCCTGTATATCAAGATGGACAATGATCGCATTGTCGATATCAGCTTCGACGGAACCGGCTGCGCCATCTCCGTCGCCTCGGCTTCCCTCATGACCGAAGCCATGAAGGGAAAAGGTGTCAAGGAAGCGGAGGAAATCTTCAACTCCTTTCATGACTTGTTGACCGTGGACAATCCGGACCCGGATCTGGAAAATCTGGGCAAGCTGGCGGCCCTGGCCGGCGTCAGGGATTATCCGACCCGTGTCAAGTGCGCCACACTGTGCTGGCACACCCTGCATTCCGCCCTGGAAGGTACCGATACACCCGTCTCCACCGAGTAGTCAGGGAGGCACTTATGCAGAGCAACGAACCCATAACCGTGGAACGGGACGTCACTGCCATCCTCATACCGGCCGGTGCGCCCGTCACCATTCCCGAAGGCAGTGTCGTGTTCGTCACCCAGGCATTGGGCGGCAACTATACCGTCAACATCAACGGCAACCTGGCCCAGGTTTCGGCCATGGACGCCGACGCCCTGGGGTTTGATGTAGCGGAGTCGCCGCTCAAGGACAGGGAGGAGGGAAACGAAGACGGCAGTGTGGACGAAGAGTTGATCTGGGAACAATTAAAGACCTGTTACGATCCGGAAATACCCATCAATATGGTCGACCTGGGTCTTATCTATGACTGCAAGGTCACGCCAATGGAGGACGGCGGCAACCGTGTCGACATCCTCATGACCCTGACGGCGCCCGGTTGCGGCATGGGCGATTTCCTGGCCGAGGACGTGCGCCAGAAAGTGACCATGGTTCCCAATGTCACCCAGGTCAACGTGGAGCTGACCTTTGATCCGCCCTGGGGCGCCGAGATGATGTCTGAATCGGCACGCCTGGAAACCGGCCTGCTGTAAAGCCACAAGCCACGAACCACGAACCACGAGCCACGAGCTACGAGCCACGAGCTACGAGCTACGAGCTACGAGCCACGAGCCACGAGCCACGATAATGTCCGACTGGATTAATGTCGCCCCTGTCGATGAATTCCCGCCCGGTGATTCCCGGCTGGTGGACGCCGACGACACCATGATCGCCGTATTCAACCTGGACGGCGAATACTACGCCATCGAGGACAAATGCACCCATGACGGCTCCCCGTTCCTGGGCTGTGGACTGGAACTGGAGGATCTGGTGGAAGGCGACGAGATTATCTGCCCGCGCCACGGCGCGCGTTTCTGCATCCGCACGGGCGAGGCGTTGACGGCCCCGGCCTACGAACCGACAGACACCTTTCCCGTACGCGATCAGGACGGCATGGTACAAGTTCGGGATGATCGCTGGGACTGAACGGCAGTTACAAGTCATAAGTTACAAGTGACAAGTAACGGCGAGACGCCTGATGGCGGCATTCCTTTCTGTTCTGGTACGCCCCGACCCTGAAATCCGGGATCCGGTGACTAGCTTCGGGCGGCAAGCTTCTCCATCCCCGAGCCCCGAACCCCGAGCCACGAGCCCCCGAGCCCCCGAGCCACGAGCCACGAGCCACGA
>JBBDSH010000055.1:0-5855 GCA_040905045.1 Gammaproteobacteria bacterium | reverse complement strand
ACCCGGCAAAAAGTAACGATGGGCGCGTGGCATGAGGCTTCCTCCTTAAAGTATTATTTTTATCCTTCAAAACAGCATTCTAAGCGTTATTTCAGACCATCTTCAATACAGATTTTCTCTCTTATCAATGTGTTATGTAGGTCCGACCCCTACTACACTACTACCCTACTACTAACCCACCAGTTCCTTTTGTTCGTCCGGCTCTATGATTTCGATGTCCTTTCTCTGGTGTTCACCCATCAGCAGTTCCACCGCCTGATCCGCGGCATCCCGGAAAGGCAGAAAAACTATATCCACACCGGCCCGCCGGAGATGTTCGGCGCCGGACTCCAGATGGGCCGCCATGGCGATACGGCCCTTATACCCCATGGATCGAAGCACCTGGATCAACCCCATGCGGGGATCGCTTTGCCCCAGTCCCAGATCGTGTTCCGGGATGGCGCAAACCACCCATTGGGTATTGTGGACCGGCAGCGAGGCGACGAACTCCGGATCGGCGATGTCCCCGTAGAGGGTATCCGCCCCCTCGTTGCGCCAGCGGCGCACCGCCATGGGACTGAAATCAATACCCAGGATGCGTAAATCCTGATCCCGCAGCAATTGCAGGATGGCGCCGCCATAACGGCCCAGGCCGAAGAGAATCACGTCGTATTGCTCATGGGCCGGCGCTTCCCGTTCCACCGTTTCCCGCGCCGGGTTGCTCCGTTCAAAGGGAGACAGAAAAGGCCCCACCCAGCGATAGAGATGATGAGAATACATAATCATATAGACGGACGCGGCGATGGTAATCAAACCCACCAGGGTAACCAGTCCCACCGCGCGATCCTGCACATGGCCCAGGGTCAGACCCATGGCGATAAAAATGAGCGAGAATTCGCTGATCTGCGCCACGGTCAGTCCGGCCAGGAAGCCGGTTCGCTTGCGATAACCCAGAGCCCCCATGATGATCACAACAATCAAGGGATTACCGATGAGTACGAACAGGGACAGCACCACGGCCGGCAGCACGTCGCCGCCCAACGTCCCCAGATCCAGTTTCGCCCCCAGGGCGATGAAGAAAAACAGCAGCAGAAAATCACGCAGGCTGGTCAGGCGCGTGGACATGGCCTCGCGGAAGGGTGTGGAGGCCAGGGAAATACCCGCCAGCAGACCGCCCAGTTCCTTGCCGAAACCGAGATAATCACCCAGTGCCGCAAGTAAGGCGGCCCAGCCAATGGCGAAGGAAACCAGTAACTCCGGTGAGCGCGCCAGATGTTCCACCAGCGGGTTGGCGATATAGCGAACAAAAACGGCGATACCGATCAATACGGCAATAGCGGACGTAATCATGCCGGCCAGGCTCAACGGTGAGGCATGCACGCCGGCGCCCACCCCCAGTGTGGAAAGCACCACCATGGCCAGAACCACGACGATATCCTGGACGATAAGGAATCCAAGCGCGATGCGGCCGTGCAGGGAACCGATCTCGCCCTTGTCGGAAAGCAGTTTGACGATGATGATGGTGCTGGAAAAGGTCAGAGCGACGGCGATATAAAGACTGGTCAACCAGTCCAGCCCCAGCGCCAGACAGATCAGAAAACCCACAGCCGCCGTAAAGACCACCTGCCCCAGTCCGGTTGCCACGGCCACCATACCCACCGAACGGATCAGGCTGACATCCAGCTTCAGGCCGACCAGGAACAACAGCACCGCAATACCCAGTTCGGCCAGCAGTTCGATATGCTCGCCCACTTCCGCGATACCCAGGGCGGATGGCCCGGCGATCAGGCCCACGGCGATGTAACTGACGATCAACGGCTGGCGCAGGGTTACCCCTACAAGACCGATCCCCGCCGCCAATACCAGCAGGGCGGCGATTTGGTAAAACAACGGAATCGTGCTGGGGTCGAACATGCCTCTCTCCCGGTTGGCGATCTTGGATACGGAATTATTTCATGCGAAGGTTACCAAACCCCGGACGGGAATGGGTGGATTCATTGTGAAAACTATTGTGCTTGCTTATGCAGCGTTAAAACTCCGCTTTTTCGTTGATTTTCGCCTTGCCTGAACTACTCTCATGACGTTTTCACACAGCCTGAAACGCCGGTATCCGGTAGAACAAACCACTCCTTGTTCTGCTGCACTTCCGTGATCCGGCATGACAGTATCCCGAAGCCGTCATGCTGGTGCACACCAGCATCCAGTAGACGAACCATTCCTTATTCTGCTGCACGATAATGGCGGTACAACCGGTTACAGTTTTTATATCAATCGCCGAACAGGCCCTTGAACACGCCTTTGACTTTTTCCCCCACGGATTTCTTCTCGCCGTTATCACCGGCAGGCTGCATCTGTGTATCTGATACCGGTTTTCCCCCCAGCGCCGTCTGACAGGGATGCGGATCGGCGGTAGCCCTGGTAAACAGGGCGCCGGCCACCAGGGAAATACCGCCGGTGACAACGGCCGCGCCGACCGTGGCGGCGGTCTTCATGGCCGCCAGGGTGCTGGGCCGGGTTTCCGGATTGGCCAGGGTGCCGCGCAGTCGCACCAGTTCGGTGAGTTGCCCGGCACTCAGGCCGATACCCTCACGCGCATAGGGTCGTATGCCCAGGTCCAGTTCCTCGGTCTTGAGGTTGACGGCGCCGCCGCCGACCACGGTCATTCTTCGGGTCTCCAGGGCGATGCCCTTGTCGGCGATGGCCAGGCCGTCCTTGATGACAAAATTCACCACCCCGCACTGTAGTTGCGTCGATTTTTCTTCATCATCCGACGGACGCAGCATGGACCAGGTCTTGGTAATGAGATCCGCGCCGGCCATTTCCACGGCGGAATTGCGAATGGTCCCCTCGCCCATCTTGACTAGCAGACCGCCGTTGAGTCCGGCCATGATCGCCCTGACGCTGTTGCCCGTTCCCACGGCACGGATACTGACATCCGTTATGCCGCCGCTGAGATACTTCTTTTTCCGTACCTGCGGCAGCATGGCCGCCTGCAGGCCGTCGATATCGAATGTAAAATCCAGTTTCATGCTGTCCTTGCCGACAGCGCCCAGGCCGAGATCCGCCGTCAGTTTGCCGCCGAGCACATCGGCTGTCACAGGCGCGACGCGAAGCGAACCGTCCTGCAATTGCAGCCGCACACCGACATTTTCCATGGGCAGGCGGGACGAGAGCACTTTTTCAATATCCAATGACGCGGCCACATCCACGCCCCTGAATTGCTCCACCGGCAGAGGTTCGTCGGAAAACAGGCGGGCGTCAGCCGCCTTTTCCTGCTTCTCTTCCTCGGATTCAAACGGCGTCAGGTCGATCTGTTGCGAGCGCAATTCCACGGCGATGACGGGTCTGGCCGGTGTTGTATCGAGGCCGAACTTGCCGGAAAGGTCGCTCTCGCCGAAACGCGCCTCCAGGTTCAGGGCCGCGTCATCGACATCCAGGGGCCGCTCGATGCTACCGTCAATGTGCAGGCTCAAATCGCCGACGCCGGCATCCAGCGTGACGGGGAAAGCGCTGTTGGTCAGCAACTGCTCCACCGATCCGGTGGTACCCGTGAACCGCACCGGCAATTCCCGGAATTCGGCCGTGATTTCCAGGTTCATGGGGGCATCCCGGCCGTCGGCCCTGAAGTCCATTGATTCGATCGACAATGCATATTGCTGTTTCGAACGGCCGTCCCGAAAGGTGATCATGGCCTCTTCAATGAGAACGCGCCGGAAATGCAACTTCAGCGGCGTGGACTCTTCCTCCGGCGCGGCTTCTTCCGCCTGTTGGGCGGCCTCTTTTCCCGGTTGCAGGTTCCAGTTTCCCTGCCCCCGGGCATCGGTTTCCAGGTAGATATCCGGCCGCACGAGCTGGAAGCGGCCGACCTGGATGTCTCCCGCCAGCAGCGGTAATACGGCAATGGAAAGTTCCAGCCGCTCGATACCCAGCATGGTCTCCCGCGACCCCCAGGCAGCGTTGCCGAGGAAGGCCTTTTCAATCACCACTGTCGGGATCAGGGAAAGGCCCAGACGAATATCACCCTCGATACGGAAGTCACGGCCGGTATTCGTTTCCACGACCCGGACGATGTCGTCCTTGTATTGATTAATATCGACGGTCAACAGTACAACGACCAATACAAGGACAATGACCGCGACAATGGAGGAAAGGATTGTTATCGCGCGCTTCATCGGAGTCGCCCCCCTATTCAACCACCCTGCCTTTGAGATCCTGGATCAATGCCAGTATATCGGCTCTGGCCTTCATAATACTGCTTTTATCGACCGATCTTATGACCAGGTTCACACCTACGGTCCCTTTCCGGAAAAACGGATAGCTGCCGATGCCCACATCGGGATGATTATTTTGTATGGTATCCAGCCCGGCCGCGACAGCCCCTTCCGTCAGGTCCGTCTGGATGCTTTCCGAATGGACCGGCCTGCCGCCGGTGAGGCGCGGACGCATGCCGTCGAACATGGCCTGCATGATCAGGGGCACGCCGGGCAGTACGAAAACGTTCTCCAGCTGAAACCCGGGAGCGCCGCTGAGGGGATTTTCAATCAGCAACGCCTCCCGGGGAATATCGGCCATTTTCAGGCGTGCCTCGTTGAGCTTCGAGGCGTCGGCATAATACTCCTGCAGGGCGGCGACGGCCTCGGCATTGCGCTCCAACACCACGCCGAAGGCTTTGGCGACGGATGCTGAAGTAATGTCATCATGGGTGGGACCGATACCGCCGGTGGTAAAGACATAATCGAACCGCGCACGGAGTTCATTCACGTTATTCACGATCTCCGTTTCCACATCCGGGATAACCCGGACTTCCTTCAGAGGAATCCCGATCTCATCGCAGCGACCGCCGATAAACGCCAGATTGGCGTCCCGGGTCCGGCCGGACAGGATCTCGTTGCCGATGATAATAAGGCTGGCGGTTTTTTCCGGTGGCATCGCGGCTTCCGCTGGACTGTGTCGGGCCATAATAAACGAAAAGCCAGGGGCAAGTTACAAGGAGAAAGGTTCAAGGTTCAAGTTTCAAGGTTCAAGGCGGGTCACGAGGTGGGCCGGCACTGTCTTTGCGTCATTCCGATTCCGCCAATGTTTGACACAACAGCGTGTACTGCGACGGTCCTCGCTATGCTTGTTGTCCTTGTCCCTTGTCCCTTGTACCTTGAACCTTGAACCTTGAACCTTGTGCCTGCCGTTATGCGGCCTGAACCGGAATATGATCCTTGATGCGGACGATGTGGTTGTGTTCGTCCAGATAAATGAGGGTGGGTTTGAATCGGGCCAGCTCTTTTTCATCAAGCCCGACGTAGCTGCAGATAATGACCCGGTCGCCGGGCGAGGCCTTGTGGGCGGCGGCGCCGTTGACGGAAATGACGCGGGAACCTTCTTCGGCGCGGATGGCGTAGGTGGTGAAGCGTTCGCCGTTGGTGATGTTGTAGATCTGGATCTGCTCGTATTCATGAATTCCGGCACGATCCAGCAACAGCCCGTCGATGGCACAGGAACCATCGTATTCCAGTTCCGAGTGGGTGACGCAGGCCTGATGCAGTTTTGCTTTCAAAACAGTGACTTGCATAATTATCCGCCGTCATGTTGCATTGCAGAAAGGGCAGTATCCCCGATTTGAGAAATCAGATCAAGAATAGCCCCTTCGGCGTACCAATCAAGCCGGCCCGTATTGAATCCACTTCGCATGCCCTCGCACAGTGTACGGGCCGGTCATTGTCGGGCGGTGGGTTGGTAAGCATTCACGGATGGAATCGGCTACCCCCGCCGCACACCTGACTCTTCTAGACATTTTTCAGTAAGACGAAGAACCTTCATATCGGCCATACCCTGTCCGAAGCCGTCATCCCGGCCAGAGCCTGCCCCGGACCCCGATCCGGGGG
>JBBDSH010000054.1:0-6075 GCA_040905045.1 Gammaproteobacteria bacterium | reverse complement strand
TAACAACGTCATCCCGGACCCCGATCCGGGAGCGGCTCACGCAGAATTTTGAGACAGGTTCTGGTTATTCGGTGTCCTGCGGTTCCGTTTCATCGTTGTCGCCGTATTCAACAATGCGTTCGACGCCGGCAAGCTTTTCATCCTCGCCCAGGGAAACCAGCCTGACGCCCTGGGTATTCCTGCCCATGACGGAAACGTCGCGAACCGGCGTGCGTATCAGTGTGCCGTGATTGCTGATCAACATGATTTCATCTTCGTCACGCACCAGCGTGGCGCCGACCACAGCGCCGTTGCGCTCGGTTGTCTGGATGGAAATGACGCCCTGGCCGCCGCGCGTCTGCACGGGATAATCATCCACCCGGGTACGCTTGCCGTAGCCGTGCCAGGTGGCGGTCAGAATACTGGCGCCCTCCTCGAGAATAATCAGTGATATAACCTTCTGCTCCGGACCCAGGCGAATACCGCGGACCCCCCTTGCGGTGCGGCCCATGACGCGGACGTTGGACTCGCGGAAGCGGACGGACTTGCCAGCATCGGAAAACAGCATGACATCCTGATTGCCGTCGGTCAGTTCCACGCCCACCAGTTGATTGCCCTCGGCCAGTTCTATGGCGCGAATGCCGCTGGCGCGGGGCCGGGAAAACTCCTTCAGGGATGTCTTTTTCACGGTGCCGTCGGCCGTGGCCATGAATACAAACTTGTCTTCACTGAATTCACGGATGGAAAGGACGGCGTTAATACGCTCGTTTTCTTCCAGCGGCAGCAGGTTGATAATAGGCTTGCCGCGCGAGGCCCGGCTTGCCAGCGGCAGTTCATAGACCTTCAACCAGTACAATCGGCCGCGGCTGGAGAAACACAACATCGTGTCATGAGTACTGGCGATGAAGAGCTTGTCGATGAAATCCTCTTCTTTCATGGTCGTGGCCGATTTACCCTTGCCGCCGCGTTTCTGGGAACGGTATGTATCGATTGGCTGATACTTTGCGTAGCCGGCGTGGGACAGCGTCACCACGACATTTTCTTCGTTGATCAGATCTTCCATGCTCAGGTTCTGGTGATCCTCGATAATCTCGGTACGGCGTTCGTCACCGTAAGTCTCGCGGATATTGACCAGTTCCTCCCGGATCACCTCCATCATGCGTTCCGGTCGTGCGAGTATATCCAGCAGATCGATAATCGATTCCAGGACTTCCTCGTATTCCTTGATTATCTTGTCCTGCTCCAGGCCGGTCAGCTTCTGCAGGCGCAGATCCAGAATGGCCTGAGCCTGGGCATCCGACAGCCGGTAACCGTCATCGACCATGCCGTAGCCTTCCGGCAGTTCTTCCGGCCGCGAGGCATCGGCGCCGGCGCGCGCCAGCATGTCCGTCACCAGACCGGGAGACCAGTTGCGATCCAGCAGACCCTGCCTGGCTTCGGCGGGTGTCGGCGACCGGCGGATCAACTCGATCATGGGATCGATGTTGGTCAATGCAATTGCCAGGCCTTCGAGGATATGGGCGCGATTGCGGGCCTTGCCCAAATCGTACAGCGTTCGCCGGGTAACGACATCGCGACGATGGGTAATGAAGGCTTCCAGCGTATCCTTCAGATTCATCAATCGCGGCTGGCCGCCGTCCAGGGCCACCATGTTGATGCCGAAAACATTCTGCAGCTGGGTCTGCTGGTAGAGATTGTTGAGGATCACCTCGGGCACTTCCGACTTGCGCAGTTCGATGACCATGCGCATGCCATCCTTGTCGGATTCATCACGCAATTCCCGGATACCGGTCAGCTTCTTGTCCTTGACCAGTTCGGCGATCTTTTCAAGAAGACGGGCCTTGTTGACCTGATAGGGCAGTTCCGTGACGATTATGGCGTTATTGCCGTTCTTGTCGGTCTCCACATGGGTGCGCCCGCGCACGTAAATACGGCCGCGGCCGGTGCGATAGGCCTCGTGGATGCCCTGGGAGCCGTTAATAATGCCGGCCGTCGGGAAATCCGGTCCGGGTATATGCCGGATCAGCTGCTCAATACTCATATCCGGATCGTCGATAAGCCCGATACTCGCCGTGACCACTTCGTTCAGGTTGTGCGGCGGAATATTCGTGGCCATGCCCACGGCAATGCCGCTGGAACCGTTGACCAGGAGATTGGGGATGCGGGTCGGCAGAACCGACGGTTCCGTCTCGGAACCGTCGTAGTTGTCTATAAACGGAACCGTGTCCTTGTCGATGTCCCGCAACAGTTCATGGGCGATGCGGGACATGCGGATCTCGGTGTAACGCATGGCGGCCGGCGCGTCGCCGTCCACCGAGCCGAAGTTGCCCTGCCCGTCCACCAGGATATAGCGCAGTGAGAAAGTCTGTGCCATCCGGACGATGGTGTCGTACACGGCGGAATCGCCGTGGGGATGGTATTTACCGATGACATCACCGACGATACGGGCGGATTTCTTGTAGGGCTTGTTGTAGTCATTGCCCATTTCGCTCATGGCGTAGAGCACCCGGCGATGCACGGGTTTGAGGCCGTCACGAACATCCGGCAGGGCGCGTCCCACGATGACGCTCATGGCGTAATCCATATAGGACTGACGCA
The DNA here is from genome assembly GCA_040905045.1 of Gammaproteobacteria bacterium. Taxonomy (GTDB): domain Bacteria; phylum Pseudomonadota; class Gammaproteobacteria; order Eutrophobiales; family Eutrophobiaceae; genus JBBDSH01. Next base: position 3,498 of record JBBDSH010000054.1, on the reverse strand, counting down.
TCTCGTCCTCGATATTTACGGGCGAGACGGAATGGGCAAATTCGGATTCGGACATACGTTATTCAGGTTGGATAAGGCGAAAAATCCTTGTTTTTTCTGGTTAATTCCGGACGCGTTACAGAAACTAAAATTCTACCATAATCAAATAAATAACGTAACTTAAACTTGCCCTGTTCAGGGCCCGGACAGAAGGGAAAAACAGACTTTTGTCAAGCCTCGAAAAGGGCTGCAACAGAGGCGAGATCCGGGTTCTCCACAACACCTTTTTCCGTGACCAGCACATCCACCAGACCGGCCGGCGTTATGTCGAAAACCGGATTATAGGCCGCGCTGCCCAGCGGGGCGGTGGCGTTTCCGGCCAGCGACAGCAGTTCCGCCGCATTCCTCTCCTCGATTGGGATCGCAGCCGCATCGGTGATATCCCGATCGATGGTGGAGGTGGGCGCGACCACCATGAAACCGAGACCGTGGTAGCGCGCAGCGATGGCATGACTGTAGGTGCCGATTTTGTTGGCCACATCGCCGGCGGCGGTGATGCGATCGGCACCCACCACCACCCAGCCGACACCGCCCGCGGCCATGAGATGGGCGGCGGCACTGTCGGTGATAATGGTGGCCGGGATGCCGTCCTGCTGCAATTCCCAGGCCGTCAAACGGCTGCCCTGCAGCCAGGGCCTGGTTTCGGCGGCATAGATAGATTGGATAAAGCCCCTGGACCAGGCGCTGCGGATGACACCCAGGGCCGTGCCGAATCCGCCGGTGGCCAGGGAGCCGGTGTTGCAATGGGTCAGTACAACCTCCGACCCCTGCAGAAAGGGCGCCCCCAATTCCCCCATGCGGCGGTTGGCCTCGATATCCTCCCGGTGGATGGCCTCGGCTTCCCGCAACAGCGCCGGGACCGGATCACCGTCACACTGCTGTATCACATCCCGCATGCGCCGGATTGCCCAGTGCAGATTGACCGCCGTGGGCCGGGCGGCACCCAGCGTGTCCAGATCCGCTTCGATGCCTTGACGCCATCCCCCGGGGGCCGCGGCGTGCCGCTCCGCCGCGGCAAGAACACAGCCGTAGGCGGCCGTGACGCCGATGGCCGGGGCGCCCCGCACCACCATGTCGCGTATCGCATCCGCCACGTCCCGTACGCTATTCAAACGCAACCATATTTCCTGCTGTGGTAATGCACGCTGATCGAGAAGTTCCAGCGAACCATCCAGCCAGCGCATGGCACGTACCGCGTCCAGCTTTTCTAAATCGTTCATATTGGATAAAGTCCTGTGTTCATCGATCGCCGGGCGAACGGGCCGGGCGGTTATTCCGTCCATGCATAGAGTAACAGGGGAAAGGCTGTGAATGTTGATTCACTGATATCGGCGAAATGGATTGTGCCCGTGGAACCGGACGATACCGTCTTTGAGAATCATGCTCTGGTTATTCATGAAGGAACGATTCTCGATCTCCTGCCCACGGATGAAGCCCTGCAAAAGTACCGGCCTGAAACCGTACACGAATGTCCGGATCATGTTCTGATCCCCGGCCTGATTAATACCCATACCCATGCCGCCATGACCCTGTTCCGCGGGCTGGCCGACGACCTGCCGCTGATGGACTGGCTCAATAACCACATGTGGCCGGCGGAACAGCGCTGGGTTGACCCGCAGTTCGTGGAGGACGGTTCGCGTCTTGCGATAGCCGAGATGCTGCGCGGGGGCACCACCTGTTTCGCCGACATGTATTTTTTCCCGGACCGCACCGCCGCCGTGGCCGTGGAAGCCGGCATACGCGCCGTCGTCGGCCTGATCATGATCGATTTCCCCACCGCCTGGGCCCGGGACGTGGATGAATACTTCGCCAAGGGCGAAGAGGTCCACGACAACTTCAAACACAACCCGTTAATCAAGACGGCCTTCGCCCCGCACTCGCCTTACATGGTTTCGGAAAAACCGCTGACACGTATCGCCGTGCTGGCGGAGGAACTGAATATCCCCATCCACATGCATGTGCACGAGACGGAAGACGAGATCAATCAAAGCATCGATCTGCACGGCAAACGCCCGCTGCAGCGTCTTCAGGATATGAATCTTCTCGGTCCCCGGCTCATGGCCGTACACATGACCCAGGTGGAGTTGGAGGAATTCGAACTGCTGGCCCGCTACGGCGTTCATGTGATTCATTGTCCCGAATCCAACCTGAAGCTGGCCAGCGGCTTCTGTCCGGTGTTTGAGCTGCAGCACGCCGGCGTTAATATTGCTCTGGGCACGGATGGCGCCGCCAGCAACAATGACCTGGATATCATTGGTGAAATGCATACCGCCGCCCTGCTCGGCAAGGGCGTTGCCGCCAGCAGCGCCGCCCTGTCGGCCCGCAGCATATTAAGAATGGCAACCATCAATGCCGCCCGGGCGCTGGACTGGGACGACCGCATCGGCTCGCTGGAGATCGGCAAGGAAGCCGATGTGGCGGCCGTGGACCTGTCCTGCATTGAAACGCAGCCTCTCTACGATCCGGTCTCGCAACTGGTCTACGCCGCCGGACGCCACCAGGTCAGCGACGTCTGGATCAGCGGCCGGCAGTTACTGTGCAAACGCGAACTACAGACCATCGACGAGGACCAGGTCTGTCACCGCACCGCCGAGTGGAACCGCAAGCTGAAAGAAAGATAGGATCTCGCCAAGACGCAAAGTACGCAGAGTTCGCGAAGGTTCAGGAATAAACATTCCTTATCGGGATAGACGGAACTCACTGTTCCTTTACGTCCTTGGCGCTCTTGCCGCCTTTGCGAGATCAAAGCTGTACATAAATCCTGGCAGCACAGGGATGGTTTGTACGACGATTTAAAGACATGGGGGTAAGGTGAGAATGACACCTCACCCCTCACCCCTCACACCTCACTTGTTCGGCTGCTTGGTAATGCGCAGATACGGCTTCAGGGTCTTCCAGCCTTTCGGGAACAGATCCTTAGCATCCTCGTCGGACAACGTCGGCAGAATGATCACGTCGTCGCCATCGCGCCAGTTCACCGGCGTCGCCACCTTGTAGTTGTCCGTCAGCTGGATGGAATCCAGCACGCGAAGGATCTCGTCAAAGTTGCGCCCGGCGCTCTTGGGGTAGGTAAGCGTCATGCGGATCTTCTTGTTGGGATCGATGAGGAAGACAGAGCGCACGGTTGATGAGTCACCCTCGCCCGGATGCAGCATGTCGTACAGCTCCGAGACCTTGTGGTCGGGATCGCCGATAATCGGAAAATCCACATGGCAACTCTGGGTCTCGTCGATGTCGCCGATCCAGGCCTTGTGATCCTCCACCGAATCCACGGATATGGCGATCACCTTGCAGTTACGCTTGCCGAATTCCTCCTTCAGCCGGGCGGTCTCGCCCAGTTCGGTGGTGCAGACGGGCGTGAAGTCGGCCGGATGGGAAAACAGCAACGCCCAACCGTCGCCGATCCAGTCGTGGAATTTGATCTTGCCCTGCGTCGTTTCCGCCTCGAAATCGGGAGCG
>JBBDSH010000053.1:0-6260 GCA_040905045.1 Gammaproteobacteria bacterium | reverse complement strand
CCTGCGACCTTCGGGTTATGAGCCCGACGAGCTGCCAGACTGCTCCACCCCGCACTAACGGACGCGCATACTACAGTGACGCATGGCGATTTTCAAGCGCCGGCACGGCGTTAAAAGAGCCCTTCACACCTGGCTCACCGAATAGACAGCTGTTCGAATAACACGGACCGATTCGGAATATAGCTGTTCCGAATCCGTGTTCAATCCGGGAATATATAAGCGGACCGTATGCGGCAGGGAGGCCGCATTCGAGCTACAGGGACGACATACATGGACGTATTAGTGTCGCGGGAGGACAGGAGTCCGGAGCGACCGTATTTACCGCGTGTCCGCGTTATGTTCCCGGATTGAACACGGATTTGGAACACTTATTCAGGCCGATAAGCGCACCGGCATACGGCGGGCACCCCAGACACCGGGATGCGCTTCAAACACGCCCGGACAGACAGTCCCGCATCGGCGGCAGGCACCCGTTTCCGTCAACTGCCAGGCGGTCATCTCGTACCAGTCCCTGCCGATCAACAGCGTCCCGCAGCCGGCGCACCAGGTGCTGCCTCCTTCGGCATCGTGCACGTTACCCGTATAGACATGGTTCAAGCCATTACACAGGGCAATCTCCCTGGCCCGGGTCAACGTGGCAGCCGGCGTCGGGGGCACATCCCGCATCTTCCAGTCAGGATGAAAAGCGGTGAAGTGCAGCGGCACATCCGGTCCCAGATTCTCGTAGATCCATTGTGTCATGGCATCTATTTCGCGCTCGTCGTCGTTTTTGCCGGGGATAATCAGGTTGGTGATCTCGAGCCAGACACCGGTTTCATGATGAATATAGCGCAGGGTATCCAGCACCGTATGCAGTTCCGAACCCGTAATCCGGCGATAAAAGTCCTCCGTGAAGGCCTTGAGATCAATATTGACCGCATCCATATGCTTGTAGAATTCTCGCCTGGGTTCGGGACAGACGTAACCGGCGGAAACCGCCACCGCCTTTATATCCTTATCATGACAGGCGCGGGCAATATCAATGGCGTATTCATGGAAAATCACCGGATCGTTATAGGTAAAGGCCACCGAGCGGCAACCGCTCCGGACCGCCGCCTCTGCCAGGGCTTCCGGCGAGGCGGAATCCGCCAGGGTATCGATCTCCCGCGACTTGCTGATGTCCCAGTTCTGGCAAAATTTACAGGCCAGATTGCATCCGGCCGTGCCGAAGGACAGGACCGGCGTGCCGGGCAGGAAATGATTCAGGGGCTTCTTCTCGATCGGATCGATACAAAACCCGCTGGAACGCCCATAGGTGGTCAAAACCACCTCCCCGTCCCGGCAGGCACGGACAAAGCACAGACCCCGCTGTCCCTCCTTGAGACGGCAGGCCCGGGGACACATATCACACTGTACACGACCGTCATCCAGGCCATGCCAGTAACGGGTCGGGAACGCGGCATCTACAACATGATTCATTATGAAACTGACCGGTAAACTGACTATTCTTATAATATAGACTATTGACCGGCTATACAGGTTCACCCCGACCCATGACATCAGAACAGGCAACCAGGCATACGGGTAAAAACCGGATCCGGCCGCCGGCGGTCGCAGGGCTTTTTTATCCCGACAACGCGACAGAGCTGGAGGATCTGGTGGATACGATGCTGGCCGGCGTGCCGGCGCCCGGCCCGGTCCCGAAAGCGCTTATCGCGCCACACGCCGGTTATCCTTTTTCCGGGCCCGTCGCGGCGCATGCCTATGCCGCATTGCGTGAAGCACGCAGACGCATTCGTCGTGTTGTCCTGCTGGGGCCCGCCCATCGGGTCTATTTGCGCGGCCTGGCCCTGCCGGGTGTCGACTACTTCACCACACCGCTGGGTCCAGTAGAGATTGATAAAGAAGTCGTAGCACGGATCGTGGACCTGCCCCAGGTTTCAGTCATGGAGGAAGCACACCGGGAAGAGCACAGCCTGGAGGTGCATTTGCCTTTCCTGCAGCGATGCCTGCAGGGTTTTCAATTGCTGCCACTGGTGGTGGGCGACGCGCCGCCCGAACAGATCGCGGAAGTCCTGGAGCACCTCTGGGGCGAGGAGGATACCCTGATCCTGATCAGTTCCGATTTGAGCCATTACCACGATTACGAAACGGCTTCGGCGATTGACGCCGATACGGTGGAACACATCCGGAATCTGGAACTGGAAGCCATCGGACCGCACCAGGCCTGCGGCTGCATGCCCATACGCGGTCTGTTGCACCTGATCCGCAAGCGCAATATGACTGTCGATATCTTGGACGTACGCAATTCCGGTGATACCGCGGGCCCCCGCAACCGGGTCGTCGGTTACGGATCATTCGCCATTTACTCCGGGACGGCACTCGATGTGTCACAGCGTCGGCTCCTGCACGAGATCGCCCGCGCCAGCATTTATAATGGTCTGCGCGCCGGGGAACCGTTACAGCCGGATCCGGTGGATGGCCGCGGGGCTCTGCGTGAGAAACGCGGCGCCTTTGTGACACTCAAACTGGATGGTCGTCTGCGCGGCTGCATCGGCAGCACAGAAATGGAGCAACCTCTCAACCATGCCGTCGCAGAGAGCGCCTTCAAGGCCGCTTTTCATGATCCGCGTTTCCCGGCACTGAGCGAAGAAGAATTCAGGCGTGTCGATATCCGGATATCCGTACTCATACCCGGCCGCGAACTGCAATTCAATTCCGAACAGGAACTCCTGCGACAACTCCGAGCCGGCACACACGGGTTGACCATATCTGCGGGAGACGCCCGGGCTACTTTCCTGCCGTCGGTCTGGGAAGATGTACCCGATGCGGAATATTTTCTCCGGCGTCTGAAACAAAAGGCGGGGCTGCCCGATCACAAGGCCCCCGAACGAGCCTGGGTGTACACGGCGGAGTCTTTTTAGTGAGCTATACATGAGGTGTGATGAGCAAAACCTCGCTCATCACTCCTTACGCCTCAGCCCCTTACTCCTTACTCCCGCGCAGGCGCTGTATCTCCCGCTCCGCCTGATTTGCACCGTCCGCATCGCCCAGTTGCCGTCTGGCGACGGCGATAATCCTCCAGTTGTCCGTCGTCAGGGAGGGATTGTCCCGGATCAGGGAGTTGGATTTGTTCGCCAGTACATAGGCCTGTTGCCAGTCCTTCTGCTCCAGACGCAATGCGGCCAGGCGATGCCAGAGGTAGGCATTCTTGGGTTCCCGGGTCAGGGCCCGTTCCAGCAATGAGGCAGTGGCATCGAGATTCCCCGAGCGATACTTTTTGTCCGCTTCATCCAGCATGGCAAGCACCACGGGACTGCCGCCGGCCGGCGTGCCCACATCAGGGGCCCTGTGGACGGTCTCCTCATCCTCTCCCTTGGCTGCCGCAACCGGTTCTTGCCTATCGCCGCCGTCCATGGATCGGTCTTCTACCGGCACCGGTTCCTGTTGTGATGTTGTCGCGCAGGCTGCCAGGAACAGCAACAGCAGACCACCCGCAAGCTGTACAAGACCTCTCATTGAAACCACCTCAGGGGATTGAATTTTGTTTTTTCCGAATCCGTACCCCCATTGCACGGAAATTCGTTATCCGGCGGATAGCCCTTGATGTAGGGAATCGCTTCCGGTTTCAGGCAGTCATCGCCATAGCGAAACTTTATTTCTTTTTCCCATTCTATCAGGTCCGATTCCGGCAGATTCAGGGAATGTAGTGGTATTTCTTTCATGATATCCGCCCACAAACGCATGGCGCCGCTGGAACCGGTGAAAGGCGTCGGCCGGAAATCGTCCCGACCCAACCAGGTGACGGCCAGCACCCGGTCATCGTAACCGACAAACCAGCTGTCCCGGGAATCGTTGGTTGTACCGGTCTTGCCGGCAAGATGAATGGATTCCGGAAATTCAGCCCGCAATTGCCGCGCCGTACCGTACTCAACCACCTGAGAAAGGAGATAACCAGTCAGAAAAGACGCCCCGGGGTCCAGTGATAGTTTCAGTTCCAGTTCGCTCCGCTGCAGAGGATTGCCGAATTTGTCCAGGACTTCCCTGATGGTTTTTAACGGCACACCATAACCGCCATTGGCGAGGGTCTGATATACCCCTGCTACCTGCAGGGGCGACAACTCCACAGCGCCGAGCAACAGTGACGGGTAAGGCTTGATCTCCATATCCGCTCCGGCGCGTCGCAAAGTTGCAATCACCGATTCCACCCCCAGTTGCATGCCCAGCCTGACCGTGGCCAGGTTATAGGATCGGGTCAACGCCTCCATTAAGGTAACCTTGCCGTGCTCCTGGTGACTGTAATTCTTCGGCTCCCAGATATCGCCATCCGGCTCCCGGATGCGCAGACCAGTGTCATCCAGCCCGGTCAGGACATGATAGTCCCCGGGCGCCGACAACGCCGTCTGGTAAATGAAGGGTTTGATCAAAGAACCAATGGGACGTTTCGAATCGAGTGCGCGATTGAATGCAGTCATTTCCTCACGGCGCCCACCCATCAGGGCAAGAATCTCGCCGTTACTGATATTGAGAACCAGCACAGCGGTTTCCAGGGCGTTCTCTTCCAGGGTCCGTGACTGTTCCAATTGTGACAATCTTCTTCGCACCGCACGTTCAATCCGATCCTGACGCGGGGGCTCCAGAGTCGTGAAGATTCTCAAGCCCTCGTTACGCAGGTCCTCCATACGATAGTTTCTCAGCAGTTCACGACGCACCAGTTGCAGGAAGGCCGGATACCGGGATCCGCTCCAGGCTGGTTTACGCACGGTTTCAACCGGTTTCGACTTGAGTCGATCCGCCTCCCGTTGTTCCAGATAACCTTGCCCGGCCATCAGATTCAGGACCAGGTTACGGCGTGTCAGGGCACGCTCCGGATGCCTGCGTGGGTTGTAATAGGACGCACCACGCACCAGTCCGGCAAGCAGGGCCAATTCATGCTTCTCCAGTTCGCCCAGCGGTTTGCCGAAATAGAATTCCGCCGCGGTACCGAACCCGTGGATCCCCCGCGCCCCCTGCTGGCCGAGATAGACCTCGTTGATGTAGGCGGACAGTATTTCCCGCTTGCTGTATCGCCGCTCCAGCAGCATGGCCATGATCATCTCGTTAATCTTGCGCCGGAAAGTGCGTTCCGGTGTCAGGAAAAAATTCTTGACCAGCTGCTGGGTCAATGTACTGCCGCCCTGGGTGATCTCGCCGGAAAGCAGATTCGCGAGGACGGCCCGCGCTATGCCGCGGATATCGATACCGGCATGCTCATAATAATACCGGTCTTCCACCGCAATCAGTGCCTCGATGAGGAAAGGAGGGACCTCTCCGAAGGGAACCAGGACGCGGTCCTCATTATGTGCAGGATAGATTTTTCCAATCAGCCGTGGTTCAAGACGCACATAGGACAGGTTTTGACCCCCGCTTAAATCCAGGATGCGGCGAATACCCTCCCCCGAGAAATCAACACGCAGATGTTTTGCCGGCTCAGAACCATCCCAATAGCGGAATGGCCGCAGCATGATTTCGACCGAACCGTTGCCCCGGCGATACTCTCCGGGGTTGTCCGGCGAAGCGGAAGCACGATAGTTCAGGGCCCGCAGCTCTGATTCCAGTCCGCCGATACCGTCCGACTGATCGACAAAAATCTCGTGCGGCCTTGAATAGACACGGGCGGGAAGAGACCAGCGCTTGCCCTCGAATTCCCTGGTGATACGGTAATCCAGCCAGAGCACATAGGCTGCGGCGGTCAACAGCAGGATCAGGCCTATCTGGGACAACACGACCAGTGAGAGAAACCGCCCCGGGCCTTGCCGGAACCGGCGTTTGTTTGCCTTGACAGATTTCTTTTTCGCCATCGGTAGGGACAGAGAGTAACAAAAGCGGCAGGCGCCGCGAATAAAAAAAGCCCCGTATAATACGGGGCTTTAATTTGCTTGAGAGAATCGCCGAAAGACTGCTATGTCTTTGATTCGGCAGCCAGTTTCCTGATCAGTGCCCGGCGTCTCTCTTTTCTTGCCTTGATCTCCACCCTGGCCTTTTTTTGTGCCTTGGCAAGGCGGGCGGGACTCATTGGCGAGTGGTTATTTTTTTTTGGTTCTCTTTTTGGCCGTCTTCTTCTTGGCCTTCTTTTTCGCCTTCTTCTTGGCCTTCTTCTTGGCTACCTTCTTCTTGGCCTTTTTCTTGGCCTTTTTCTTGGCCTTTTTCTTGGCCTTCTTCTTGGTGGCCTTCTTCTTGGCCTTCTTCTTGGTGGCCTTCTTCTTGGCCTTCTTCTTGGCCTTCTTCTTGGCCTTCTTCTT
>JBBDSH010000052.1:0-6309 GCA_040905045.1 Gammaproteobacteria bacterium | reverse complement strand
GTTTTCCACCAGTTCCTTGACGACGGAGGCGGGACGCTCGATCACCTCGCCGGCGGCGATCTGGCTTACCAGCGACGCCGAAAGACGGCTGATGCGGGGAAATTCTACGGAGGACATGCGACTATAATATATGGCCACAGAGGACACAGAGAAGCACAGAGATTGATAATCCGTGAAAACCCGATTGTGCGGTTACAGTGGGAAGAACGGAGTGAAACCGACTAACACCGGCCAAGAAACATTCATGGTGGGTTTCGCAAACAACGCTCAACCCACCCTACGACTACTACCAGATCCAACCTCAAACCACGAACCACGAGCCACGAGCCTTGGTAGGGTGGGTAGAGCGGAGCGAAACCCACCAATCTCGGTCAAGAAAGCCATTCATGGTGGGTTTCGCATACAACACTCAACCCACCCTACGACTACTACCAGATCCAACCTCAAACCACGAATCCCGAGCCACGAACCACGAGCCACGAGATCAGCCATCGGCCGGAATGGCCAGCACCTGTCCTACTCGAATGGTATCGGAATCCAGGGAATTCATGTGCCGCAGACGCTGCAGACTGACGCGATAGCGTTGCGCGATGCCGGACAGGGTATCGCCGCGGGAGATAACATACTTTCGTTGCGTGCCCCGTTCGGCCAGCAACGTTCCCTCCGGCGGCCGTTCCCAGAAATAGGTTCGCAGACCGTCGAGAATGGCGCCCGCCAGCTTGCGCTGATGATGTTCGCTGCGCAGATTCCGTTCCTCATCGGGATTCGAGATATAGGCGGTCTCCACCAGAACGGAGGGTATATCCGGCGACTTGAGCACGGCAAAACCGGCCGACTCCACCTGGCGTTTATGCAGCTTGCCCACACGGCCCAGGCCCTGCAGGACGCGGTCGGCCACATCGATGCTGGCCTCCAGGCTGGCCGTCTGGGACAGATCCAGCAGCACCGAGGCAAGGACGTTGTCCTTACTGTCCAGGTTGACGCCGCCGATGAGATCCGAGGCGTTTTCCCGTTCCGCCAGCCAGCGGGCGTGTTCACTGCTGGCCCCGCCCTGGGAGAGTACGTAGACCGAGGAACCGTGCACGCGCGGATCGCGGAAGGCATCGGCGTGCAGGGATATAAACAGATCGGCGCGGTGCCGGCGCGCCTTTTGAATACGCTGGCGCAGGCCCAGGTAGTAATCCCCCTCGCGGATCATGACCGCGCGCATGCCGCGTTCCTTGTTGATCATATCCACCAGTTTCCGGGCCAGCTTGTAGACCACATTTTTTTCGTAGGTGCCGGACGGCCCCAGGGCGCCGGGATCCTCGCCGCCGTGTCCGGCATCCACCGCGATGACCACATCGCGTGGCTCTTGCGATTTCCTTTCTTCACGGACGATTTCAGGCTCGGCCTCCTGTTCCTCCCTGTCGGACAGATCCACCACCAGGCGATGGCCGTAGTGCGCATTGGGCGGCAGCTGAAATATCCTGGTCCGGGCGAATTTCTTCAGATCCAGGACCACCCTCAAATCTTTCTGGTGGACGCCGGTGCGCACGCCCTGCAAATAGCGATCCTTGCCCTCTGGCTCGGCTACATTGTCGGCTTTGAAGTCGGTGTTTTCCAGGTCGATGACGGCACGGAAGGGATCGGTGAGCATGGTGACGTCATGCTCCACCGGGGCACTGATATCGAAGACCACGCGCGTGCTGTCCGGCGCCGCCCAGATGCGGACGTTATTGACCTTGACCGGCTCAGCCAGGACGGACTGGGCCAGACAGGCCGCGAGGATAATGCCCAGTAAACGCATGGATTGGTACCCGTTTTTATCGTGACCGTTGTTGTTACGACAATAATTTCAACTTTTTCTTAAAAAATCAAGCTATCCATCTGTTTTAAATGATAATAGTCCTATTTATTCTTGTTGTACATGAACCGGTTCCAGCGCGGCCAGGAGGCGCCGGCCCACCTCCGTCAACGGCCGGAGTGCCAGATCGCGTTCCCCCCCGTCGATATCGATGACCAGCAGCAAATCCGGTTGCGGCAGCAGATCCGCGGCCCGCTCCGGCCACTCCACCAGTATTCGGCTTTTCCCATCCAGGTAGTCGCGCAGACCGATGGCCTCCAGTTCCTCCGGTTCGCCGATGCGGTACAAATCGAAATGATAAACCCTTTTATCTTCAATAAGATACGGTTCGACTAGGGTATAAGTGGGGCTTTTGACATTGCCCCGATAACCGCAGCCGCGCAGGTAGCCGCGCACCAGGGTGGTCTTGCCGGCCCCCAGTTCCCCCTGCAAATGAATGCGTATCCCGGCCGGGCCGGCGGCGGCCAGCTGCCGGCCCAGTTCTTCCATCTCTCCGGCGTTATGGATACGCATCGACATGCTCAGGGATTGACCAGTGTCCGCAATGCCGGATAGAGATCCGTGGCCAGCAGGCCGCGTTCGCCGCCGGATGCGGCGGCCCGGTCGGCGGCGGCCGCATGCAGGCAGACACCCAGGGACGCGGCCGCGGACGCTTCCAGACCCTGGGCCAGCAAACCGGCGATGACGCCGGTGAGCACGTCGCCCATACCGCCGCTGGCCATGCCCGGATTGCCGTCGCCGCAGATCCGGATCCCGCCGGGTGCGGCAATCAGGGTGCCGCTGCCCTTGAGGGCAATAATGCCGCCGTATTGTTGTTGCAGTTCCCGTGCCGCGGCAAAGCGATCCGCCTGGATCTCCGCCGCGGTGACGCCCAACAGGCGCGCGGCCTCGCCCGGATGGGGCGTCAGTATCCAGCTGTCCCGTTGTTCCGGCTCCTGGGCCAGCAGATTGAGACCGTCGGCGTCCACCACCAGGGGCCGGCCGCTGTCCAGGACACGGCCGAACAGGGCCAGGGACCAGTCCGATCGGCCCAGGCCCGGACCCACCGCAACGACCGTGGACGCATTCAGCAACGCGGCCACATCCGTGGCGCCGCCGACGCCCCGGGCCATCAGTTCCGGACGACTGGCGGCGATGTTGAAGGCGTGTTCGGAACGTGTGGCAATACTCGTCAGTCCGGCGCCGCAACGCGCCGCCGCCTCGCCGGCCATGCGCACGGCGCCGGCAAAACCGTAATCACCGCCGACCACCAGAACGTGACCGTAGTGGCCCTTGTGGGCGTTGCGCGGGCGCCGGCCGAGAAGCTGTTTCTGCGTGTTATAAGTAATCAGGCGGCAGGCGGCCGGGAATTCCTCATAAACCCCGTCCGGAACAGCCAGATCGTTGAAATGCAGTTGCCCGCAAAACTCCGGGCCGTCGCCGGTGACCATGCCCTGTTTCATGCCGATAAACGTCATGGTGTGTGTCGCCTTGACGGCGGCGCCCATGACATTGCCGCTATCGGCGTGCAGCCCGGAGGGGATATCCAGCGCCAGTACCGGCCTGCCCGAGGCATTGACGGCATCAATGACATCCCGGAAGGCACCGGTCACTTCCCGGTCCAGGCCCGTGCCCAGCAGGGCGTCGACAATCAGATCCGCGTCCTGGAAGCCGCCGCCGGACCAGGATTCAACGCTGTTCCCCGGTTCCAGCCAGGCCCGGGCCGCGGTCAGGGCATCCCCGGACAACTGTTCCGGCGGCTTCATGGCAACAAGGCGAACCCCCAGTCCGGCTTCCGCCGCCAGCCGGGCCACAACATAGCCGTCACCGGCATTGTTGCCGGCGCCGCAGACCACCGCAATACGCCCGGTGCCGGGCATAACCTTGCGCAGCAGTTCCCAGGCCGCGCGTCCGGCCCGTTCCATCAGGGTCATGCCGGGGATACCGAAGGTTTCAATGGCCGTGGCATCCAGCCGCCGGACCTGTTCGGCGCGGTAGAGATCCAACGGTTGTAAGATATGGCTGATCCGCATAATCAGATGGTAAAGAACCTTTCCCGGTAAAAGCGCAATTCCTCGATGGAATCGCGGATATCCTCCATGGCCCGGTGCCGGGATTCCTTGGAGAACTCCTCCTTGCCGCCGGACCAGCGTTTCACCAGTTCCTTGATGGTGCTGACATCGAGATTACGGTAGTGAAAATAACGCTCCAGTGTCGGCATTTCCCGGTGCAGGAAACGGCGATCCTGGCAAATGCTGTTGCCGCACATGGGCGAGGCGTTTTCCGGAACGTAATGCTGCAGAAAGTCCAGCGTCGCCCTTTCCGCCTCAGCGGCGGTGCAGGTGCTGTCACGGACGCGCTTTACCAGCCCGGATTTGGTATGCTGATTGGTATTCCATTCATCCATTTTCGCCAATACAGCGTCGCTCTGATGAATGGCCAGAATCGGCCCCTCGGCGAGAATATTCAACTGGCCGTCGGTGACCAGGGTGGCGATTTCAATGATGGTGTCTGTCAGCGTATCCAGACCGGTCATTTCCAGATCGATCCAGATAAGGTTATCAACGGACGGTTCCATTGGTATTATCCCGTTTAAATTCTGTATTCCATTCTAACCTTATTGGATAGCCAGGCACTATATCGGAGAGGATTCCCCGTACATGAACACATTCAGTTACATCTTTCTACTGGCGCTGGTCGGCGGCATCATCCTGCAGCGTTACCTCGCCCGCCGGCAGATCCGGCACATCCAGGCACACCGTGATGCCGTACCGGCCAACTTCAGCGATCAGATCAGCCTTGAGGATCATCAGAAGGCCGCGGACTATACCACCACCAAGGTCCGCATGGGCCGGATCGATCTCATGGTCGGTTCGATATTCCTGCTGATATGGACACTGGGCGGCGTCCTGCACTGGCTGGATACGCAATGGCGATCCCTGGACATGCCGGTGCTCTGGACGGGGGTCTGTTTCATCCTTACCGTTACAATTATTTCCAGCATCCTGGATATCCCCCTGTCCGCCTACCGGACCTTCGTGCTGGAGGAACGCTTCGGTTTCAACAAGACAGCGGTAAAAACCTTCATCGGCGACCTTCTCAAGGGATTCATACTGATGATACTCATCGGCGCCCCCATGATTGTCCTGGTGCTGTGGCTTATGCAAAGCTCGGGCAGCTTATGGTGGTTATACGTGTGGCTGACCTGGCTCGGCTTCAGCCTGTTCATGATGTGGTTCTATCCGGCCTTCATCGCGCCGCTGTTCAACAAATTCCGGCCGCTGGAAAACGAATCCCTGAAGCAACGCATTGAAGCCCTGCTGGATCGCAACGGTTTCACCAGCCAGGGCATTTTTGTCATGGACGGCTCCGCCCGTTCCACCCACGGCAACGCCTACTTTACCGGCCTCGGCGGCAACAAGCGCATCGTCTTTTTTGATACGCTTATCGACGAACTGACACCGGAGGAAATCGAGGCCGTGCTCGCCCATGAACTGGGGCATTTCAAGTGCAACCACATCAAGAAACGCATCAGCATCATGGCAATCGTTTTTCTGATTGGTTTCGCGATCCTCGGCTGGCTGATCGACAAGCCCTGGTTCTATCACGGCCTCGGCGTGCAGAACATGTCCAATTACATGGCGCTGACGCTGTTCTTCATGGTGGCGCCGGTGTTCACCCTGTTCCTGCAGCCGCTGTTCTCGTACATGTCACGCGTGCATGAATTCGAGGCCGACGACTTCGCCGCCGGCCAGGCCCACACGAGCAATCTCATTCAGGCTCTGGTGAAGCTGTACAAGGAAAACGCCAATACCCTGACGCCCGATCCATTGTATTCGGCATTTCACGATTCCCATCCGCCGGCACCGATCCGTATTCAACACCTGAATACGAAAACCGTTTAGTGGGAAATGAAATAAAGGGCACTTCTAAAGTAACGGGTGTAAGGCGGGCTGGTAATGCCGGCCACGGAATGGCGGCTGATCGAACAGGATAAAATTTAGGGGGCTTCTAAAAATGAGGATTCGAGCACGGCGCTGACGCCGCTATCGCGGAACAAGACCATTTTTAGAAGTGCCCTTTACTTTTTACAATTTTTTGCGTTGCCTCTGTACAGCTTCCAGTTCGCTCCGCATTCTCGCGACTTTTCCCTCGGTATAATTGCCCAGCTCATGCACGAGCAACAGGCCGATGAAGGTGATAATCCCCATGATCATCCTGTGTTCCGCATTGAGAATGGCGTACACCCCCAATGAAACCACGGCCAGCAGAAACAGCCAGTCCACCGCCTGCAGCAGACGCATGCGCATTTTTATCTGTCCCTCGTTCATGCCGACAAGTATAGGAAAAAAATAGCGGATTGCATCTAAAAAGTGTTCCAAATTCGTGTTCAATCCAGGGACATATAAGCGGACCGAGCGGGCCGGATGCCGCATTCGAGCTACAAGGAGGTATTTACCGCGTGTCCGCGTTATGTCCCTGGA
>JBBDSH010000051.1:0-6523 GCA_040905045.1 Gammaproteobacteria bacterium | reverse complement strand
CCGGTGATGGAGGGCGACAAATTATACGGGCGCGGCGGGGCCGACGACGGCTACGCCACCTTCGCTTCGCTCATTGCCATAAAAGCCTTACAGGAACAGAACACTCCCCACGCCCGCTGCGTGGTCATCATCGAGGCCTGCGAGGAGAGCGGCAGTTACGACCTGCCCTTTTATATTGATGAACTGGCCGATCGCATCGGCGATCCGGAACTGGTGATCTGCCTGGATTCCGGTTGCGGCAATTACGATCAACTCTGGTGTACCACGTCCTTGCGCGGGCTGATCGGCGGCGAATTGAATATCAAGGTGCTGACCGAGGGCGTGCATTCGGGCGATGCCGGCGGGGTCGTGCCGTCCAGCTTCCGTATCCTGCGGCAATTACTGAACCGCATCGAGGATCCCGCCAACGGCAGGGTCGGCGCGCGGGAATTCAATGTGGATATTCCGGAAACGCGGTTGCAGCAGGCGGAACTGGCTGCCGAGGTGCTGGGCGATGCGGTGTGGAGCAAGTTTCCCTTTATCGGCACCATGCGCCCGGCGTTGGAAGACCCGAAAGAACTGATCCTGAACCGCACCTGGCGCCCGGCCCTGGCGGTAACCGGCGCCGGCGGCCTGCCGGCCATCGAGGATGCCGGCAACGTTTTACGGGCGGAGACGTCGGTGAAGATCTCCCTGCGTTTGCCGCCCACCTGTGACGCCAACCGGGCCTCGAAGAGACTGAAAGAGTTGCTGGAAAGTGATCCGCCCTACGGCGCCGAGGTAAGTTTCTCGCCGGACTGGAACGCCGGTGGCTGGCACGCGCCGGAGCTGGAGGAGTGGCTGGGCGAGGCGATCAATACGGCCTCGGAAAACCATTTCGGCAAACCGGCCATGTACATGGGCGAAGGCGGTTCCATTCCCTTCATGGGCATGCTGGGGGAGAAGTTTCCCAGGGCGCAGTTTTTGATCACCGGCGTGCTGGGGCCGCATTCCAATGCCCACGGGCCGAATGAGTTTTTGCATATTCCGACGGCGAAGAAGCTGACGGCGTGTGTTGCTGAAGTCATTGCCAGGCACTTTGAAAATTAACCACAGTGCAAAGAAAGTACTACGTCATGCCGGAAGAGCCTGCCCCGGTATGTATTAAGCCGGGGCCGCTGTTCAGGCCTATCCGGCATCCAGGCAAGGTTCAGAAGGGGTATGGATACCGGATAAGCAGACAACGCTTTCCGGTATGACGGGCTTTTCCCACGGCCCGCGGGCTGAAGGCGTGTGTTACGGAGGTGGTGATTGCGGCGCATTATAAAAGCTAGCCACAGAGAGCCTGCCCTGGACTTGATCCAGGGACACAGAGGAACACAGAGTAATAAATAATGTGTCTTTCCCGATCCGGCGCTGTTCAGTCAATCGCATTCTTCCCGGATTCCGCTGCGCTTCATCCGGGCTACCACTACTACGTCATGCCGGAAGAGCCTGCCCCGGTATGTATTAAGCCGGGGCCGCTGTTCAGGCCTATCCGGCATCCAGGCAAGGTTCAGAAGGGGTATGGATACCGGATAAGCAGACAACGCTTTCCGGTATGACGGGCTTTTCCTACGGACCACTCTTCCCGCCTCCGGTGAGTTTCGGGCTAGGGCGCTCTACCCGCCCTGCGATTCCTGAAGGTTCCGTAGTCAGTCCTCCCGGATTCCGCTGCGCTGCATCCGGGCTACCGCTACTGAGCTTCCTGCAAGCCAACCGGCATTGATATTCGGCGCGAGGGCGCGCCTCCCACAACCATGGCTTCACTCCATAGCCAAACCCTGAAGGTTGGCTGCTTACGGTGAGCAGCCGGACCGGTATGATCGCCGCCGAATCTGTGGCAGGATGTGGAACCTCGTCTGCTTATCCCTGTCTATGGGAGTTGATTGCTCCTTTTACTTGTGCAAAATATTCGCGGCTCGTGATGTCCGGGCAGTCGCCAACAACAAGACCAAGAAATCGACAATGACATCGGAAACCCCGACACCCGCAATCGAAGTTCTGCATCTGGACAAGCGTTTCGGCCCCCTGCACGCGGTCCGGGATATCTCCTTTTCCGTCTATAAAGGCGAGGTGCTCGGCTTCCTGGGGCCCAACGGCGCCGGCAAGTCCACCACCATGAAGATGATCAGCGGCTTCCTGGAGCCCACCGGCGGCTCGGTCAATGTCAACGGCGTGGACGTGGCCGTCGATCCCATCACGGTCAAATCCACCATCGGTTATCTGCCCGAGGGCGCGCCGTCCTACGGCGAGATGACGGTGATCAGTTTTCTCAATTTCATCGCCGAGATCCGCGGCCTGCACGGCGAGAAGCGCCGGGAGCGCCTGGACGCGGTCATTAAAGAGGTGCATCTGGAACCGGTGCTGCACCAGTCCATCGAGACATTATCCAAGGGCTTCAAGCGCCGCGTCGGCGTGGCCCAGACCATCATGCACGATCCGGAAGTGCTGATCATGGACGAGCCCACGGACGGACTGGATCCCAATCAGAAACACGAGGTGCGCAGCCTGATCAAGGAGATGGCGAGGGACAAGGCCATCATTATCTCCACCCATATCCTCGAGGAAGTGGACGCGGTCTGCGACCGAGCCATTATTATCGCCGCGGGGCAACTGCTGTTCGACGGCACGCCGGCGGAACTGCGCGCCCGGGCCGATACCGGCAACATCGACGACGCCTTCCGGCAACTGACCACCGAGTATTACGAAAAACAGGGGGCGCCGGGGCAGTCATGAAGAACATCAAGGCCATCATGAAGCGGGAGCTGTACGGCTATTTCTCGACGCCGGTTGCCTATGTCTTCATTGTCATCTTCCTGTTCCTGACCGGCGTCTTCACCTTTTACATCGGCGCCTTTTACGAACGCGGCCAGGCCGACCTGGAACCCTTTTTCCGGTTCCATCCCTGGCTCTATCTGTTCCTGATCCCGGCCATTTCCATGCGTCTGTGGTCGGAGGAGCGCAAGAGCGGCACCATCGAATTGCTGATGACCTTGCCGATCTCCCTCACGGATGCCGTGATCGGCAAATTCCTGGCCGCGTGGATTTTCAGCGGCGTCGCCCTGCTGCTCACATTCCCCATGTGGCTGACGGTCAATTACCTGGGCGATCCGGATAACACGGTCATCGTTGCCGGTTACATCGGCAGCTTCCTCATGGCGGGCGGCTTCCTGGCCATCGGCTCCTGCATCTCCGCCCTGACCCGCAGCCAGGTCATCGCCTTCGTCATCAGCGTCGTGGTCTGTTTCCTGTTCGTGCTCAGCGGCTTCCCGGTGGTGCTGGATTTCTTCACCGGCTGGGCGCCGCAGATGCTGGTGGACGCCATTGCGTCCCTGAGTTTCCTGACGCACTTCAATTCCATCCAGAAAGGGGTGATTGACCTGCGTGATATTGTCTACTTTGCGGTACTCATCGCTTTCTGGCTGTACGCCAACATCATTGCCATCGAATCCACCAAGGCGAGATAGTGATCATGAACCAGCGCAGGCTCATTTCCAGCACCGGTTTACTCCTCGCCGCCCTTCTGGCGCTCGGCGTGATCATCCTGGTCAATACCACCCTGACCAGCTTCCGTCTGGATTTGACCGAGAACAAGCTGTTCACCCTGTCCGACGGCACCATCAATATCGTCCGTTCGCTGGACGAACCCGTGACGCTGGATTTCTATTTCTCGCGCGGGTTGCTGACCGACTACCCGCAGCTCATGAATTACGCCACCCGCGTCCGCGATCTGCTGGAGGAATACGCCGCCCGTTCCGGCGGCAAACTGGAATTGAACGTCATCGAACCGGAACCGTTCTCGGAAGCGGAAGACGAGGCGGTGGCCAACGGCCTCAACGGTATCGCGGTCAACCAGGCCGGCAATCGCGCTTACCTGGGCCTGGTGGGCACCAATTCCACCGACGACAAAGAGGTGATCCCCTTCTTCAAGACCGACGAGGCCGCCTCGCTGGAATACGACGTCACCAAGCTCATCTATAACCTGGCCAACCCCGACAAGCGCAGCGTCGGCATCATCAGCTCCCTGCCCCTGTTCGGCGGCGAGGAATCGGAGCCGTGGGCCATTCTTGAACCCATCGGCGAATTCTTCCAGGTGGAAGACCTGGGCGCGAATGTCGAGCGCATACGGGGCATTGACGTACTCATGGTGGTGCACCCCAAGGACCTGGACACGCAAACGGAATACGCCATCGATCAATTCCTGCTGAACGGCGGCCGGGCCATCTTCTTTGTCGATCCCCTGGCCGAGCAGGACGACGCCCAGCCCGACCCCGACAATCCGCAGGTACTGCCGGATATGGATTCGGATCCGGAGGCGCTGTTCGAGACCTGGGGCGTCGAGATGGTGGATCAGAAACTCGCCGCCGATATCAATGCGGCCATGCGCGTGCAGACGCGCGGCGCCCGCGGTCCGCAGGAGATCGATTACCTGCCCTGGCTGAAACTGGACGAATCAAACCTGAGCCGCGAGGATTTCGCCACCAGCGAACTGAAACTGATCCACATGGCCACCGCCGGCATCCTGCGGACATTGGAAGACGCGGCGGTCACCATGACACCGCTGATCCGGACCAGTACCGAAGCCATGATGCTGGAGCGGGACCTGATCCTGTTCCAGCGTGACCCGAGTGTTATCCGCAGCAACTTTGAATCCGGCGGCGAACGCCTGACCCTGGCGGCGCGCCTCAGCGGCACGGTGCCGTCCTCCTTCCCCAACGGGCCGCCCGCGGATGATGCCGGAGAAACCGTCGAGACTGACGCCGAGCACGTCGCCGAGGGCGAGCTCAATGCCATCGTCGTTGCCGACACCGATATCCTTGCCGACATGTTCTGGACCCGGCCGCAGCGCATGTTCGGTATCGATGTGCCGCAGGTCATCGCCGACAACGGCGACTTCGTGGTCAATTCCCTGGAGAACCTGTCCGGCAACACCGACCTTATCAGCCTGCGCAGCCGCGGCGATTACGAGCGGCCGTTCAAGGTGGTGGAGGAAATCCGCCGCAAGGCCGAGGAGCAGTTCCGCGCCCGCGAACAGGAACTGCAGGCGAAGCTGGAGGAAACCGAACGCAAGATCATGGAACTGCAGCGCGAGGGCACGGGCGGAGACGCCATCCTCACCCAGAAACAGACCGAAGAGATCGAACGCTTCCGCCAGGAACAGCTGCAGACCCGCAAGGAACTGCGCGCCGTGCAGCATGAACTGCAGAAAAACATCGAGCGGCTGGGCAATCGCCTGAAGTTCATCAACATCGGCCTGATACCGCTGCTGATCGGCATCATCGCCGTCATCACCGGTATTATCCGCCGCCGGAGGTACGTCTGATGGCCGGGATGCGTACGCGCAATCTCGTCATCCTCGCGGCAGTCACCCTCATTATCATCATCGTCGCCGTTGCCGCCAGCCTGTCCCGGGCGCCCCAGAGCGGCAAGGAAAAAACACTGTTGTTTCCGGAACTGAAAGACACCATCAACAATACCAGTGAAGTGATCATCCGCGGCCAGGGACGAACGGTCACCCTGCTGAAACAGGACATCGGCTGGTCCGTGAAGGAGGCCGGCGGCTACCCGGCCGACTTTGACCGGCTGAAGCCGCTGCTGGTGGGCATGACCACGCTGCGCATCGTCGAGCAAAAAACACGCAACCCGGAACTGTATCCGCGCCTGGGGGTGGAGGATCCGGACAGTCCCGGCGCCGCTTCGCACTTGCTGGTATTAAAGGATGATAGCGGGCAGACCCTGGCCGAGCTCATCGTCGGCAAATCCCGGCGCGACGCCGCTTCACCGGACAAGGACGGGCTCTATGTGCGCCTGCCGGATCAGGACCAATCCCTGCTGGTGGAGGGGCAGCTGACCGTTACCAGCCAGATCACCGACTGGTTCAATCAACGTCTCTTCAGTATTGCGCCGGACCGTATCCGGTCCATGGTTATCCGGCATCCGGACGGGGAAACCGTCACCGTCTCGCGCGAGGAAAAGGGCGATGGCTTCAGCGTCGAGCCGGTGCCCGAAGGACGGAAACCGCAATCGGAGATCATCCTGACACGCATGGGCACGGTTCTGGAAAACACCTTTGCCCTCAATGTCGCCTCGGCGGAGGACTTCACGTTTCCCGGCGATCACGTCCGGGCAACCATCCGAACATTCGACGGTCTGGTAACGGAGGTGCAAGCCGTCCGCAAGGATGATCGCAATTACGTGGCTTTTCGCTTCAGCGTAAATGAATCCCGCATGTCCACGGAAGAAGAGGACGGCCCCGATGTCCGCGAGCAAGCGGACAAATTCAACAAGACCGCCTCCGGCTGGGTCTTCACCCTTCCCGACCATCGTTACGATCTCATGACCCGCACCCTGAACGACCTGACCCGGCCGCAGTGAGTGAGGTGTAAGGGGTGAGGTGTGAGAAGTTTATCCGTAGACCCTGTTTGGGAATCTGGTTGTATTGAACGAATTGCGGCCACTCAACAACTTCTATTAACCCCTACGTTTCGTTCCTGCCTGGATACCGGATAGCGCACACAACGCG
>JBBDSH010000050.1:0-129062 GCA_040905045.1 Gammaproteobacteria bacterium | reverse complement strand
GGCATTACAACGTATTTACAATCACTGCTTTCCTCCGGCAGCAGCAGGCAACTGCTGTTCGGGTCATTAATCGTCAGCCGGACTTGAGTTGATTTTATAATTGCAAGCGCATCAAGCAGATAAGAAACATTAAAGCCGATTTCCAGTTCCGGGCCGTCATATTTAACCGCGACCTCTTCCTCCGCTTCTTCCTGTTCCGGATTATGCGCGATAGCCCGCAGACGATCTTTATCCAGCAACAGCCTTACGCCCCGATACTTTTCGTTGGAAAGAATGGATGCACGGATCAGGCTTTGCCTGAGTTGCTCACGATCCGCCACAATCGGTGTTTTGCCGAACTCCGGTATGACCCTCTCGTAATCCGGGAATTTTCCATCTATCAGCTTGCTGGTAAATTGCAAACCATCCATGACGATTTGTATGTGATTGCCGCTGATCCTGACGGTTACTTCCCTGTCCGAATCTTCCAGCAAGCGAATCAGTTCCTGAACCCCTTTTCTGGGAACAATGATTTGCACCGGTTGTTCCATTTCAAGCTCAATCCCGGTGTTGCATAATGCCAGTCGGTGACCGTCTGTCGCTACCGTCCGAATAGTGTTGTTTTCCATCTCCAGCAACAGACCGTTGAGATAATAACGCACATCCTGTTGCGCCATGGCGAATGCCGCTTTATCGAGGAGAGATTTAAGTGTTTGTTGTGAAAGGGAAAACTCTGCTGTTGGATCCCCCATTTCCACCAATGGGTATTCCTGTGCGGGAAGTGTGGATAGTGTAAAGCGGCTTTTTCCGGATCGAACCTGGATTTGATCGCCGCTGGTTTGAATCTTGATCTCAGCGTCTTCCGGCAGTGCCCGGCAGATATCCAGCAGTTTCCTGGCCGGTAGCGTTATCTCGCCCGCCTCATCGCAAGGTTTATCGATTTCGGCCACCAGTTCAACTTCCATATCCGAAGCCGTCAGCATGAGTTTGTCTTTTGCAGCGGCCAGCAACAGATTGGAAAGTATCGGCAGGGTTTGCCTTCTTTCCACGACCCCGTTGACGATCTGCAGTGCCGGCAGAATATCTTCCCTTTTAATATTAATATTCATATATATACCATTTTGTTTCTATTAAGCAGAATAACTCTGTGGATAAGTTTGATTTAGTTAATTAAATCAAATAGATGATCCGAAATATCCTTCTGTTTTCGTTGTGTATAACCGGGTTTTTATTGTGCAGCGTTTATGTTTGTCCTGGTTATCCCCACCTTCTTGTGCAGTTATCCACAACTAGCTGTTCAGGATGTTCGCCAGATTATGATAATCCTCTTCAACCCGTTGCTCATGCTGTTTTAATTCCTCTATTTTACGGCATGCATGCAACACAGTTGTATGATCCCGCCCGCCGAACGCATCCCCGATTTCAGGCAGGCTGTGATTGGTCAGTTCCTTGGCCAGTGCCATGGCGATTTGCCTGGGTCTGGCTACGGAACGGCTACGGCGTTTTGATAACAAATCCGATACACGTATTTTATAATATTCGGCGGTTGTCTTTTGAATGTTTTCCAACGTTACCTGCTTATCTTGCAGGAGCAGCAGATCTTTCAACGCCTGCTGGGTAAAATCCATGCTGATCATCTGTCCGGTCAGGTTGGAATTGGCGATAACCCGGTTCAGCGCCCCTTCCAGTTCCCTGACATTGGACCGAAAGCGTTTGGCGATAAAAAATGAAACCTCGTCAGGAAGCTGCACCCCCGCGGTCTCCGCTTTTTTGTTTATAATTGCAACCCGTGTTTCCAGTTCCGGTGGTTCGATGGCCACCGTCAGGCCCCAGCCGAACCTGGATTTCAGCCGTTCTTCCAGACCGTTGACTTCCTTGGGATAACGGTCGCAGGTCAGGATGATCTGGTGCTGTCCTTCCAGCAGGGCGTTAAAGGTATGGAAAAATTCCTCCTGTGAGCGTTCCTTGCCGGCAAAGAACTGGATGTCATCGATAAGCAGGGCGTCCTGCGAGCGATAAAAACGCTTGAATTCATTGATGGCGTTGTGCTGCAGGGCGCGGACCATGTCCGCAACAAAACGTTCGGAGTGAAGATAGGCGATGCTTGCTCCCGGTTTCTGTGCCTCAATGGCATGGCCGATGGCGTGCATAAGGTGAGTCTTGCCCAGACCGACACCGCCGTAAATAAACAACGGATTATAGGATTCGCCGGGGTTTTCAGCCGTTTGCATGGAGGCCGCCCTGGCCAACTGGTTGGATTTACCCTCGACAAAAGTATCGAAAGTAAAAGCCGGATTCAGGTTGTTGGAGGAGCGACGTTGTTGCCCGTGACCGCTGCTTTCAGCGGCGGAGCGCCTGGTATGGTTGTTTGTATGGCCTGTTACCTGACTGCCTACTTCCAGCACCAGAGGGTAATCCTCGCCGGCGGAAACATAGTTCAGTAACTCCCTGATACGCTCCAGGTATTTTTCATTAATCCAGTCCAGGACGAAACGATTCGGGGCGAGCAGGCGGATACCGCCATCATCTTCTATAGCCTGTAACGGGCGGATCCATGTGTTGAATTGCTGGGTCGACAGTTCCCCTTCCAGCCGTTCAAGACATGATTCCCAGATGGATTGCCCCAATGATTGAACCCCTCAAGAAGAAAGATTACTGAATAATACGAAGAGAGTCGGAAGTGTATACTTGTTTGTATGTCTTATCTATACCCGTCTGTCCGGAAAAATCGGTGCTGTAAAATTGACAATCAGAACGCCGGGAAAGTACTATATGCGCCCTTTTTATCAGTATTCAAGATTAATAACGGAATCAGGTTCTTATAATGAAGCGAACATTTCAGCCCAGCAATCTGAAGCGCAAGCGCCGGCACGGTTTCCGCGCCCGCATGCAAACCAAGGGCGGACGCCTGATCCTGAAAGCGCGACGGGCCAAGGGGCGTAAACGGCTGGCAGCCTAGGGCTGTGACTGTTTCCCGGGAAGGCTTTCCCAAGAAATGCAGGCTGAGCAAGCCATCGGAATTCCGCCAGGTTTTCAGTTCCAGGTCCCGTTCAGTCGATTCCCAGTTTCTGGTGCTTGCACGACAAAACAGTCAGGATATCGCCCGTCTGGGACTGGCTGTATCAAAGCGGAAAATCCGGGCTGCGGTCGGTCGCAACCGCGTCAAGCGATTAATCCGTGAAAGTTTCCGGAAGAATCAGGAAAAACTGGCCGGTCTTGATATCGTTGTTGTCTCGCAAAACCGCATTTCTCTATCCGACAACACTGTGTTGTTACAATCCCTGGACAGGCACTGGAACAGGATCGGCAGGTGAAAAAGGCACTGATAAATCTGATTAAGGTCTACGCCGCCTTCATAAGCCCGTTTCTCGGCCCGCATTGCCGTTATCTTCCCACCTGTTCCTGTTATACCTGTGAAGCCATTGAGCGGCATGGCCCCATGCGCGGCTGTTTTCTGGGGGCGTGTCGTATCCTGCGCTGCCATCCTTTTCGCCCCGGCGGACACGACCCGGTCCCCTGAATCGCGTTATGGATACAACAAGATTTATATTGGTCCTTGCGCTGGCCTTCGTTTCCATGATGCTCTGGCAGGAGTGGCAGAATGACTATGGCGTGGCGCCGCAACCGGCCGCCGACAGTCGGGACACGGCCGTCACGGACAGTAAGGAGACCGACACATCCGGCGTCACCGGCGATGTCCCGACATTCGGGGACGACCAGGAACAGGCAATGCCGGAAGAGCCGGAGAAAAAAGCCGCTTCCACAGGGGAGTATATCAATGTCGAGACGGACACTTTTCGACTGAGGATCAGTCTGCGAGGCGGCTCGATAGTACACGCGGCACTGCCGGACTACCCCATCGATCTGGATAAACCGGACGAACCCTTTGTCCTCCTGAATAATTCCAACGAGCATTTTCATATTATTCAGGGAGGACTGCTGAGCAAGACTGTTGCGCCGACGCACGAAGATTTTTATTCAAGCGGACGCCGGCAGTATTCACTGCAACCCGGAGAAGATGTGCTCGAAGTTCCGTTAACCTGGAGCGATCAGGGAATAACGGTTACCAAGACCTTCCATTTCCGGCGCGGAAGCCATCTTGTCGATGTCTCCTACCGTGTTGAAAACCGCTCCGGCGGGGAATGGCAGGGCCGTTCCTATCAGCAACTCAAGCGCAGTGATCCGGGTCGCGAAAGTTATCTGCTTTATACCTACACGGGAGCCGTTATTTCCTCTCCCGAGGATCGCTACAAAAAAATTGATTTTGATGATATCCAGGATCAGAAATTGCAAAAGGATATCGTCAACGGCTGGGCGGCCATGCTGCAGCATTATTTCGTTACCGCCATCGTGCCAGCGGACAAAACCGCATCTTACCGTTATTACACCAATACCACCGCCGGCAGGTATTTCAGCATCGGCGGTATTTCACCGGCGCTGACTGTTCCCGCGGGCGATACCGCGGAGTTTCAGCAGAAGGTCTATGCCGGCCCCAAGGTACAGGACAAGCTGGCACAGATTGCGGACGGTCTGGAACTGACGGTTGATTACGGCATTCTCTGGTTTATCTCCAAACCGCTGTTCTGGTGTCTCAAGCAGCTTCACGATATTACCGGCAACTGGGGCTGGGCGATCATCCTGGTTACGGTATTCCTGAAAATCCTGTTCTACCGCCTGTCCGCCGCAGGTTATCGTTCCATGGCCAACATGCGGCGTGTGCAGCCGCGCATCATGTCCATACGGGATCGTTACAAGAACGACAAGCAGCGACTGAACCAGGCAATGATGGATATCTACAAGGAAGAGAAGATCAACCCGCTGGGCGGCTGTTTTCCCATACTGATCCAGATCCCGGTGTTTATCGCCCTGTACTGGGTATTGCTGGAAAGCATCGAATTGCGCCACGCGCCTTTTATACTCTGGATCCGTGATCTGTCGGCGCCGGATCCGTTCTGGGTTCTGCCTGTGCTCATGGGCATCACCATGTTCATTCAGCAAAAACTTAATCCGGCGCCCATGGACCCGGTGCAGGAAAAGGTCATGATGTCCCTGCCGTTCGTCTTTACAATCTTCTTCGGTTTCTTTCCGTCGGGACTGGTGTTGTACTGGGTCGTCAACAACGTCTTGTCCATCGCCCAGCAATGGATGATCACGCGCAAGCTGGAAAAAGACGGCCTGTCGGCGCACCCGAAAAAGTAACTCCCGTCAGCCATGGCTGATTCCACCGATACCATCGCCGCCATTGCGACCCCGGCCGGCCGCGGCGGCATTGCCGTGTTGCGACTCTCCGGCCCGGCCTGTGTTTCCATCGCCGCGGAGCTGACCGGAACGGTTCCCGAATCCCGCCACGCCCATTTTGTGGCCTTTCGCGACAGTCGCGCTGAGGTTATTGACCGCGGGCTGATGTTGTATTTCCCGGCGCCGGCTTCCTATACGGGCGAGGATGTACTGGAACTGCATGGCCATGGCGGCCGGACGTTGCCTCGATTGTTGCTGGCGCGGACGCTGGAACTGGGCGCCCGGCACGCGGAGCCCGGCGAATTCAGTCGGCGGGCATTTCTCAACGACAAGCTGGATCTGGTCCAGGCCGAGGCGGTGGCCGACATTGTCGACAGCGGATCACGGCAGGCGGCGAGAAGCGCCATGCGTTCCCTGGAAGGGGACTTCTCCCGGAAGATTGATGCCGTTGTGGAATCATTGATCCGACTTCGTGTTGATGTGGAAGGGGCACTGGATTTCCCGGAGGAGGAACTGGAACTGCTGGAAACCGGCGGCCTGAAACAGGGCCTGGTGGAATGCCTGGAGCAACTGCGGCGCCTGCTGGAAAATGCAGAGCGGGGCGGCAGGCTGCGGGAAGGATTGCGTATCGTCATACTGGGACGCCCCAACGTGGGGAAATCGAGTCTGCTAAACTGCCTCAGTCGCAGCGAGCGGGCCATTGTCACCTCCGTGCCCGGCACGACAAGGGATCTGATTGAAGAGCAGATTACGGTCGGCGGCCTGACTGTAAACATGGTCGACACGGCCGGAATACGGGAGACCGGGGACGTCATAGAAAGGGAGGGGATTGATCGCGCACTTAATGCCGCCGCGACAGCCGACGTTATCCTGATGATGCGGGATGCCGGCGAAACGCGGGACACGGCTTTGCCGGAAGAGCAGATGCAGAGGCTGCACGGCGCGGGGGAGGTCATTATTATTAATAACAAGATCGATCTGGCCGGTGAAGAGGCCTCGCTTCAATATGATGCTGAAGGCCGGCCAGTGATCGGACTTTCCGCCACGACCGGCGCCGGCGTGGAGTTGCTCACGGACAGGCTGCTGGAATTGGGTGGCGGCGAGGATGATCAGGATGTGATCCTGGCGCGCGGCCGTCACATGGATGCATTGCGAAGGGCGGTTTCTTTACTGGAACAGAGTCTGGTAAGACTCGAAGAGCACATTACCCTGGAACTGCTGGCCGAGGATCTGCGTGTTGCCCAGTCGACACTGGGTGAAATCACGGGCGAAGTCGCCGTGGACGATCTGCTTGGCGAGATCTTTTCCCGTTTCTGCATCGGCAAGTGAGTGAGGCGTGAGGAGCGAGGGGCAAGGAGGACATGAATGTATGCCGGGCCATTCGAGTTCATTATTGTTATCCGATTGTTAAATGAGCGGCCAAGATCAATGAGCATTGAAATCAGCGTTTCCGTGGGAGAGTTTCTGGATAAGCTCACCATTCTGCAGATCAAGGCGGATCGAATCAGCGAGCCGGGCAAACTGGCCAATATCCGGCGCGAACTGGAATCGCTGGCCGGCGTCTGGCGACAGACGGAATACGCCGCCGTGGCGGGCATGGAAGACGCCATTCAGGATCTGCGCCTTATCAACGAGCAACTCTGGGACATTGAGGACGCCATACGCGAAAAGGAAGCCAGGCAGGAATTCGATAATGATTTCATCGAGCTGGCACGATCGGTGTACATTACCAACGACCGGCGGGCCGCTGTTAAGCGGGGCATCAATGAAATGGCCGGCTCGGGGCTGATGGAAGAAAAATCCTACCGTGACTACCAGTGATCACAATACCCCGGCATTGCTCGTTTATGTCCACGAGGATCGTCTGGGTGATGCCCTGTTAAAACTGCCGGCCGTATCCACCCTGAGAGAGGCCTTTCCGGGTTTCCATATTACCTGGCTAGCCGGAAGTGGCCCGAGCATGTTCCGTTCGGGCCTGGCGCCACTGGTGGCTTCGTTGATCGATCAGGTGGAGGACCGGACCGGTCTTGGCTGCAGATGGAATGAGTTGCTGCATCGTCCTCTCGTGGATCGCTATTACGACGTTATTATCGACACCCAGACTGTGCTGCGTTCCACGCTGGTAGTACGGCGCGTCGCCCACGGCTTGTTTATCTCTCCCGCCGCCCGCTTTCTGTTCTCGGACAAAAGGCCCGGACCCGAAGGCTTCGGCGGCAGTATGCGCGATCGTTTGTTGCAATTGATCCGGCTTGCATCGGGTCGTGCGGTGCGGGCGCACCGGCAACTGCAATTACCACAGGAGTATCGCCGTCTTGCCGCTGATTTGCTGCCGCAAGGCCGCGACTACATCGGCCTGGCGCCCGGCGCGGGCGGCCGGGACAAATGCTGGCCGCTGGAGCGCTTTATTCAACTGGGAAGGGATCAGCAGGCGAAGGGGCGGCTGCCGGTCTATTTCCCGGGCCCCGATGAGATGGAATGGCTGCCGATCATACGCGAGCAGGTGCCCGGGGCGCTGATTCCCGAGGCGGAAGCCGGCGCGCGGCCGCTGGCGGGGCCCCTGCTGTGCATGGCGCTGGCCGAACGGCTGTCGCTGGGTGTGGCCAACGATTCGGGTACGGGCCATATCTTCGCCATCAGCGGCGCGCCGCTGGTGTCTTTATTCGGGCGTACCAGCGTGGAGAAGTTCGTGGACAGTGAGGACAACCGGATTGTACTCGCGGCCACCGCCTATGGCGGCCGCAAAGTTGAAGACATTCCCCTTGCCGCCGTTATCGAGGCCGTGGACAAGCAGTTCGGAGCGTCCGCGTGAACAGCGCCGAGGACGCAGGTGTTGGCCGGATCCTCTTTATTACACTGAGTTGTGTCGGCGACGTGGTCATGTCGACGCCCGTACTGGAAGTCGTCCACGAACGATATCCCGGCGCCCGAATCGACGTCGTTGCCGACAGTCGCGCCAGCCGCCTCCTTGCCCGCTGTCCGTATCTCGGCGATATCATCCACAAGGACAAGAAAGCACTGTTTCGGGGTGTCATCGGATTGATGAAGCAACTCCGCGGCCGCCGCTATGATCTGATAGTGGACCTGCGCACCGATGGACTGACCTGGCTGCTGCGTTCCGATTACAAACTGACCAAGCGGCGGACGCGTCCCTATGGTCCCCATAGCGTCGAGCGGATGATGGGCGTGATCCGTTCCCTGCACGGCGAGGCCCCGATCCCGCCGGCGCGCGTCTGGCTGGATGATGCGGACCGGAACGATGCCGCGGAACGGCTTGCTCTCCTGCCGCAAGGCGCCTGGTTGGCACTGGGCCCGGGCAGCACCGGCGCGCGCGTCCGCAAGGCATGGCCGGCAGAGAACTACGCCGCCCTGGCGAATTCATTGCAGCATCGGTTCGTCGGCGTGATTCTGGCCGGCGGGCCGGGCGAACGTGATCTGACAAGCGAGATCGCGGCGCGCCTGAACCTGCCGAGTATCGACGCTACTGACACCGATCTCCTCCAACTGGCGGCACTGCTGGAACGATGCAGCCTGTATGTGGGCGCCGATTCCGGCCCGGGCCATATCGCCGCCGCCATGGGCGTACCGACACTGACCCTGTTCGGCGAAGATCTGCGAGAGAACTGCCTGCCCTGGTGCAGCCGCGCGACCGGGCTGGCGGCGGCCAGCGGTTTGGCGCGGGATATCCCGTTCGAAGAGGTGCTGGCGGGTGCCCGGGCGCTGGTGGATCGTCAGTCCGTGTCCGACAAGCCCAGCAGGGTTTCATAGCGTCGTACGGTTTCATCCCAGCTGAATCTCCGCGCACGTTCCTTCGCGTTTTTGCCCAGTTGCCTGCGGCTGTCATCGTTGCTCAGCAGTTCCCGGATCGCCGTGCAGACGGCGTCGGCATCCTCGCCGCGGCAGACCAGGCCGGTGACGCCGTGTTCCACCGCCTCGGCGCCGCCGCCGGTTGCCCCGGCCACGGCCGGTAGCCCCTGCCATGCCGCTTCGATAAAGGCGATACCGAAACCTTCGACCCGATCGCCCTCGCCACGGCCGGGCAGGACGAAGAGATCACTTTGACTTAATACGGCGCCGCGCGTCTCCGCATCGGCACTGCCGAGCATCAGGACCCGATCAGCGATACCCAGTTTCCTCGCCAGGCTTTCCAGTGACGCCCGTGCCGGACCTTCGCCGAGGCAGACATAACCCAGGCCCGGAAAGTCCGGCAGCAGCCCGGGCAGGCATTGCAGGACCCGATCCTGGCCCTTGTGTCGCTCCAGTCGGGCAACACTGACAAGCAGCGGCCGGTACATAGCCAGGCGTTGTTCCGTTTTGCGAGCGACCGCCTCGCCGGGCGTGTCCGGCGCATCGACCCCGGGATAAATGACCCGGGGAAAAACGTTTTCGGCCAGGAACGGCTGCACGCGATCCGCCGTGTAGCGGGAGTTGGCAACCACCGTTGCCGCTTTTGCCAGGCTGGTTTCAATCCGCCGGCGTTTGCCGGCGGACGGGTTTTGCGGAATCTCCATGCCGTGTACCAGGCAGAGGACCGGCAGGCCGGCGGGCGGCGAAAGGCTTTCCAGGCTTTTCCAGGAGTCACAGATAATGTGCGTAACTTCGGCCCGTCTCAGGAGCCGGTGGATAGAGCGGGCCTTGGCCCGGCGCCGCCATGGGCGTGGACCGCCGAACCGTTTTACCGGCCAGGGGAACGCGGGCTCCGGCCGGGCCGTGTCCCGGCGGCGATCGGCGAAGACAACCAGATTATGCCCGCGCCGGTTCAGGGCGCCGGCCAGCCCCGTCATCAGGCTCTCGATGCCGCCGACGTCCGGGGCGAAACACTGTGTCGCGATCAGGATCATGACTGATCCACCACGCCGTCGGCCTGCAGCCGCGACAGTACTTTCGATACAGACAGGTGATCCAGGCTTTCCGGCCGGAAGCCTGTCCCCGTCTCCTCTTGTGAGGAAATGACATTATGTCCCTGCCCGAGGGCATGGGTGCGGCGCCAGTCGGTGGGCCCGAACAGTCCGTACACCGGGATGCCGGAACAGGACAGGATATGCATGGGCGCGGAATCGTTGGTCACGGCGAAACGGGCGTGCCGGCCCAGTTCCGCCAGTTCCAGGACGGGAAACCCGTCGCCGGCATCGACCCCCACCTGTGCGGACAACTCCCGGTTGAGGTCACGATCGTCGGGCCCGCCAATCCAGACGGGCACGAAGCCACGGGCATCCAGTTCCCTTGCCAGCCGGGCGAAGCCGGGCCAGCGTTTTCGGGGATGCCGGCGGCTGGCGCCGGCGTGCAGCAACACCAGCGGGCTTGCCTCCAGCCCCCGGCCGGCCAGCCATTCCTGTACGCGTCGCCGGACCTCGCCGGTGGCCGGCAGGTGCGGCGCTGCCTCCGCCGGGGCAATATCGCAGGCGGCGAGGATTTCATTAAGGCGTGTGTGGGCGTGGCATTGGCCGCTGTAGCGATCCGGCGGATGGCGGTGATAGGGATAACGGGGATGATTGCCGGCGCGATCCGGCACCCCGGACAAGGCACAGAGGATGCCGCTGCGGTCATTGGACTGCAGGTCGATAAGCCGGTCGAAGGAGCGGGCACGGATCCAGCGCAGTGTCTGCAGTGTTGATCGCAATCCCTTGCGGGAAAAGGATTGTACGGCCAGGCCTGGCCAGTTCTCGAACAGCCGGGCAAAGGCCGGCTCGGTCAGCAGCCAGAGTTGTTCCCCGGAATAATGTTCGCGGATCCTTTCAATAACGGAAGTGGCCATGATGATATCGCCCAGCGCCCCGTATTTGATGATCAAAACTTTCATTTAGTGCAATCGGAAGCAGAGATTAAAGCCACAGAGAGCCTGCCCCGGACCCCGATCCGGGGACACAGAGGGCCACAGAGAAGAAAAGTAAAAAGGTTCACGGAGGCAAGAAAGTATGTTTACTGACGTATGGGTTTTATATAAAGATATCGCCAAGCGCGCAAAGTTCGCAAAGAGGTAAAAGTCTATAATTTCTTTGCGTTCTTAGCGAGATCAACCATTATCCTTCCAGATACCCAAAAATTTTACCGAAGAGTCGAATATTTTTACTCTGTGGCCCTCTGTGTTCTCTGTGGCAAATATCAATTACCATCTATATGGCGGTAGCGTTCCACGACAATGTTCAGCAGGCCGGCGCCGTAGCCCAGGGCGCTGCCCAGTTGTTTCAGTGCCTTGCGGGCCGTGCCGCGGTTAACGGTGAGGCCGGCCCTGGCGATGGAGAAGAGGCTGCCGAACAGCTTGCCGATGATCTTGGGAATGAAGTGGCACCAGGATCGCCAGGCGGCAAAATTTCTCTTGTGGCGCAGGACGTTGTTCACGCCGCCGGTCAGATGACGGTAAAAAAGATAGCTCAGGGTTTTTCTTTCCGGGGGCACGGTCTCGAAGACCAGGGCCTCGGAGATCCAGACATGAACATTGCCGTTGGCGCCGGATCGGTTGAAAAAATCAAAGTCTTCGCCGCCGATGAAATCGTAATACCGGTCGAAGCGCAGCCCCTGTTCTTTGACCAGCCTGCTGCTGAACATGACGTTATTGGTGGCAACGAAGCGGGGCGTGGTGCCGGTGGGACGGCGGGATCGATCACGGGGAATATGGACCTCGTCCGGGTTTTCCAGTTGCACCAGCGGGCCGGTGACCACGTCCGCCCGGAAACGGCCGGCGGCTTCGACGAAAACCACCAGCCATTCCCGTTCCGGCATCTCGTCATCGTCAATGAAGGCGATCCAGTCGGCGCCGAGTTTGACGGCCTCTTCCAGCAGCCGGTTGCGCACGGCCGCCAGGCCTCTTTCCTGTTCGATGACGTAATGCAGCGGGAAAGGCAACAGTGAGCGGATGCGCTCAACGGCATTGCGGGCACTGCCGTCCTCGTCATTGTCGGCCACGATTATGGTAACCCGGCGGCCGGGCGGGCAGGTGAGGCGGCCGATGGCGGCCAGGCAATCGGTCAGCATATTGCTGCGCCGGTACGTGGGCACACAGATAGCGATGTGCTGATTGTGCCCGGGCGTGGTTTCGGTTTCCTGCATGACTGTTGAAGTTTAGCCTGTGTTCGCCGTGGATTGGTACAGCGACAGGGTGGCGTCGAGCATGCGCTGTAATGTGAACGGATTGTTGTCGGGAACCGCGGGCGGCTGCCGGTAAAACAGCGCGGCCTTGTCCGCCGCGGCAGTGACGTTCAACGGCGCCACCCGGCCCGCGGGAAAGATTTCCTGCAAAACCTCGCCGGCGCCGCCGTGATCATACCCGATCACAGGGGTTCCAAGGCTCAGCGCTTCCAGGGCTGTACGACCGAAGGCCTCCGGTTCCCGGGCCAGGGAAAACACCACATCGGCCGAGCTCATAATCTCCCGCAAATCGCCGCGGTGCCCCAGAAAAGTAATGTATTCCTGAAGCCCGCTTTTTTCCACGGTTTGCTGAAGTTCATGCAGGAAGCGTTGCCGCCGGTGTTCCGCGCCGCCGACAGCCAGCCCATGCACGGGGATGCCGGCGTCGCGGAGCCGGGCGATGATCTTGAGAAAATCTTCCTGCCCTTTCCAGCGGGTGATACGGGCCGGCAGGCAGGCAATGAACTTGCCCTGCAGCTGCGGTTGCTGCTGCCGCCATTGCGACAACCATTCCCGCGGCGGCCGGTAACCGTGCGGGAAGCGCGCCGGATCAACTCCGCGGGGGATGATGACGATGCGTTCGTGTTCCGTGTCCGGGTAGTTTTCCATGATGTACTTATGGATAAAACCGGAGATGGCGATGATCCTCTCGCCGCGGACCATGATGCGACTGTAGGCGTTGACGCTGTAGGGGCCGTGGACGCTGGTTATGAAATGCGGGCGCCGCTCCGGCGGCATGCCGCGCCAGGCCAGACGGGCAATCCATGCCGGCAGCCGCGATCGCGGGTGCAGGATATCGGCGTTTGTCCGCTCAAGAATACGTCGCAGAGCAAACACATGGCGCAATGTCAGCGGTGACTTGCGGCCGACGGCCAGACGCATGTGTTCCGCGCCCGTGCCGGTCAATTCGGTTTCCAGCCTGCCGCCGCCGGAGACAACGATGGCCCGGTGGCCGCGACGCACCAGTTCCGCCGCCACTTCAACCGTGCCGCGCTCGACGCCGCCCGCCTCCAGCGCGGGCAACACCTGCACGACGGTAAGCGACAAATCATTCATGAGGTCAGCAGACCCAATTGATGCAACAGTTTTCCGGCGCAACGCTCGGCCTCATTATAGGTGCGCCGCGGCAAGGGCAGCGGATCGCCGTGCCAGTCGCCAAAACGGGTAACGTCTCCCGACTCCGCCAATGATTTCATGGCACGAACGATACGGGAATTGCGTCGGGGCGGCACTTCCAGCAAACCCGTCCCGGCGCCGCCGGTGAGGGCCTCGTAGACCATGGACATGCTGTCCTCGCTGACCCAGACAGTGTCGCATTCGCCCAGGCGATCCCGCAGCCAGTTGGCCGGAGTGCGCGGCCAGGATAAAAAGTCGACGGTGCGGCCGGCCAGTTCCGCCAGGGCCTTGCTCATGGAGGACGGTGTCCGCGGCGAGTCGGCGATGAGCCAACGCCGCGGATCCCTGTCAATCACGGTGGCAATCTGCTGCAGCATGGTGTCGTCGTCCCAGCGGTAGTGGCGCGACGGGCCGCCGGCCAGAATCACACCAAAGTCTTTTCTTTCTTGTGCCGGGAGGACATTGTTGATGGGCCCCCGTGAAAGAATGACATTATCCGTTTCCGGCACACCGTCATGTTCCGGGAGAATACAGATATCGAAGCAACGCCGCGGCAGGGACGGGCGCATCAGGACCACGGTCTTGCCGCCGCGGGCCCGGCGCGCGCAGAGCATGGGCAGATGCGAGGCATGCCCGGCACCGATAAGGATATCGGGATCGGGAAGGGCGGAAGTGAAACGGGCGCGGCCCAGGGCAAGATCAGGCAGGGTTTCAGATAAAGGCGGCACCGGCAGCTCATGATATTCACAGTCCCGTTGCCGGGCCAGGGCCGAACACAGTCCCTGCAGCTGGGTGAGGTGGCCGGCGCGCCCGTCGGTGATCCCCCAGAGGATCAAGGGCCCTGGACCGGCGCTGAATTCATCATAATTCCTGTGTCGAGGTACCAGTTATCGTTTGAGGATGAACTCGGCCCCGCAGTAAGGACACTTGGCTTCGCCGGTTTCTTCGATAGGCAGGAATACGCGCGGGTGTGAGTTCCACAGGCTCATCTCAGGCATGGGGCAATGCAGCGGCAGATCGCTTTCCGTTACTTCATAGCGGTCCTTGTCGTTGGGAATATGATCGCCGTGTCTTGAAAGCCTGCCTGTGTCGTTCATGGTCGTATCAGTCATTTATGTAATCCAGCCATTCCGGATGCTCCTCGCGCTCGCCGTTGGCCAGCGCGAAAAAGCGTTTCTGTAAATCGTCCGTTACCGGGCCCTTGCTGCCGGAGCCGATAGTGCGGTTGTCCAGTTCGCGAATGGGCGTGACTTCCGCCGCTGTTCCGGTAAAAAACGCCTCGTCGGCGATATAGACCTCATCGCGGGTGATGCGTTTTTCCCGGATCGTATAACCGGCCTCGCGTGCCAGGGTGATGATGGTATCACGGGTGATGCCTTCCAGCGCGGAAGTCAGTTCCGGAGTATAAATAATGCCGTTACGGACAAGGAAGATATTTTCCCCGCTGCCTTCGGCGACGTAGCCTTCGGTATCCAGCAGCAGAGCCTCGTCATAGCCGCACTGCACCGCTTCCTGCAGCGCCAACATGGAATTGATGTAATGGCCGTTGGCCTTGGCCTTGCACATGGAAATGTTGACATGGTGCCGGGTAAAGGAAGAGGTGCGGATACGGATGCCCTTTTCCATGCCGTCCGTGCCCAGGTAGGCGCCCCATTCCCAGGCGGCGATGGCCACGTGCACCTTGAGGTTGTCGGCGCGCAGACCCATGCCCTCGGAACCGTAGAAGCAGACCGGCCGGATGTAACCCGATTGTAGATTGTTGCGGCTGACCGCTTCGCGGCAGGCCCGGTTGATGGTGTCCCTGTCATAGGACATGGGCATGCCCATGATGTGGGCGGAATGGAACAGCCTGTTTGTGTGATCCTTGAGTCGGAATATGGCCGTCCGATCATCCCTCGTTTTATAGGCGCGAATACCCTCGAACACCCCCATGCCGTAATGCAGGGTGTGGGTCAGTACATGGACATTGGCCTCGCGCCAGGGAACGAATTCCCCGTTGAACCAGATGACGCCGTCGCGGTCATCCATAGACATTTCTTTTTCCCTCGAGATTGTGCGAATAAAAAAGCGTTATTGCACCATATTTACCCGCATGCGCCAACTTATTAAGAGGATTAGAAGTATCCCGACATTCCTCCGTGGGACCGTCGGCCGCATAGCCTGTCCCGGACCCCGGCCCGTTGGCCGGGGCAGGCTTGATCCAGGAGACGTATTTACAGCGTGCCCCACAGAGGAATGTCGGGAAACTTCCGGTTCCTTTAATAATGTGCTTCTTTGTACGATCCGCTGTGCTTGAAGTTCGTCGCCGGGACAAGCATATTGTGGTCGATCAGCAAAAACTCAAGGTATCAGCCCGATGATTAAAGACATGTCCGCCCCGGAAGCCTGGGCACTATTGAACGAGAACGAGGATGCGGTCATGCTGGATGTTCGCACGACCATGGAGTATGAGTACGTCGGTCATCCCCCGGACGCCGTCCTTCTGCCCTGGAAGGAGGCGCCGGACATGCAGGTGGATCCGGAGTTTGTCGACAAGGCCCGGGATGTGCTGCGAAAGGCCCGGCCCGGCCGCGATCCGGAGGATCTGGTTGTGTTGACCCTGTGCCGCAGCGGCGGCCGTTCGAAAGCCGCCGGCGAGGCTCTTGCTGAAAACGGTTTTCGCAATGTCATCAATGTCGTCGAAGGCTTCGAGGGTGACAAGGACGAAAACAACCACCGCGGCAACATCAACGGCTGGCGCTACCACAACCTTCCCTGGGAACAGTCTTGAAAAACAGTGAGGCGTGAGGGGTAAGGCGTGAGGAGTGGGAAAGCAGATTCTTCTGCTGCCGTGCGAGAATTTATGTAGTAGCTTCTTTCTCCTGACTCCTTTCGCCTCACGACTCACTCGCCGGGGCGAAGTAGCGGGCGAAGATGAGCCCCAGTTCGAACAGTATCCAGATGGGCCCGGCCAGGAGTATTTGCGAAATAATATCCGGCGGGGTCAACAACATGCCGGTTACAAAGGCGCCGAGAATGATATAGGGCCGTTTCTGTTTCATCGAATCGATAGTTGTGGCCCCCGTGGCCACCAGCAGGATAGTGGCGATGGGCACTTCAAAGGCCAGGCCGAAGGCGAAAAACAGTTTCAGAATAAAGTCGAGATAATGGCTGATGTCGGTCATCACGGTGACGCCGGTGGGCGCGACGGACGTGAAGAAACCGAACAGCAGCGGGAAAACAACAAAGAACGCAAAAGCGGTGCCGCAATAGAACAATGCAATACTCGACCATAACAGGGGCATGGCGAAGCGTTTTTCGTTTTTATACAGTCCCGGCGCTACGAAGGCCCAGGCCTGATAAAGCAGATAGGGCATGCCGATGAACAATGCCAGAAACGCCGTCAGCTTGAAGGGCACCAGGAACGGCGAGGCGACTTCCGTGGCGATCATGCTGCTGTTGATGGGCAGGGCGTCTATCAGCGGTTTGGCAATGGCGCTGTATAGATGATCGGAAAAAGGCATCAGGATGAGGAAGATCACCAGCACGACCACCAGCGCACGTATCAAACGCGTGCGCAGTTCAACCAAGTGAGCGATCAGGGGCTGTTCCCTGTCTTCGCCGTTGTCGTCTTCGGGGGCGTTCATGGCGGGAGGCGGGACCGTGTCAGGTCTTGTCGTCCCGGCCGGTCTTGTCCCGGTCCGGGGCGATATCCATGAGCTCGTCCATATCGCGCAGACTGCTCACGAGGTCTTTTTCCTCCCTGAAGTCTTCCTCGAAATCCAGCTCCCTTTCCAGGTCCTGACGGGTCTGGGTAATGAAACGCCGTACTGAACGCACCCAGCGGCCGACGTCCCGGATCAGGCCCGGCATTCGCTCCGGGCCGACGATAAGCAGGGCGACGATACTGATGATGACCAGTTCCCAGAAGCCGATATCGAACATAGCTGCAAGTCCTGAAAAGAAGTTCAGGTCCGTGACGGCGCACAGAAGGCGCCGGCATGAAACCGCCGTTCAGCTTTTTTGCTGGGTGTTTTCCTGTTCTTCCCGGGCTTCGCTGTCGATCACATTGCCCTGGGAGTCCGTTTCTTTTTGTTCCAGGCTGTTGCCGTCGTCACCGTCTTTCATGGCGCTGCGAAAGCCCTTGATGGCGCTTCCCAGATCGCCGCCCATGGAACGGAGTTTCTTGGTGCCGAACAACAAAGAAACGATCAGCAGAACGATCAGTAATTCCCAGATACCAAAACTCATGTGCCGCCTCCGGATTGGTTTGCAAGCATGGTGGTTAGTAATCCCGGAAATCCGGGACAGGTTCTGTGCATTATGGTGGAACGGGCCCTGCGTGTCAGCAGGGATGCGGGCTAAAAATCCGCGTCCTTGGAACGCGGATTTTTACTTATCTGTCGCGGCCGGCTTTTTCTTCCAGGCCGGATTGTCCGAAACGGCGCTGCAGCTCTTCCAGGACGGCCTCCGGCGACTGGTCCGTGTAGGCAAGCAGAACCAGGGTATGAAACCACAGGTCCGCCAGTTCATGGACGATCTCTTCCCTGTCACCCGCCTTGGCGGCAATAATGACTTCGGAGGCCTCCTCGCCGATCTTTTTCAGGATGGCGTCCGGTCCCTTTGCATAAAGGGAGGCCACGTACGAGGATTCCGGCGATGCCTGCTTTCTTTCCTCCAGTATTGCGGCCAGCTGTGTCAGGATATCGTTCATAAAAAAGCTGCCTGTTTATTTACCGGTTGTTCCGTAGATACTGTCCGGGTCCTTGAGCACCGGATCCACCGCCAGCCATTCTCCGGCCTTGCCGTCCAGCTGCAGGTAAAAACAGCTGTGACGGCCGGTATGACAGGCAATGCCGCCTTCCTGCTCAACGGTCAGAAGGACCGTGTCCCTGTCGCAATCCAGCCGGATTTCCCTGACATGCTGTACATGGCCGGATTCCTCGCCCTTGCGCCATAATTTGCCGCGCGATCGGGACCAGTAGACGGCACGGCCCTCCTCGGATGTCAGCCGCAGCGCTTCACGGCTCATCCAGGCCAGGTTCAAGACAATGCCCGTGCCGGCTTCGCGGGCGATGGCCGGGACCAGCCCGTCGCTGTTCCAGTTGACCTGATCCAGCCAGGCTTCGCTTGCTGTTGCCATGATTACAGTCTTACCTCGATCCGGCTGGATTGCATAAGCCGCTTTGCCTCAAGCACGGTGTGTTCGCCGAAATGAAAGATGCTGGCGGCGAGCACCGCGTCGGCGCCGCCTTCTCGAACCCCTTCCACAAGGTGTTCCAGGCTGCCGACGCCGCCGGAAGCAATGACCGGAATGGGCACGGCGTCACTGACCGCCCGGGTTAACTCCACATCGAAGCCGTTGCGCGTTCCGTCCCGATCCATGCTGGTCAACAGGATCTCGCCGGCGCCGTAGTCGGCCATCCTGCGTGCCCATTCGATCACATCCAGGCCGGTGGCGCGCCGCCCGCCATGGGTAAACACTTCCCAGCGAGGGGCATCGTCGCCGGCAACCCGTTTGGCGTCGATAGCGACGACGATACATTGTGAACCGAATCGCCCGGAAGCCTCGCGCACGAATTCCGGCCGCTGTACCGCGGCGGTATTAATGCTGACCTTGTCGGCGCCGGCAGACAGCATACGGCGTATATCCTCCAGGGTTCGAATGCCGCCGCCCACCGTCAGGGGAATAAAGACCTGGCCGGCCACGGCTTCAACCACGTGGACCATGGTTTCGCGATCATCGCTGCTGGCGGTGATATCCAGGAAGGTGATTTCGTCGGCGCCCTGCTCGTCATAGCGTCGGGCGACTTCCACCGGATCGCCGGCATCGCGGATGTCCACGAAACGGACCCCCTTGACCACCCGGCCGGCGTCCACGTCCAGGCAGGGGATGATCCGTTTGGCCAGGCTCATTGCCACGGGTTATTCATTGCCGCAGCGCTCGTCGATGAGTTTCTGTGCGGCGGCGAAATCCAGGGTGCCTTCGTAGATGGCCTTGCCGGTGATAACGCCTTCCAGACCCTCGTGGGCGATATCGCACAGGGCCTCAATGTCCTCGATCTTGCCGATACCGCCGGAGGCAATAACGGGAATGGCGACATTGCGGCATAGTTCCAGGGTCGCTTCGATGTTGACGCTGGTCATCATGCCGTCGCGGCCGATGTCGGTAAAGATGATGGAAGCGACGCCTTCCTCCTCGAAGCGCTGAGCCATGTCGATGGCGTCGTGATGGGACAGCTTCGACCATCCCTCCGTCGCCAGCTTGCCGTTGCGGGCATCCAGGCCGACGATAATGTGACTTGGAAACTCAAGGCAGACATCGGAAACAAAATGCGGGGTCGTAACAGCACGGGTGCCGATTATGACGTAGCTGACGCCGGCATCAAGATAGGTCTGGATGGTGTCCTCGTTACGAATGCCGCCGCCGACCTGGACCGGGATATCGGGATGTTTTTCGACAATGCTGTGGATGATGTCCGCATTGACGGGTTTGCCGGTAACGGCGCCGTTGAGATCAACGACATGCAACCGGCGGGCGCCCTGTTCGACCCAGCGGTCGGCAATATCCGCCGGATCGTTGCTGTATACCTTTGCGTCGTCCATGCGCCCCTGGCGCAGGCGCACGCATTTTCCATCTTTTATATCAATCGCCGGGATTAACAACATGGATGTTTCCTGCGCGTGTTTCGAAGTCGGGAGTGGAACGGTTGAGTGTTGTAATGGTGTATTTCAAATTAATGTTAGCATAGAAAGGTCCGTCTTCCAGCTTAATGAGCCTCATCCCAGTTTGCTCCGATGCCCGTCTCCACTTCCAGGGGTACGCTCAGCTCCGCGGCACCGGCCATGAGCCCGGCAATCCTTTCGGTCATTTCCTCCACCGTATCTTCGGGGGCCTCGAAGATCAATTCGTCGTGCACCTGCATGATCATTTTAATATCCTTGCCGCTGCCGAGTATCTCACGATCGATGCCGAGCATGGCCTTTTTAATGATATCCGCCGCCGTGCCCTGCATGGGGGCGTTGATGGCGGTGCGCTCGGCGTACTGGCGGCGCTGGACGTTGCGGGCGTTGATTTCCGGCAGGTACAGGCGGCGGCCGAAAACGGTTTCCACATAGCCCAGTTCGCGCGCCCGCTCCCGCGTGTCGTCCATATACTGTTTCACCCCCGGATAACGCTCGAAATACCGGTCTACATATTCTTTTGCGGCGCCCCTGTCAATGCCCAGCTGCCGGGCCAGGCCCCAGGCCGACATGCCGTATATGAGGCCGAAATTGATCGCCTTGGCGCTTCGCCTTTGCTCGCTCGTCACCTCGTCCAGTTCCGTGTCGAAGACTTCACTCGCCGTGGCCCGGTGAATGTCTTCACCCTGCTCAAAGGCTTTGAGCAGGGATTTGTCTCCGGACAGATGGGCCATGATGCGCAGTTCGATCTGGGAATAATCCGCCGCCAGCAGGGCATAACCCGGCGGCGCGATAAAGGCGCGCCGTATTTTCCGGCCTTCCGGCGATCGAATGGGGATGTTCTGCAGGTTCGGGTCCGAGGACGACAGACGCCCCGTTGCGGCGACGGCCTGGTGGTAGGAGGTGTGGACGCGCCCCGTCGATGCATTGATCATCCCCGGCAGGCGGTCGGTATAGGTGGATTTGAGCTTGCTCATGGCACGGTGATCAAGAATCAGCCGCGGCAGTTCATAGCCCTGATCCGCCAGATCCTGCAGCACGGCCTCGGCCGTGGAGGGCTGCCCCTTGGGGGTCTTGGAAATCACCGGCAGTTCCATTTTTTCGTACAGGATGGCCTGTATCTGCTTTGGCGATCCGATGTTGAAGGTTTCACCGGTAATATTGTGAGCGTGTTCCTCGATTTCCGCCATGCGCCCGGTCAGTTCCCGGCTCTGTTCGTGCAGCATCTCCACATCGATCATGACGCCGTTGCGTTCCATGCGGGAGAGAATGGATAACAAAGGGACTTCCATGTGTTGATAAATCTCCTTCAGGTTTTTCTCCTCCGAGAGCCTGGGCCAGAGCGTTTCATGCAGGCGCAGCGTTATATCGGCGTCTTCGGCCGCGTAGGGCCCGGCGATCTCCACGGGGACTTTATTGAACGGTACCTGTTTGGCGCCCTTGCCGGCCACCTCTTCATAGTGCGTGGTCCGGATGTTGAGGTATTTCTGCGCCAGTGAATCCATGTCATGGCGGCTGGCGGTGCTGTTGAGCACATAGGATTCCAGCATGGAATCGTGCTCGATGCCGTTCAGTTCAATGCCGTAATTGGCCAGGACGCTCTGGTCGTATTTCAGATTGTGCCCGAGTTTCTTCCGCTTGTCCGAAGAGAGCACGGATGACAATCTTTTCAGAACATCATTTCGGTCCA
Organism: Gammaproteobacteria bacterium; assembly: GCA_040905045.1. Lineage (GTDB taxonomy): Bacteria > Pseudomonadota > Gammaproteobacteria > Eutrophobiales > Eutrophobiaceae > JBBDSH01. The sequence goes on along the minus strand of JBBDSH010000050.1, from coordinate 107,254 downwards.
GTTGTTTCGGCGCGCCGTCGTAATCGTGCGCCAGCGGCACGTAGGCGGCCGAGCCGGAGATTGTGGAAAAAGAAACCCCGACAATCTCCGCTATCATGTAGTTCAGGCTGGTGGTTTCCGTATCAAAGGCGAACAGGGAGGCTTTTTCCAGGACCTTGATCCAGCGATCCAGGCCCTCTGCCGTGAAAATGATTTCGTAATCCCCAGGCTTTCCGGAGTTGTCATCGCCCGCGTTGTCGTTATCGTCTTCGGCATTGATGGGCAGCTGTTTGATCCAGCTGTTGAATTCCCAACGCCGGAAATGATCCAGCAGCGTTTCCACGTCCGGTTCGTCCCGGATCAGGTTTTCCGGTTTCAGTGCCAGTTCCAGGTCCGATTTCAGGGTGACCAGTTCCCGGCTCAGCGGCAGCCTGTCGAGGCTATCGCGCAGATAGTCGCCCACCTTGCCCTTGATTTCATCGGCGTGCTCAATAACGCCATCCAGGGAGCCGTATTGTTTCAACCATCGGGCCGCTGTCTTCGGCCCGACCTTGGGCACGCCCGGTATGTTGTCGACGCTGTCACCCACCAGGGCCAGGTAATCGACAATGCGTTCAGGCGGCACGCCGAATTTCTCCTCCACGCCGGCCGGGTCCAGCACTGTATCGGTCATGGTGTTGATGAGAATGATGTGATCATTAACGATCTGGGCCAGGTCCTTGTCTCCGGTTGAGATGACCACGTCGAAACCTTTCTCCACGGCACGGGCCGCCAGGGTGGCGATGACGTCGTCCGCCTCGACGCCGTCTATCATCAGCATGGGGAAGCCTTCCGCCCGGATAATTTCATGCAACGGCTCGAACTGGCATTCCAGATCTTCCGGTATGGGCGCCCGGTTGGCCTTGTACTCTTCGTACAGGTCGTTGCGAAAACTCTTGCCCCGGGCATCAAAGACAACAGCGAAGTGTTCCGGATCGTAATCCTTTAAAAGCTTGTGCAGCATGTTCATGACACCGAAGATGGCCCCGGTGGGCTCGTCGTTGGCGGTCCTGAATCGCTGCAACTGCTGGACGTGATAGGCCCTGAAAAGGTAATAAGAGCCGTCCACAAGGACCAGGGTTTTCGACATAATGATGTTCTGAGGGATTCTATGGTACAAAGACATTATGAACGATATCCGGACACTTCCCAATCGGGAATTGTCGCCGGGTGATCGTGATCATGTTTGCAGAAAATCCTGCGGATTGTGATGGAAGCGATTGCAGAACCGGGGATAAACCCGGATGATCACGACAGGTGGCGGTTTTGCGGAAAGCGGCGGGGACCGCCCGGATTTATTCACCGTGGCCGGTCCGGAAACCGGGCGAGAGCCTGACAGGAAAAATCGTATGAAAAAAATCCTAGCAATAACAATATTGATGTTCCTTCTGCCGGGATTGTCGGCACAGGATAACAGCGAAGAGGAACTGGAAGCGGTTCCGCCGCCGCCGGATATTCCGGAGGCGGTCCAGAGCGGCCAGCCCATCGAGCCGGATGTCACAATTATCCGCAAGGACGACGCCGTGATCGAGGAATACCGGGTCAACGGTATTCTGTACATGGTCAAGGTAACGCCGAACGTCGGCATGCCTTATTACCTGATAGACCGGGATGGCGACGGCAGCATGGAGTCTCATCGCAGGGGGATCAAGGAAGACCCCGGCGTACCCCAGTGGATATTGTTTAGCTGGTAAGCTCGTGGTTCGTGGCTTGTTATTCGATTCAGGGATCCAACGTCATCCCGAGAGGATGTAAGGAAGCATTATGTGTGAGAACTTTTTCTGAAAAACGGGTTTCCCCGCAGTCGAAATAATACATGCTCATTTACGAGCCACGAGCCACGAGCCACGAGCCACGAGCCACGAGCCACTAGTCAATAAGAAAAAGAGTCGCCAGCCCCAAAAAGCTCAGGAACCCCACCACATCGGTGACGGTCATCAACAGCATGCCTCCCGCGACAGCCGGATCGATACCCAGGCGTTTCAGTATCAACGGAATCAGCGCGCCGGCGAGGGCGCCGATTATCAGGTTAATGATCATGGCCGCCCCGATAACCAGGGACAGCTTTGAATTATGAAACCAGAGAAAAGCGATTAATGCGACCACCAGGGCCAGGAGCACGCCGTTGAGCATGCCGATGGTCAGTTCCCTTTGCAGTAATGGCCGGACATTGCTTCGAACCACATGTCCCAGGGCCAGACCGCGGATGGTGATGGTCAGGGTCTGATTGCCGGCCACCCCGCCCATGCTGGCGACTACCGGCATCAATACCGCCAGCGCCACCAGTTGCCGGATGGTGTCTTCGAACCGGCCTATCACCGAGGCGGCAATGAATGCCGTGATGATATTAATCCCCAGCCACACGGCGCGGCGACCGGCACTGGCAAGGACGGGAGCGAACGTATCGTCATCCGTGAGGCCCGCCATGCTGCGCACGGCGTGCTCCGCCTGTTCCTGGATGACATCGACCACGTCGTCAATGGTAATGCGGCCCAGCAATACGCCGTCCTCATCTACTACGGCCGCCGACAACAGGTCGCGCTGTTCAAACAATCTGGCCACGTCCTCCGCCGGCGTATCGGCCGTGATCTCGACGCCCGAATGCAGCAATTCACCCACCGTGGCCTCGGGTTTGTGGGTAAGGATCTCGGCCAGGGCCAGCATGCCGATGAAATGGTTTTCCCGGTCCACCACCATCAGGCTGTCGGTCTGTTCCGGCAGTTCGCCCAGAACGCGCAGATAGCGCGTTACCACGTCCAGAGTGACATCGGCCCGCACCGGGACGACGTCGATGTTCATAAGACCGCCGGCGGTATCTTCCGGGTAGGCGAGGATTGAGGCCAGGCGTTCCCGGTTTTGTACGTCCATGGACAGAAGAACGCTGTCGGCCATGTCTTCGGGCAGATCGTTGAGAATATCAACAAGATCATCGGCGTCCAGGTCCCGGGTTATCCGTGCCAGACGGCCCGGCGGCATCTGCTTCAGCAGTCCGGTACGGACTGAATCGTGGGCGTGGGACAGGACTTCGCCTTCGATCTGCGTATCAACCAGATTCCAGATCTGCTCGCGCGCCTTGCCCGGCTGGCTCTCCAGCAGGTCGGCGATTTCCGAAGGGTGCAGCTCGTTTAGCAGATCGCGGACGCGATCAACATCCTCGGTTTCCAGTGCTTCAAGCAGGTTTTCCTGTATTTCGTTATCTGCCATAGGTGCCAACGATTCAGCTTGCAGCCGGCCTTAAGTTAGCTGCGCCCGCAGACGACGGAGCATGGGTTCATGAGTAAGGTGTGAGGGGCAAAAGGTCAGGGGTGATGAAGTCGGAATGGTCGGTTTCAATATCGCCTAGCTCCTCGCCGGTTGATCCGGCCTGGCACAATACGAGGGTTAAGTGTATCAGCGTTATCCCTGCGGCGGGAGTTCGTTGCTTAGTGCGGCCGTTGTTCGGTCTTGTCCAGCAATTCCGCCACTTCGGCGCCGTTGGCGGCGGCGAGGGCCTGCCTGGCCAGTTCGTCAAGGTCTCTGACGCTGGTTTGAGTAATGGTTTGTTTGATCTCCAGCAGGTTGGCGGGATGAATGCTGAACTCACGCAGTCCCAGGGCCAGCAACAGGCGGGCCATGCGCTTGTCTCCGGCCATCTCGCCGCACATGGCTATGGGGACGTCCGCCTCACGCCCGGCATCGATGGTCATCTTGATAAGCCGGAGGACGGCGGGATGCAGCGGGTCATAGAGATAATTGACCTCGTCATTAACCCGGTCGATGGCAATGGTGTACTGGATCAGATCGTTGGTGCCGATGGACAGGAAGTCCAGGTAACGGACAAAGACGTCGGCGCAGATGGCGGCGGCCGGCACTTCGATCATGGCACCTACGGGGAGGTCATGGTCATAGGCAATACCTTTTTGGTCCAGTTCCGACTTGATCTCTTCGAGTAATTCCAGAACCTGGTTCGCCTCCTGCAGATTGGACAGCATCGGTATCATCAGCCGCAGGGGTCCGCGGGCCGAGGCTCGCAGTATGGCCCGTAACTGCGGCCGGAACAGCGACGGATCCTTGAGACAAAGCCGGATGGCGCGCAGTCCCAGGGCCGGATTGGATTGTACCGGGCCGGCCTGGCGCCCGCCGTCCACCTGTTTGTCCGCGCCCAGGTCCAGGGTGCGAATGGTCAGGGGCAGGCCCTTGAGTATTTCGATGACCTCGCAATAGGTCCGGAAATGCTCTTCCTCGTCGGGCGGCGAGGTTCGGTTCATATACAGGAATTCAGTCCGGTACAGTCCCACACCGGCGGCGCCGACCTCCAGAACCGTGTCGAAATCCCGGGGCAGTTCAATATTGGCCATCAGTTCGACCGTGGTTCCGTCCAGGGTGACGGCCGGGGCTTCGCGCAGGGAAATGAGTTGCGCGCGCGAACGCAGGTATTCCTGCTGTCTGGCCCTGTAATAAGCCTGTGTTTTCTCGTCCGGATCAACGATGACAACACCGGAGATGCCGTCGATGATAACCAGATCATCTTCATGGATATAACGGCGCGCCCGGTTCAGGCCGATAATGGCGGGAATGCCGAGGCTGCGGGCCAGGATTGCCGTATGGGATGTGGGGCCGCCGTACTCGGTGGCAAAGGCAACGACACCGCCGTGCTGCATCAGGACTGTATCGGCCGGAGTCAGATCGTTGGCGAGAATGATATAACCGTCCAGCTTATTGTCGGGTTCCTCATGCTTTAACGGGGACTGTTTCAGCAGAATTCGCAGAACGCGGTTGACGACGTGATCCACATCATCCTTGCGCGTGCGCAGATAGGGATCGTCCATTTCATCAAAGACACTGACCAGCGCATCGCGCTGGAATTTCAGCGCCCACTCGGCGTTGTAACGATGTTCCCTGATGAGACGCTCGGGTTCCTGCAGCAGGGCCGTGTCGTCAAGCATCAGCAGGTGAGTGTCAATGAATGCACTGATATCAACGGCCGTGGCCGACGGAATATGATCGCGTATGGCGCGCAACTGTTGTTTGGCGCTGGTAACCGCCTGGGAAAGTCGTTCCACCTCGGCATCCACCCGGGACTCCTCGATTCTGTATTCCGGGATGTCGAAGCGATCCCGTTCGATGACATGGACCTTGCCGATGGCAATACCATCGGAGACACCCACGCCATGCAGGGAAAAAGTCATTCGGCTTCCCCGAAGCGGTCCTGTATCAGCGCTTCAATTTCGGCCATGGCCTGTTCCTCGTCCTTCCCCGATATCACAAGTTCGATTTCCGTCCCCCTGGAAGCCGCCAGCATCATGATCCCCATTATGCTTTTGCCGCTGACTTTTTTGTCCTTTTGCACCAGATAGATTTCACTTTCGAACGCGGACGCGGTCTGCACCAGCTTGGCCGCGGCCCTGGCATGCAGTCCCAGCTTGTTTATTATTGTGATTTTCTTGCGTTGCATTGTTCGCCTTGAGCCAGTGTTGCGTTATTTATTTAGCCACAGAGGACACAGAGGGCCACAGAGAAAAGATGAAAAGCTTGTTTAGCGGCTTGCGCAAGTGCAACCGGATTGGCCGATTTATCCACCAAAAATAACATATGATATTTTGTCCTCTGTGGTTCTCTGTGTCCTCTGTGGCAGATCTTTTAATGGTGGTCGGATGGCGCAAAGCGTCAAATTTGGACGATGCCGTCGCGGCCGCCGCTCAGGGCTTTTGCCGTCAGCTCTTCAAGGCTGCAATCCGGATAATTCAGAATGCGTATCAGCATGGACAGGTTCACTCCGCTGACGATGCGTATGTTTGTTTTCATTCCCGCGATCTGTGCGGCAATGTTGCTGGGAGTGGAGCCGGGCAGATCGGTTAATATCAAAACCCCGTCGCCGCTGTCCAGTGCCTCCGCCAGTTCCGTTGTGTCTATCAACAACTGATCCGGATCGCTCTCGGTGCTGACATTGAGGAGTTTGGCCGTCAGCGGGCAGCCTTCCAGCATCAGTGTCGCCGTGCCCAGCAAGGCGGGCCCGATGCCGTCGTGAGTCAGTATGAGAAGACCGGCGGCCACGGCTCTATACAACTGTTCCGAATCCGTGTCCAATCCGGAAACCTGACACAGACACGCGGTAAATACATCCTTGCAGCTCGAATGCGGCATCCCCGCCGCGTACGGTCCGCTTACAGGTTTCCGGATTGGACACGGATTCGGAACCCATATTCAGATGTCCCGGTGACGCAGTATAATCGGCCGGCCGCCAGCGCGCAGATCCCCGGTCAGGCGGTCGGCCAGATAGACGGATCGATGCCGGCCGCCGGTACAGCCTATGGCGACGGTCAGATAGCTCCGGTTCTCATTTTCAAAGGCGGGGATCCATTCCGTCAGGAATGATGTGAGCTGTTCACGCATGCGCAGCACCCCGGCCTGCTGTTCGAGGAAATCAATCACCGGTTGTTCCCTGCCGGAGTAAGGCCTGAGTGTGTTGTCCCAGTAGGGGTTGGGAAGGCAACGGACATCGAAAATAAAATCGGCGTCGCGGGGCGTGCCGAACTTGTAGCCGAAAGACATGACCTGTATGGAAAGTGTATCGACAGCACGATCAGTGATCCGCTCCCTGATTAGATTGCGAAGATCATGCACCGTATTGTGGCTTGTGTCGATACGCAGATCGGCGGTTTCCGACAACGAGCTGAGGATTTCCCGTTCTTTTGTAATAGCCTCATATAAAGGAATGTTGTCTGATGACAGGGGATGCTTGCGGCGTGTTTCGCTGAACCGCTTCGTCAGTACATCCTCGCTCGCATCGAGGAAGATGAGCTCGGTGGCAACACCGTGTTCCCTGATGGCCTTTATGCTGTCCGGCAGATCGGTCAGTTCCCGCTTGATGTTACGGGCGTCGATGCCGATGGCGATGTTTTCCGGAAGCCGGTCGATCTCGCCGGCCAGTTTATCCATCAGGCTGATGGGCAGATTGTCGATGCAGTAGTAATTGAGGTCTTCCAGGGTGTGCAGGACAACGGACTTGCCGGCCCCGGAAAGGCCGCTGACAAAAATAACGCGGCGCGTTGTCGTTTCTTCAGCCACTGTTCTGATTGATCAGTAGCTGTTGCTTTTCAACAAATTCTTGCGAGGCGTCGTAACCGCCGGCTCGCAGGACATGGTTACGTACAGCGCACTCCAGCAACACGGCCAAGTTGCGGCCCGGCGCCACCGGCAGCGTGATTTCGGGGATCTCCACGTCAAGCACCTTTCGGTTGCGATAACTTCCCTCCAGCCTGTCCAGTTGCATAAGCTTGTTTTCATCCATGCGTTCAAGCTGGATGATCAGGCGCAGGTATTTTTCATTCTTTATACTGCTGTCGCCGTAGAGTTTCCTTACATTGATAATGCCTATGCCGCGTACTTCCAGAAAGTCACGCAGTATTTCCGGACAGCTTCCGCGGACAATATCGGGGGCGATACGCGAGAATTTCGGCGCATCGTCGGCAACCAGCCGGCTGTGGCCGCGCGCAATGAGTTCCAGGGCCAGCTCACTCTTGCCGATGCCGCTGGGCCCTGTCAGCAGAACGCCGATGGTCATGACCTCCATGAACACACCGTGCAGTACGGTCGTGTCCGCGAACAGATTTGTCAGGTAATAACGAAGCGAGTCCGATAACTGGACGCTGGTCAGGCTCGAGGTGAAAAGCGGGATGTTGTATTCATTACAACGCAGGGTCAGATACGGCGGGGGTTCGCATTTCTCGGCCATGACAATACAGGCCGGACTCTGTGAGATAAGCTGTTTGACCGTGTCGTGCCGGGTAATGTCCCGAAGTTGCTCCAGATAATCCAGTTCCACATTTCCCAGGATCTGAATCTGGTGGGGATGGATCAGGTTCAGATAGCCCGCAAGCGATTTGCCGGGTGTTCTTGCTTCGCTTCCCGCGGGCTCCGTTATCAGATCATCCATGTCGTCCCTGACGTAATCCATCGGGCCGGCCCGGTATTCCTCCGGCGTGATTATATTAGCGCCGCCGTGCTTGCCGGCAATCCACTGCAGGCTCAGTCGTTCTCCGTATTTTTCGAACAGCTCACTGACACTGATGTGATCATTGTTGTTGGCCATGGGTTTATTCGGTCAACAGTGAGAATATCCCGGCCGTGTCTCCTTCGGAACGAAGTTTGCCCAGCATTTCCGGCTTGCTGAACAATTCGGCAAGTTTCGACAGGATCTGCAGATGTTCCTCCGTGGACTCTTCCGGTACCAGCAGGGCAAACAGCAGGTCCACGGGTTTCTGGTCCACGGCATCATAATCTATTGCCGATCGCAGGCGTATAAACGCCCCCAGGGCGTGGTCCGCGTTTTTCAGACGGCCGTGAGGCAGGGCAATGCCCTCGCCCAGCCCGGTGCTGCCCAGCCGCTCCCTGGCGATGAGGCTGTCGAAAACCTCGCCCTGGGAAATGCCGGAATCGGCGTCGGCGATAAGCGAGGACAGTGTTTCCAGAGCGGCTTTTTTGCTCTGGTTGTCGATGTCACAACGGACTCTGTCCGGGGATAATATTTCAGATATTTGCATGGTTAAAGTTCACTTGCGGGTGGCCGGGTTACTCGGGTTGTTCATGGTTTTTCATCCTGCCTTCCCTGTTGTGGTGGTCCGTGAGCTTTTCCTTATGCTTCTTGACCTGGCGGTCGAGTTTGTCGATCAGTTCGTCGATGGCCGCGTACATATCGGTCTGTTCCGCTTCGGCGAACAGGTTGCCCCTATTAACATGTATGGTGGCCTCGGCAATCTGGCGTTCTTTCTGAACGGTAAGTATGACATGTATGTTGGTCATATTGTCGAAATGGCGTTCCAGTTTTTCAAATTTTGTCTCCACATAGGAACGCAAGGCGGGAGTGATATCAATATGATGTCCGGTCAAATTAATCTGCATATGAATCTCCTGACGGTTTTATCTAGAACAAACGCTTTCTCTCGTTGGATGGCGGTATCGACAGTGCCTCCCGGTATTTCGCCACGGTTCTTCGCGCGACGTTGATGCCCTGTTCTCCAAGCAGGGAAGCGATCTTGCTGTCGCTCAGCGGTTTTTGTGGTTGTTCACCGCTGATCAGTTTTTTGATCAGGGCACGTATGGCCGTGGACGATGCCGTGCCGCCCTGATCCGTACTGACATGACTGGAGAAGAAATATTTCAGTTCGAATACGCCCCGCGGCGTATGCATATATTTGCGGGTGGTAACGCGGGAGATGGTGGACTCGTGCATGTCCAGCGTTTCAGCAATATCGTGCAATACCAACGGCTTCATCGCCTCTTCGCCGTATTCGAGAAACGCGCGCTGCCTTTCCACGATGCAGGACGCGACCCGCAGCAGGGTCTCCGCGCGGCTTTGCAGACTCTTGATGAACCAGCGTGCTTCCTGCAGGTGCTCTTTCATGGATGTATTGTCACTGCTGCTGTCGGCGCGTTTGATCATATGCGCGTACTCGGAATTGATGCGCAGCCTGGGCATGGCATCGGTGTTCAGTTCCACGCGCCAGACTCCCCTGACCTTTTTAACATAGACATCCGGAATGACATACTGAACGGTTTGATCGTGGATCAGCCCGCCGGGCCGCGGGTTGAGCGACTGGATCAGGGAAATGACCTCCGAGAGATCCTCGCGCGGGAGTTTCAGTTTGCGCATCAACTGTCCATAGTCATGGGAAGCCAGCAGATCCAGGTGTTCGTCGACCAGTTTGATTGCTTCTTCCAGCCAGGGTGTGTCCGGAGCCGCCTGGGCAAGCTGCAGCTGCAGGCATTCCTTCAGGTCCCGGGCGCCCACGCCGGCGGGCTCCATGGCCTGGACCAGGTGCAGAACGGCTTCTACCTCGTCCAGTTCGACGCCGGGCTCCTGTCCCATCAGGCCCTTTATGTCCTCGAGTGAACAGGTCAGGTAACCATCATCGTCGAGGGCGTCGATAATGGCGGTGGCGATGGCACGGTCCGTTTCGGACGTGGGCGTCAGATTCAGTTGCCAGAGCAGATGTTCCCCCAGGGTTTTCTCTTCACCGCCGCGGTTGTCATAACCGTTATAATCGTCCTCATTGCCGCCGCCGCGGGCGTAACCGACGCCGCCGTCATAAATATCCTCCCATGCGGTATCGATCGGCAGATCGCCGGGGATATCATTTTCACTGGAGGAATCGTTGCCGGGGGCGGCTTCCATATCATTCTGACGGTCGTTTTGTTCCTGGTTGCCATCCTCCTGTTCTTCGTCGCCGCCTTCGTCCAGTTCCAGCATCATGTTGGAATCCAGGGCTTCCTGGATTTCGGTCTGCAGTTCCATGCTGGAGAGCTGCAGCAGCCGGATGGCCTGCTGCAGTTGCGGCGTCATGGTAAGGCTTTGACCGATCTTTAATTGTAGGGACGGCTTCATACTGGCTAGTTTAACGCAAAAGCGGCGTCGCTTTCGTGCCGGATTGCGGGTTACATTCTGAACTGGGCGCCCAGGTATACCTCCCTGACATGTTCGTCGGCCAGGATTTGTTCAGGCGTGCCCTCGGAGATAATCTGTCCGTCACTGACGATGTAGGCACGGTCGCAGGAGCCCAGGGTTTCCCGGACATTATGATCGGTGATTAAAACACCCAGGCCGAGCTGTGCCAGGTATTGGGTCATGCGTTGTATGTCGCTGATGGATATGGGGTCGATCCCCGCAAAAGGTTCATCAAGAAGCAGGAACTCCGGGCTGGTGGCCAGCGCCCGGGCGATTTCCACGCGCCGGCGCTCGCCCCCGGACAGGCTCAGGCCGAGATTGTCGCGCAAGTGGTCGATATGGAATTCGTGCAGCAGTCCCTCCAGCCGTTCCCGCATCTCTTCGATACCGAGGCCGCGGCGCGTTTCCAGAATGGCCATGATGTTCTCCTCCACGGTCAGCTTGCGGAAAATGGAGGATTCCTGAGGCAGGTAGCCCAGCCCCAGGTGAGCCCGTTTGTCCATGGGCAGGTGACTGATGTTGCGGTCATTGATAAATATTTCACCGTCGTCGCAGGGGATCAGGCCGACAATCATATGGAAGCTGGTGGTCTTGCCGGCGCCGTTGGGTCCCAGCAGGCCGACGATCTCGCCGCTTTTCACCGAAAGACTCACATCGCGCACGACTTGGCGGCGGCGGAATTGCTTGGAAAGGTGGCGGGCGGAAAGAACGCTGCTCATAATATGTGTCAAAGAATCCTGTTGAAACGATCGCCGTGCCGGCTACTGGTCCACCGGTGCGTCGGGCGAGTCCGGCTTTGCCGGCGCTTCATCCTGTTCTTCGGCCTTTTGTTTTTTCAGAATGACCTTCACCCGGCCTGATTCCTCAGGCGCATCCGTGTCTGTTGTCGCCCGCGCCTTGCTTTGCGCCTTTACCTGGCTCAGTTCCGTGTCGTAGTCTATGCGGTCGCCGGTCATGGTCATGCTTTCCTGTCTGACCTTGGCCTCCTCGATCAGGATCACCAGGTTCTGTAATTCATAATATTCAATGGTCAGCGCCTCGGCTTCGTCATAAACATCGCTGTCATCGGGCAGCTGTCGATAGGTGGCCGGCTTGCCTTCCATGATCAGCGTATCCAGTTCGTCGTCCTCGGTATGGTAGACGGTCATCTTGTCGCCGGTCATGCGGATGCTTCCCTGCGTGACGATGACATTGCCGGTGTAAATGCTCCTGTTCTTCAGGTCATCCAGTTCCGCCGTGTCCGCTTCCACCTCAATGGGCTGGTCCTTGTCCGATGAAAGCCCCGCCGCCGCCTGGCTCAGGCCGGCCAGGACAAGGAGGCAGGCAAGTTTATGTATTATTCGGCTTCGGTTTAATGACAGTTCGTTCATGGTCGATAATTTCCAGCCGGCTGTCTTTGAAATGGGCCCGCATGCCCGTGCCGGTAATAGTGGTACGGTCTTTGTTAATGGTGGCATATTTGTCAGTTTCGGCGTATTCCTCTTCCGTCAGAACGCGGACCTCGCTTGTGTTGACATCCATGATGCGCTCGCCCGTTTCGCCCTCTTCCCACATGGTAACGTTCCCCCGCAGTAATACAATTTCATTATTAGCGGTAACCCATCCCTTGTCGGCGCTGATATAGAGCGGCGTACTGTCAACGCGAAAGATTTTCATGGTTGGATCGATCAGCTCCGTTGTATCGTCATCGGGGTAATGCGCCATATACAGGGCCTGCAGGCGGTGTTTGGGTGTGCCGTCGCCGCGCATGGTGAGGGTGGTGAAGTCTTCCATATAATAATCCGGTTCCTGAAACTCCCCGTCTGTCTCAATATCAGACTCATCCTGGCCGATGCGGTTCATTATCCAGGTGCTGCCCAGAGCGGCGGTGACCAGCAGGGCCAGGATTATCAGGCGCTGTGACATGATTCCGGATATTCCCCGGTTCCGTGTGATGGAGCCGGGCGGTTCACGGCAGGAACTCCCGGTAGACCGTTTCCAGCCGTCCGTGGGCCTTGAGGATCAGTTCACAGATTTCCCGCACAGCGCCCCGGCCGCCGTGTCCCTGTGTTACCCAGTCCGCGTGCTCCCTGACAAAGGGGTGGGCGTTGCCTACGGCGATGGAGAATCCGGCCGCGGCCATGGCCGGCAGATCGATGAGGTCGTCGCCGACGAAGGCGGTCTCATCGGGCTGGACATTCAAATCCCGCATCAGTCCCAGCAATGCCCCGCGCTTGTCGTCCTGTCCCTGATAAACGTATTCGATGCCCAATGCCGCCATCCTTTCCGAGACGATGTCGGATTTGCGCGCGGAGATCACAGCCACGAGCAGCCCGGCCCGCTTCAGCATCACCAGTCCGAGGCCGTCATGAACATGAAAGCTTTTGTATTCACTGCCGTTGTTGCCGAGGATGAGACGGCCGTCGGTGAGCACGCCGTCGACATCGAACACCGCCAGGCGAATTGTTGCCGCCTTCCTGAGAATATCGTCCATGGAGCTCAGACCACCCTGGCGCGCAGAAGATCGTGCATGTTGAGAACACCGATCAGCGTATTCCCGTCATCGACCACCAGCAACGCATTAATCTTGAATTCTTCCATCATGTGCAGGGCCTCGGCCGCCAGCGCGTCGGCGTGAATGGTCTTGCAATTGCCGGTCATGACATCGGCCACGGAGGCGTTATGAATATCCGCGCCGCTGTCGAGGGTGCGGCGCAGGTCGCCGTCGGTAAAAATCCCCAGGACCCGGTTCTCGTCGTCCACCACGGCGGTGGTACCGAGACCCTTGGCGCTCATTTCCAGCAAGGCATCCCTGAGTTTTGTGCCGGTATCCACCTTGGGAACAGCCTTGCCCGTATGCATGATATCGCTGACCCTGAGCAAAAGCCGTCGCCCAAGTGTGCCGCCGGGATGAGACAGGGCAAAATCCTTTTCACTGAAACCGCGCGCCTCCAGCAGGGCGATGGCCAAGGCATCGCCCATGACCAGGGCCGCCGTGGTGCTTGTGGTCGGCGCCAGGCCCAGCGGGCAGGCCTCTTTCGAGACACTGACATCAAGGTTGACCGTCGCTGATCGCGCCAGGGTTGAGGCCGGATTGCCGGTCAGCGCGATCAGCGGCACGGCCAGGCGCTTGATTACCGGCAGCAGAGTGAGGATTTCGTCGGTCTCACCGGAATTGGACAGGGCAACCACCACGTCCCGGGAGGTGATCATTCCCAGATCGCCGTGACTGGCCTCGCCCGGATGAACGAAAAAGGCGGGTGTGCCGGTGCTGGCCAGGGTCGCGGCCAGTTTGTTGCCGACATGCCCGGATTTGCCCATGCCGATGACGACGGTCCGGCCCTGACAGGCGATTATGTGATTGCAGGCTTCAAAGAACCGGTCATCGATGCGGCTGACGAGTTCCACCACACCGGCCGCTTCCGTTTCTATGACGGCACGGCCCAGCTGCAACAGCTTGTCCCGGGAGCTCTTTTCCTGCATATCAGCCTTGATGTTGATTGGATCGGGCATGAAATTGTAATGGAGTCACCGTCAGCCTGTCGCCGCAAAAAACAGCCAGGACTGATAGGCAAGAAAACCCGATAAAAGCAGCGCGCCCTCACCCCGATCAAATCGGCCGTGCCCGCGCAGGAAGACCATGATACCCATGAGTACGGTCAGTATGACCATTACGGAGAAATCGCGCCATAATACCTCAAAACCGAAGCTGTCCGGATGGATCAGGGGCGGCACGCCCAGCACCATAAGCATGTTGAATATGTTCGAGCCGATGACGTTGCCGATGGCGATATCGGCCTCGTCCTTGAGAACGCTCATGATGGAGGCCGCCAGCTCCGGCAGGCTGGTGCCGACGGCAATGACGGTCAGGCCGATGACCAGATCGCTGATACCGAAGAACTCCGCCACGAAAACCGCGCCACGGACCAGGATTTCCGCGCCTGCCAGCAACAGGCCGAGACCGAAGACCAGGATCAGCAGGGATCGCGCCACGGTAGTCTCTGCCCTGAACTCCTTTTCATATTCCCGGGCCAGGGGGTCCGTTCCGGGCGAGGTGCGCGCCACATGGAAAATCCAGGCGCTGACCACAGCAAGGGCCAGCAGCAGGATAATGCCGTCTGTACGGCTAAGGTCGAGGTCCAGGAGGATCAGCAACGCCGCCAGCATGGCAATACACATCACCTTGTATTCACGCAGCAGTGTATCGGATCGGGCAACCATGGGCATGATCACCGCTGTGCCGCCCAGCACCAGGCCCATATTGGCGATGTTGGAACCCAGGGCGTTACCGATGGCGATGTGCGTCTTGCCGTTCAGGGCCGCAACCGAGCCCACCAGGACTTCGGGTATCGACGTGGCGACGCCGACCACGGACATGCCGATGATGATCGGCGGCACGCCGAGTCTGCGCGCCAGGCCGGAGGCACCGTTGACGAACTTGTCGGCGCCGTAGACGAGCAGTCCGAGTCCGGCGATGATCTGGAAAAAGGCAAGGATCATAAGGTATGAAAGAATGATTTTATTGATGATAATGCCAGAGATTCGATCCGGACAAAAAATATATTCCGGTTTTTGCAAACAGCGTTCAATAAGATGACTGGCTCTGTAATAAACCCTCCGCGGCGGCACTCATGCGCGCCATGATCCTGGCCGCCGGCCGCGGCGAACGCATGCGGCCGCTGACCGACACCACGCCCAAGCCGTTGCTTGAGGTGGGCGGCAGGCCGCTCCTGCAGCACCATATCGAAGGTCTGGCCCGCGCCGGTATCACCGAGATCGTCGTTAATACCGGCCCCCTGGGCGATCAGATTGAGGCGCGCTTTGGTGACGGTGCTTTGTTCGGAGCCAATATTATCTATTCCCATGAAGGAGACGCGCCACTGGAGACCGGCGGCGGTATACGCCGGGCGCTGCCGCTTCTCGGAGAAGGCGGTTTTCTGGTGGTCAACGGCGATATCTGGACGGATTACGATTTCAGCGGACTCCCGGATGCCCCCGCCGGGCTCGCCCATCTGGTTCTGGTGGACAACCCCGGTCATCATCCGGAGGGGGATTTCGTGCTGGAGGACGGACGCATCGTCCGTGAAGACGACCGCCCGCGCCGGACCTATTCCGGCATCGGCGTGTTTCGTCCCGAACTGTTCCGGGACGAGCCGGCAACGGCGTTCCCCCTGGCCCCGCTGTTGCGTCGCGCCATTCGCCGGGGCGAGGTTAGCGGGGAATTTTATCCCGGCGTCTGGCTGGATATCGGCACCCCGGAGCGCCTGGCCGGGGCGGAAAGCCTGATCCGGGACATGAAGTAAGCACTCACAATAACATCATCACATCTCTTCCCACCTCTACATCTAGTGGATTATGAGAAGAACATCACAATATATAGATATTTTTAAGGAATCTGCGTATAGTAGCCGCGGATTCAGGGCTAGCGGGGAATATCTTTGGCGATTTCAATCCGGCGTACCGGCGGCGCCGTTGCCGTTTCCGTGTGCGCACTTCTCACTCTGCCGTTCCTGCTGTCGCCGGCGCCCCGCGATCCGGTGGCTGGCGGCAAGACGCCCGTTGCGCCTGTCCGGGAGGGTTTGACGCAGGACAACCGCCCGGGCCCGGATACCTACTCGGCGGATCTGCCGGTACTGCGGCAGAAAGGCGTTCTCCGTATTCTTTACCTGGAGTCCCGCATCGAGCCTGAAGAGAAACGGATGCTGGAACAATTCAGCCGTGCTCATGACCTGGTTCCGGAATGGGTCCCGGCCGACACTCCCTGGCAATTACTCACATCACTGGAAGACGGTCGGGGCGATATCATCGCCTCGCTGAATGAGTCGGTTCATGCCGGCCCGGCACTGCCGGTGCGAAACACCCTGTCCTGGGGAATGACGCAACCACGGGTAGTGGGCCGGGACGGCGGCGGGGTCATAGACGAGGCCCGGGATCTGTCAGTACGGCAGATTGCCGTGCGTGAACAATCGCCCGTCAGTACGTTGGTCGCATCCATGCAAAAGGACGCGCCCGGCATGGACGTGATTACTATCCCCGTTGCCGTGACGGATCGACAGGTTTTGGAACGGGTCAGTTCCGGCCGTTACGATTTGGCGGTTATGGACAGCCAGTCGCTGCAGTCCCTGCTGGCTGATTATCCGGATCTCGAAATACAGCTGTCCCTGGGCGAGCCGGAATACCGGCACTGGCTGGTACACGAAAACGCCGGGAGGTTGCACGGCTCACTGAACCGGTTCATCAACAGGAAGCACCTGCAAATGGATCTGGCGAAGGTTTACAGGGAAGACCTGGCATCATTGAAAAAGCGCAGGTTATTGAGGTTGATCACCTATCGCAGCCCGGTCAACGTGTTTTTTGAGAATGGCCGGTTCAGGGGCTTCGAATACGAGTTGATAAGGCGTTTTGCCGAAGAAAACGGTCTGCGCGTGGATGTTGTTATCGCCCGGGATCAGTCGGAAATGCAGTCTCTCCTGAAGCAGGGCCGCGGCGATGTCATCGCCGCCTCACTGCCGCAATCAACTGTTCCTGAAGGCGAAGGCCTGCGTGCCTCAAAGGCCTATAATCATTCCGCGCCGGTACTGGTCGGGCGTTCCCATGACAGCGCGTTGCAGGCGCCGCGGGATCTGGACGGAAGGCGTATCTATCTGCCGGAGGAAAGCCCCTGGCGAGGTTATCTGGAGACGTTGCGCGAGGAGCAGGGCATTGATGTGGAAATCATTGCCGCTGAAGACGGGCTCAATACCGAAACCGTTCTGTTTCGGGTTGCCCGGGGTCTGTATGACCTGACGGTCATCGGCAGCCATGAGGTGAACGCGGAATTCAGCCGTCAACTGAACCTGAAGGCGCATTTTCGGCTGGCGGAGCCGCGGCCCCAGGCCTGGGTGGTGCGTGCCTCCGATATGCAATTACTGACGGCCCTGAACGGGTTTATCGGCCGGGAATACCGGCGCGGATTTTATAATGTGCTCTACTCCCGCTATATCGAGCGGCCGGGGAAAAGAAAGGCCAGCGCGAACCAGTTGGCTGAACTCGTGCAACTTTCGCCGTTTGACCGGATCGTTCATGAATACGCCAAAGACTACGGTTTCGACTGGCGCCTGATCGTGGCGCAGATGTACCAGGAAAGCCGTTTTGATCCGATGGCGGTTTCCTACGCCGGCGCCGAGGGACTGATGCAGTTACTGCCCGCGACAGCGGAGGAAGTGGGCGTCGAGGAACGGGACGACCCGGCGCACAACATCCTTGGCGGTATTCGATATCTCGATTATCTGCGCGGGCGTTTCGATGACATACCGCAGCTGCAGGATCGCACCTGGTTTACGCTGGCTGCTTATAACGCCGGTTACAGGCGCATCCAGCAGGCGCGCCGGCTGGCGGAGGAGACAGGCCTGAATCCGAATCGCTGGTTCGACAATGTGGAGACGGCGATGCTGGCACTGGCACAACCCTACCGTCACGACGGCGAGTGGACACGACGTTGCCGGTGCGGCCAAACGGTGGTTTATGTGCGGGAGATCCGGACCCTTTACAACAACTATGTGCGGGTTACCGAATCCATTCGCAGCGCCGGTACATCACGGGCGATCAATTCCCCCGCTCTCAACTAAGTACCCCTGGGCATAGAAGCGGCGTGCTCAGACTGAGGTTTCGGATACCTCCGCGGTGGGTGCCTCGGCCAGGCTTTCTATGGCCACCTGGGAAGTCCGGGTCAACGGGACGAAGTGCGTCTTCGGCACGTCGGCCGCTTCCGGGAAGTATCGGCGTTGCAGCCACAAATACAACGTTAGCAGTACGCCGAAGACGGCAAACAGGATGAACAGAC
The DNA here is from genome assembly GCA_040905045.1 of Gammaproteobacteria bacterium. GTDB lineage: Bacteria > Pseudomonadota > Gammaproteobacteria > Eutrophobiales > Eutrophobiaceae > JBBDSH01. Next base: position 89,012 of record JBBDSH010000050.1, on the reverse strand, counting down.
TCTCGCGGCCGAACCATTGCATGGCCAGCCCGCCGATAAAGGGGCCGACGGCGGCGCCCAGGCCGTAGACCATAAGCAGGTTGCCGCTGGTTTCCACATGTTCGACCGGGTCGGTGTAATCATTGGTCAAGGCGGCGCTGATGGGGTAGATGGAAAACATCATGCCGCCGTAGAAGAACATGGCGACAGCCAGCCAGACGGCGGTGTCAGTAGGGACCAGCAGGCCAATGACGGCGATGACGGCGCTGAACAGGCTGATGTCCAGCAACACTAGACGCCGGTCGCGGCGATCCGAAAGCAGGCCCAGCGGCCATTGCAACAGGGCGCCGCCGATGATGGCGGCGCCCATGAAGACGGCGATGCCTTCCTCGGACAGTCCCGCCTGCAGGGCGTACAACGGTCCCAGGCCCCAGAAGGCGCTGCCTACTACCCCGGATATCAGGCTGCCCATGAAGCCCGACGGCACCAGCCGGTACAGTTCGCGCAGGTCCGGCCTGATTTTGTGCACCGGCGCCGGTTCCGGCAGGCGTGTCATGGCTACCGGTACCAGTCCCAGGGAAAACAGAATTGCGGAAATCCCGAATAACTCCAGGGTATTGATATCGCCTGCCAGTATGAGGAACTGGCCCAGTGCCAGAAATAACAGGTTAATCATCATGTAAGTGGCGAAGACACGTCCCCGGGTCTCATTATTGGCCTGGGCATTAAGCCAGCTCTCGATGATAATGTAGATGCTGACGAGGCAGATGCCGGTGACCAAACGCGTGATCATCCAGACGACGGGCTCCAGCCAGAGCCCGTAGATGAGGATCGTGCAGGAGGCAATCGAGGCCATAACGGCAAAACTGCGGATATGCCCGGATCGCTGAATCAGCCTGGGACAGACAAACGTCCCGATGATGAAACCGAGAAAATACATGGACGCGATCAGACCGATCGTCGTTTCCGAAAAGCCCTCAATGCCGGCGCGCAGGGTCAGCAGCGTGCCCAGCAGGCCGCTGCCCAGGAGCAGGATGGCGACGCTGACCAGCAGGCTGGAGATAGAAGCGAGCGTTTTTTTCATGGTTGTCTCTGTTGACCCTTGCGCCGGATCGAAATAGTCCTAAGGATTACGGTAAGAAAAAAGCGTGGATCATTGACTTATTTATAAAAAGGTCAAGCGGTTTTTGTTTGAATCAGCACACAATTTGATGTCTATTCCCGCCAGGATCGGTGATCGTGCCCGTAAATGCCATAAACGGCATCATACGGAGCTTTTTGACTTTCCGGGCTATATCTGTAGGGTAGTAAATGGTTCATTTCCCGTCTTCCCTGATGCAGCCCACAGCTGTTGTAAAATCCCGTAACACCGGCAGTCCGTGGGCAGTGACGGATCAGCCGGAGGCGGCCCGGCTCGCGGCGCACACTGCGAACGCCGGGTTGTAAACAGAGTTGAAGGAGGACCTTATGCCAAAGAAAAATTCTGACAAAAGTTACGTTGCTCTACTGGGCTGGACCCTCGGCGCCATCGAGGGCGTGGATAAATTCGACCGTGATTATGTCGTGGTCGCGCCCGAGTGGGCCGAAGCGTATGCCCGCGAGAATGATATACCCTTCATTCCGTGGAACTTCGAGCGCCTTAATGACCGATCCATGGAAATCGCCGAGACCCTCAGGGACGAAGGCGTCGATGTCGCCATTCCACTGTTCGAGGAAACCGTTGAATGGGCCGGCGCCATTAACTCGGTACTGTTCGGGGATCCGCGCCTGCACGGCCAGTCCCTGCTGTTCCGCGACAAGGCTTTGATGAAACGTCGTGCCCAGCTGGGCGGCCTGCGTGTCGGCATTTTCGAGGAGGCCCATGACAAGAGCGATGTGATCCGTTTCCTGAAGCGTGTCAACCAGACGCTGCTGAAGCTGGACGGGGACCCCAATGATCCCATCCACCTGAAGGCCTTTGACAAGGCCGGCTGCCTGGGTCATCGCGTCATTCGTACACCGGAAGACATCGAACACATCCCTGAAGAGGAATTTCCCGTGCTCATGGAGAGCCACCTGGATGGCTGGGAATTCGCCGTCGAGGCCTGGGTCCATAAGGGCAAGATCAAGTTTCTCAACATCTCCGAATACGTCACGCTGGGGTATTCAGTCTTCGTGCCTGCAACACCGGAACTGGAAAGCTGGCGCGAACTGATCACCAAACAGATCGAGAAGTTGATTAAAACCTTCGACATCCAGTTCGGCTTCATCCATCCGGAGTTCTTCGTCACTTCCGACGGCGAGATGTATTTCGGTGAAGTGGCCTATCGTCCGCCCGGTTTCAAGGTCTTCGAGCTGCTGGAGCGGGCCTATGGTTTCAATGCCTACCAGGGACTGGTGCTGGCCTTCGATCCGAATACCACCGAAGAGGAGATTGACGCGTTCTTCCCGGAGGAAGTCACGGGCGCAAAAGGCTATGCCGGGTGCTTTGGTGTTTATCCGCGCCGCCGTGTGGTCTCCGAACTGCGGATACCGGAAGAGACCGAAAACGATCCCTATTTCGAGTATCATGAGCTGCAGGCACCGCAGGAAAGCAAGGTCACCAAACGGACGGCCTTCGGTACACACTGGGGGCTGGTCTACTTCTTTGGCGACGACCCGCATCGAATGCGGGACCTGCTGAAGGCGCAGGAGGAACTGGATTATTATATCTAAACAGGTGTTTTGAATCCGTGTATAACCGGGGCATATAAGCAGCCCGTATGCGGCATGGATACCGCGTTCGAGCTACATGGAAGTATATACTGCGTGTCTGCGTTATGCTCCGGGTTATGCACGGAGATTTGGAACAGCTGTATAGAGCCGACTACCGGAAGGAAAAGTGAGCGATCCACAGGCGCAAAACGCACTTCAGTCGCAAACGGCTTCACTGGACAAGCTGACCGAACGTTTTGATCGGGCGCTGGAGCGTATGGATCAGGCCAGGCCGTTTGCCAAGGCAAGTCATGCCAACGAATTCCTCGAGGCGGCGCGGCGGCTGCTTGTTGCCGAGGGGGGCGTGGACTACCTCGCCGGCCGGATCGAGGCTATCGATCGCGCCGGCGCCTTTTACCAGACCGACTGGGCGGATCCCAACAGTCTGCAGCCGGACCGGGTGCCCTGGACCCTGGCCAAGGGCAACCAGCAACTGGTGACGCTGGAATGCCTGAGCGAGCTGCGCTGGCTGGCCATTGCGCGCGGGGAGTACAGTTATCCCGGCATTTCCCGGGAACAGGCGCTGCACTTTTTGCGTGAGGTTCTTGCCCTGAACCTGGATTTCGTTTTCGAGCGACAGACCGAAGCAGCCCGCAGCCGTCACCAGCGCGGTGTCCAGGAACTGTTCCGTTATCTGGTCGGGCACGTCGGTTACGGCGACATCCTGGAACAGGTGGTCGAGGAGGTCTGGCGCATACTCAAGCAGCGACCCATACACCTGAGCCGGATCATCGATATGGTCACGCAACTGGCGGTGTGTGTTGCCGATCCGAATATGTCCGTACCCATGGGATCGGAACGCCTGGTCAGCGCCCTGTACGGGCCGACCCAGTCCAGCCAGGACGACCCGGGTCTGGACGTGTACCGGGAAAGACTGCAGGCCATGGATGCGCAGACGCTGCAGCAGGAGGCTCTGTCTTTCTCCCGCGCCATGCATGATACCGGGCTGGTATCATCCTATCACTCCGTATTATTGCGCTTCCTGCTGGAAAATGAAGGCGAAAGTCTTATCGCCCAGACACTGGGGTTGAGCAATACCGGGCACGATGTTTATCTCAGCTACCGGGACCTGATTAACCGCTTGATCAGCGACGGGATATTTCCCGAAACCTGTCAGGCGGTGTACGGCCTTGCCTGTTTGCTGGAGCGCGGCATCCTGTACGACCCGGCTTTGGCCCCTAACCTGTGGCGCCTGATCGTTTTGCCGTTGCATCCCCAGACCGAGCAGGAACTGCATATGGTGTACGGTACGGCGCGTCCCGCCCGTGCCCAACTCATAGCAGGCGCCCTCCAGATGATGGGCCTGCCTTTCGGCGTCGGCCAGGGCGATAACCCCACCTGCCAGTCGGCGCGTGCCCTGTCCATGTGGGCCTTTAATGATCCGGATTACCTGATGCAATTACTGGCCTGGGCCGCACGCGACAGGGAGATCATCATGCACTTCGAGGGCAAGGCCATCAGTTCCCGCAACCTGCAGGCCGGGCTGTCCGACAAGCTGGTGCACACGGATCTGGATCCCGTTTCATTGATCCTGGTCCCACACCTGGATCGCATTTACATGGAGATGGGCCGTATGTCGGTCGGCCGTGGTGAGGATCCGCATAAATGGGTCAACCCCGAATTCCACGGCTGGTGGGTCGGCCATGCCTTTGCCATCGCCGTGGATGTGGCGACAGGTAGGTTGGAAAATTACGAAACATTTCTGCGGGATTTCTACGCCAGCTACCATCCCTATTACAACGGCAACAAGCCGGTCATACACCCACAGCCGGCCGGTATTGCCATCACCGAGTCGAACGGCGAATTCATCGGCTGGCATGCCATAACCATTATACGGGTCGCCCTGGATCGGGACGATGAAGTGCGGGTGTATTTCTACAATCCCAATAACGACGGCGGCCAGAACTGGGGCTGCGGTGTGGTGGTTTCCACGGAAGGCCACGGAGAATTCCACGGCGAATCTTCACTGCCGGTGGCCCAGTTTGCCTCACGCCTGTATATCTTCCACTACGACCCGCTGGAAAAGGGCGATACGTCCCTGATCGACAATGATGAACTTGCCGCCGTGATAGCCATGGCGAGGGAAAGCTGGGCCAAGGAAAGGGTCTAGCTTCAAGCCACAAGCAACAAGTGAAAATCCGTTGCCTGAAATGAGTTACAGGCACCGGATGCTAAAGAGTCAATATCAGGCAGAAATACTTGTAGCCAGTAGCCAGTAGCTTGTTGCTTGTGGCTTTTTAGAACATGCCGTTGTCGTTCATCCTCTCCTCCGGCGGCGGGATCTCCTGGATCACATCCCAGTGTTCCACCACCTTGCCGTTCTCGTCCAGGCGGAATATGTCCATGACCGCGGAGCCGCGATCATCGGGCGTGCGTTTGGCGTGGACGTGCAGGATGACGTAATCACCGTCGGCGAAGACGCGTTTGATGTCTGAATGATATTCGGGAAGATTTTCCTTCGCGAATGCGAGGAAATTTTTCAGACCTTCCCTGCCGTCGGCGGCAATGGGATTGTGTTGAATGTAGGTGTCGCCGATATATTTTTCAGCGGCTTCGTAATTCTGTTCATTGATGGCGAGATTATAAAACTCCACCACGTTACGCTTGTTTCGCTCTTCCTCGGCGCTGTTCCCGGCCGAAGCCTGCGTGGCGGACGATACCAGCGCCAGGGCCAACAGGGAGTAAATAACAGATTTCATATCTTTCCTCCTTAGATGAGGTTCGGTCCGTTCAATGAACGTCGCCCATCATCTTCCTGTGCCCGGCGAAGAAAATCAAGATTCCGGCTGTGATTTGTCACCCGTTGTAATATCGGGCTTCATCGCCCGCCGCGGCCGGGGCCGTGCCGCCTTTATGATACAATACGCCTCTCGTGAAGAGATAATGACGGGTATATGGCACAGAAGGATCCCAATCCACAGGGCAAGGGCCTCTCGACCGTTCTGGACGGCCTGGCGCAGAGCCGTCCCGGCATCGTCGTGCCGCCCAAGCAGATCGATCAAATCTCCAGCGAACTGTTTACGTCCCTGTTTATACTGAAAAGCGAATTCCGCTTCCGTCCCGTGGTGGGCAAGAGTTACTGGCTCTATCGCACCGGCGGCCGTTTCAAACTGCTGATGCTGCCGCCGGATCAGTGGTCGGCCGGTCATCCCGGGCAGTACATCGGCGAATGCGTGCTGCAGGAAGACATCACCTGGACTTTGACCCTGAGTGAAGCGGCCGCGGCGGATGAGTCCCTGTTGCGCCTGATCGAGGAGGAAAGGCAAAAACTGGAATCGTCACTGCAGGAAGCCGACACCGTTGAGGATGCCATGCCGGAATACATTGCCTCCATGCCATTCTACTGCCGGCTGCTGGCCTACGGCCTGGGCGGTTCGCTGCGTAGTTCCATGCGCGCGGCCGGAATCAATGCCCTGACTTACGAGGAGGCGAAGGGTCTGTTGACTCACGATCCGTCCTGAACTCCGCTGGCGGGGTCGGGATGCCCCTGGATAATAGCAATGACTGCAGACATGGAAGCGACCCGGATGCGGAGTTTTACAGTCTAGCAAAAGAAAGGTTATCGTGCAGAAACGCTTTTTACCGCTATATTTGAACCGGCATGCATGCTTGCCTTATAGTGAGAATCAAACATGCCCAAACATAAACCGGAGATTACCTAATGAAAATCGTCAGATTGCAGGACATCATCGGTACCGAAAAAGACGTGGAAGGACCTGGCTGGAAGAGTCGGCGGCTGCTGCTAAAAAAGGACGGCATGGGTTTTTCCTTTCATGAAACCATAATCCCCGCCGGCGCGGAGTTGCATCTCTGGTACAAGAATCATCTGGAGGCGGTATATTGTGTGGCCGGCAACGGATCCATCGAGGATCTGGCCACGGGCGAGGTTCACGAAATCACCGACGGGACGCTATATGCACTGGACAATCATGACCGCCATATTCTGCGCGGTGGTACGGAAGACATGCGCCTGATCTGCGCCTTCAATCCACCCGTCACCGGCCGCGAGACCCACGACGCCGACGGTTCATACAATCTGGTGGAAGACGACGAGTGATGTTTGCCGGCTTTACCGGGCAGTCAGACCAGCTCGCGGGGCACGACATAGTCCCAGATGCGTGAGAAAACACGACGTTCGCCTTCATAGGCATCCAGGTTGGCATGGATGTAAAAATTGTACCTGTCAGAGGTAAGTATGGTACGGGTGACGGTTTTGACCTGCCAGTCGTTGCGTTTGTAACCGCGCTCCCACAGCGTTTCTCCACGGATGGAATCGAAGTTGTCAGCGACGGAACTATACCATTCAATTGAGTACTTCGATTTTTCCAGGTCCAGACTCTCGATTTCCACTGTGCCGTCATCATTGATAACTTCCAGGGTCGACTTGTCCGTTGCCAAGTCCCTGTGCATATACCAGTTGTGGTGAGAGGGCTTTAATTGATGCAGAGGTTCCGCCGGTGTCCCGTCCGGCGGGCCGAAGCCGATCTGACTGTCTTCACTTCGGTCGGCCAGTCTCTTCGGCAGGACCAGCCGGCTGGCTCGGTCATAAATAGTCAGCCGGACCGGTTCCGGCGGCGGCCAGGCGATGGGCCAGTAGGAGGTGGACACAGATAATCGCAGCCGGTGTCCCCTGGGGAAGACCTGCGCCATGCTGTTCATGGGAACCCGCACACGGTAACGGCGGCCGGGTTCCAGGGCTTCCGGGTGTTCATGGCTGTCGCGATGGGTCAGGTTGAGGACGCCGTAGGTAACGCGGGTTGCCTTGTCGTCCGGCGCGACGTCGGAAAGCCGCACGGCGATCATGGCGACGGGTTTGTCCGCGGCGAGTTCCAGTTCCAGCACCGGCGAACCCAGCAGATTCAGGTCCTCCTTCAGGCGTCGGGTATCAAACGTCAGGGCACCGCCGTCGTCCTCGCGTTGGTCATGGGCGAGGTCCGGACCGATGGCATAGGAACACCACTTGCCGGCGAACAGACCGCAGGTCAGCGGAGACTGCACGGTCAGTTTCTTTTCCTTGCGTTTGTTGGTGTCCTCTTCCGGTTGCAGGCGTGATCCATTCAGCACCAGTTTCAGGGACTCGACATTATCGGTGGGCCATGACGGTTCTCCCACCCATCTCCCCCGCCGGTGCTTGTAACTGGTCGTCGGCGGCATGCTGTCCTGCATCCAGACCTGCAGCATGGGTTCGTCCATAATGCCGGTCTCCCTGCCCTTCAGCCATTGATTCCACCAGCGTACGCATTCCTGCAGGAAACCGATGGCCGGGCCGGGTTCGCCCATATGCGGGTAGAGATGGCTCCATGGGCCGACCAGGCCGTGCCGCGGTACGTCCAGTCCTTCCATAAGCCGGAACACGGCGTTGGTGTAACCGTCCGCCCAGCCGCTGACCGCAAACACCGGCACATTTACGTCGCTGAAGTCCTCGCAGATGGAACCGTGTTTCCAGTAATCGTCCCGGTACTGGTGCTGCAGCCACTTGTTCAGCCACAGACCGCTGCCGTCGATGCGTTCGCGCCACATGTCACGCCAGATATCGCCGACAAGGGCGGGATCGGGAGGTAGTGAATTGTAGGCGAACATGGTCGAGGCCCAGGACAGTTGATCGCCCAGCAGGCAGCCGCCCATGTAATGAACATCGTCGGCGTAACGATCATCGGTGGAGCAGATGGTGATTACGGCCTTCAGTTGCGGGGGGCGGCGAGCCGCCAGTTGCAGGCCGTTGAAGCCGCCCCAGGAGATGCCGATGATGCCGACGTTGCCGTCGCACCAGGTTTGTTGCGCCAGCCAGTACATGATCTCCTCGCCGTCGACCAGTTCCTGTTCCAGGTATTCATCCTCCAGCACACCCTCGGAATTGCCGCTGCCGCGTATGTCCACGCGCACGGCGGCGTAGCCGTGCGCGGCGAAATAGGGATGAGTGGTGTTATCGCGGTTGAAGGTGCCGTCCCGCAGCCGATAAGGAATGTATTCAAGGATGGCAGGCACCGGGTTGTCTTCCGCGTCTTCCGGCAGCCATATCCTTGCGGCAAGGCGGACCCCGTCCGACATGGGGATGGTGGTGTGGTCTATAATGTGCACCTGCTGGCTGGACATGATCGGTTCTGCCTTACGTTTTGATGGATCCGGATACGGTCGTCGTGTGTTTCCGTTACAATCGGCGTGCAATCCGGCCTCAGGCAAACGGCCTTTTAGCAAGCCGGAACTTCAAGGCGCGGACGCAGCGGTTGTATTTTTTCAACAGTTCACGCTGATGGCGTCCGCCGAGCCACATTATCGCCAGTATGTAAGTATAGCTGTCCTGATCCATCAGTTCGGAGAGCCACATGCCGGGGTGCACCTGTATATGAATGGTCGTCCCCGGCATCTCTTCCTCGAGGCGGCGTACGACCGACTCATCGGGCACCGCCTCGACGTAGGCGTCCTCGTGCTTCCTCAGGAAGAATTTCGCCGCACAATTGAATTCGCCGATATGGCGCAACGGTTCCGGTTCGTTCCCGATAGACAGCTCGACAGCGATATCGTGGCTGGACACCCCGTCCACATCTTCGAAGAGTTCACAGTGGGAAGCCGAAATCCGTGGGTTGATTTCGAGAAGCCAGATATGATTGTGCGCTTCGTCCCAGAAAAACTCAATATTGAACGGCGCCTCATTGTAACCGATATGGGTCATTATCTGCTGGGCGATTTTATGCATCCGTTTCTGTACACGCTTGGGTAGCCTGGACGGATACTGATAGCGGGAAAATGAGGTGCGGTTCGCCTCGCGGATTGAATCAACCACGCCGTAGGTATGCACCTTACCTCTGTAAACATAGCATTCCAGCGTGCATTGACGGCCGGAGATGATGTTTTCGGCGATGCACATGCCGCCTCCGACCTCGGCGACCTCGGCCGGCAGGTCAGCCAAGTTCAACAGGTGGTTGAAGGGCTCTTCAAAGCGGCCGATATTTTCACGGATAATCACACAGCAGTCATGGAATTCCTGTTCATTGCCGATCCGGAATCCGAGATAGGAGGAAAATGACTTAATGGGCTTGATCCAAAATGGGAAGTCGAGGTCCATTTTCTTCAGGGCGTCATCGTCGAAAGGATCGAAACAGGCGAATTCCGGCACGTGATCCGGGACCGTTCGTTTTTGTTCCAGGCGACTCCAGTATTTGTGCTCGCATTTCAGCACGGCTTCAAAGGAGGCCGACGGCAGGTCGAATTTGCGGCACAATAAAGGAACACTGGTGCTTGCCGGGAAGTCGATGTAATGGATGATGCCGTCGATGCTGCCGTCAAAGCTTCTCAGCTGACTTGCCGCCTTGGACAGGATCCCCTCAATGTCGTATTTTTCCTGTTCGAGCACGTCCTCGGATGAAAGCAAGGGATGAAACCGGTAGTTTTCAGCGTTTCTGATTTTCTGGAGTTTCTGAAGGTTAAATTCGTTGAGTCCGATAACAAAAATGTTTTTCATAATTCATCACTGTACGTCTATCGTTTATGAAAGCGTGAACGGGATTTGTGGGTTTTAGGGAAACATTGTCTGTTCAGCTTGCGTAATTCTTCCATATCCATATCCAGTATCCGCTCGGTTGCCTTGACCATCACCTGAGCGGAACGGTAGGTTGTATCCAGTGACGCCCACTCATTGGGACCATGGGCGCATGTGATCTCGCCCGGACCGTAAAGGACGGTTGGTACTCCGGCGAGCCGGATCCAGCCGGACATGTCGCAACCATAGGGAGCACCGGTAATCGGCGTTGAATTGCGAAAAACTTCCTCCGCGGATCCGGATACGGCACTTACCAGGGGATGATTCTCAGGTATATGCGAGGATCCGAAACCAGCGGCCTGGCGTGTGATCTTCGGCGGGTTTTTTGATAACCACGGATCAGCCTTGATGGTATTCATGATAGCCGCCCGGAACCGTTTGTCCGCCTGCTCCACGGTTTCGTTCAGGGCGATGCCGATACGGACGGTGGCCTTGAGCGAGTCCATCACGCTTGAGGACCATAGCCCGCCTTCAATCATGCCCACGTTGGTGGCATAGGGAAGCTTCAATGCCTGCATCAGGGGGTGTTGCTCGGATTCATTGAGCCGTTTTTCATCCTCGCGCATGGCGTCCATGATCGAAAGAAAATGATCGAGGGAGTTCTGTCCCTGAAGGCGCTTGCCGGCGTGCGCCGCCAGCCCGGGCACTTCGATGACGTAGGACATGGCGCCCGCATGCGCGATAACCAGCTGCGGCACTCCGTTCTGCGAGGTGGGTTCCGGTATGATAGCCGCGTCGGCGTCCCAGCCCCGGCGGATCGCCGCCAGCGTACCCAGTCCGCTGTCCTCCTCGGCCGGAACCGCCACCAGAATCACCCGGCCGGCAAACTTCCTGGGTCCGTCGGCAAACGCCTGAAACGCCTCAAGCGCCGCAATGAGCCCGGATTTCATGTCGGAGGCGCCGCAGCCGTAGACTCTGTCGTCGCGCTGTTCCCCCGAAAAGGGTTCGTAGTCCCAGCGTTCATAATCGCCGGGCGGCACGACATCAACGTGCCCGGTAAGCATCACCGTCGGTCCGGGCCGTTCGCCCCCGGCGTCGCCGACGACCACCCGGCACCCGGCCCGCACGACCACGTGCCCGGGATAGTTTGGATCCCTCTGCAGGGCCGTGATGCCGTCGTTCCAGTAGTCGATTTCCACGTCCAGTTTCTGCAGCCAGTTGGCAAGCTGGTTAACTGCCTGGTCCTCGTGGCCCGTAATGGAGGGAATGCGGACGAAGGACACCAACCGCTCGGCGATGCGATCGGGGTTGACAAAGTTTGTGCGTTGCACCATCGGTCAGTTTCCTCCGTCACGAAAAGTCCGGCCGGCATGCACGCTCGCATGCCTGCCCGCTTGATCCGATTTAAACCGCTTCAATCTCAAATCTCAAGGCCTGTACACAGGCTTCGTATTGATTCAATAAATCGCTTTCGTTCATGCCTCCGACGTAAATCAGCGCGAGCACATAACTGTAGCTGTCTTGATCGACGATCTCGGCAAGCCGCTTACCTTCGTGCACTTCCAGCTCGATAACGGTGCCCGGCATGCGCTCTTCGATTTCAGCAATCTCGCCTTTTGTGGGGACCCGGCGCACGATACCGTCCCGCCAGTGTCGCAGCCAGCATGCCGCAGCACAGTTGAACAAGCCTGCTCCCGGCTGCATGTGCGGTTCCAGGCCCAGGGCCACATCCACAGTCACCTGATGGTTGGAAACTCCGTCGACCTTTTCGAACAGGTCGCTGTGGTGCTGCGCCACGCGGGTGTTGATCTCAAGCAGCCACAGTTGATCCGTGGCTTCGTCCCAGAAAAACTCGATGTTAAAGGCCGAATTATCATAACCAATGGCTGTAAGCAGCGTCTCAATGCTGGTAAGCATTCTCTGCTTTACAGCTTCGGGTATTCCGGACGGGTATTGGTAGCGGAAGAAACTCGATGTTCCGGGATACAGAATCGAGTCGATGATCCCGTGGGAGCGGATGGAACCGTTCAAAACATAGCCTTCGACGGTAATCTGCCGCCCGCCGATGATCTGTTCGGCGATACACCAGTTGCCTCCGACCCGCGCGATATCCTCCGGCAGGTCCGCCTGTTCCAGGATGTAGTTGAAGGGATCGCCGAAACGTCCGATGTGTTGACGGATGGTTTGCACGGCATCATCAAACTGTTTGTTACTGCCGATGCGAAAGCCCAGCCACGAACCGGCGGATTTGATCGGCTTTACCCAGAAAGGATAAGGCAGGTCGATACGTTCTCTGGCGTCTTTATCGAAGGGATTGAAGGCGGCAAAGGCCGGGGTTACGTCCGGAACCGCCTTCTGCTGCTCCAGCCGACTCCAGTATTTGTGTTCGCATTTGAGCAGGCTTTCCAGCGATGGCCCCGGCAGGTCGAAGCCGCGCTTGAGGATCGGCAGCATCGTGCTGACCGGAAAGTCCATATAGCCGATGATGGCGTCCACCGAACCCTGAAACTCATGCAGTTGCTGCCGGGCACGATCGATCATGTCACGAATTGGATAGGCGTCAGCCTCCAGGATCTCCTCCGGCGACAACAGACCGTGGTAGGCGTAATCTTCAGCACCGTGAACGGTTTTCAGTTTCCCGAGATTAAAATCATTCAGGCCGAGAACGAAAATATTCTTGTCGGGAGAATCGGCCATATGCATAGGTTTGATAAAAGTGGCGGCGTGCACTAACGAATTTAGATTATCCGGGGGATTAAATACACCCGGATACAATCCATATCATAGAAAACCGATCCCTGTCATGATCGGAATCAACTAAAACCCGTCCGGGAAGGTCGCGGCGCGGGTTGTTCCGGCGGCGGGTGTCACGGGGTTTCCGCCTTGTCCGGCGACGAGAAACGAAACGGTAGCATTTGCAGGCATTCGCGGTAGCGGGCCATGAGCTGATGATGGTTCTGTGCGCCCAGGAACAAATCCATGATTTCATAAGAATACGCATCCTGATTTATCATCTCGGACAGACGCATTCCCGCCTTGACTCCTACTTCGACCACGCTGCCGGGAAAGCGTTGTTGAACAGCCTCAATTTCCGCACTGCCCGGCGCCTGCTCTACTTTCTTGTCCTTGAAAACCCGCAGCATGAACTTGGCCGCAAGCGGATAGTTACCTTCCCGGTGCGGCGCATGGACCGGCCGCCCCAGGCCCACGTCGAGCATAACCTTGAGATGCGAGGCGCCGTCGACCATCTGGAACAGCGGCGTATGGGAACGTGATATACGGGTATTGATTTCCAGCAGCCAGAGGTGATCGCGGGGACGGTCATAGTAAAACTCGATATTGAAGGGCGAATTATCCAGCCCTGCAGCCTTGATAATCTGTTTGCCCGCTTCCGTCATGCGGGAACGCAGCTCTTGCGGCAGGTTGGAGGGGTATTCATAGCGGGCAAAGCACGAGCGGAAGTGTGTGTCGCGGATGGAATCCACCACACCATAAATATCGATATATCCGTTCTGGACGTAGCCTTCAAGAGTGCACTGGCGTCCTCTTGAGATAATGGCTTCGGCAATGCAGTGATGTCCGGTAACCGGCCTGATCTCCGCGGGCAATTCGACCTGCTCGAGAAAATAATCAAAGGGCTTGCCCAGCCGGCCGATGTTTTTGCGAATGAGTGGAATGGCCTGTTGCAAATCCTGCTCGTTGTTAATCCTGAAACCCAGATGAGAGCCATAGGACTTGACCGGCTTCAGCCAGAACGGATAAGGCAGTCGGATTTGCGCCAGCGGGTCGTCGGCGAAGGGATCGACGGCTTGAAACTCGGGTACGGATTCGGGCATGACCTTCGCCTGAACAACCCGGCTCCAGTATTTATGTTCGCAGCGCAAGGCCGCTTCCAGTGCCGGTGACGGCAGCCCCCGTTTCGAGCGAAGAGGAATAGCAAGCAGATTGGACGGGAAATCCCAGCAGGTCACGATCGCATCGATGCTGCCCGGGAAAGAATCGAGCACCTTTTCGCTTTTCTCTGTCAGGGCGCGCATATCGTACTCGGGTGCGCGGGTTATCTCGTCCTGTGTCAGAAGCGGCATGATATTGTAGAGCGAGGCGTGCGGTATATGCTTTAGTTGCTCCTCTACCAGCGAATCCAGGCCGATAATGAAAACGTTACAGGTCATTAATTCCTCTTATTACAGTGTTATCCATAATAGTAAATAAACTTTATCATGGACAAGAAGTTATCAAGAAGAACCATTGTCGAAGACAAGGTTGAGGCGGAAATTGATCCGCATCAAGTTAATCCCTGAAAAGTTTATCGCTGGGAGAGAGTAATGTCGGCACTATCGTTGCCATATGGCGACAGCCGATATATTCATTTTGCTGGGTAACAGAGAATATTCGAGACCGCCAAATTCCCTGCCACGCATGAACCTGAAGAATCGATTACATTCCCGCCGCCGCCGTTGAAATAATGCAACGCTGACCAAAATCCAGTGGTTATTGCGCAGTTTATGATCTTGCGGCAGGTTTATGAATAGCGCAAGATGTTTGAATCCGGATTTGAAACAGCTGGAGGTTGCGGATGTACGATTTCCTCGAACAGAGCACTTCTCTTCTGCACCGTTCTGCGGAATATGGAGAGGTTAATCCCAATGTCGTTGAGCTGATGAGCGCGCCGGCACGCATTCTTGCTTTCCGCATCCCCCTGAAAATGGATGACGGCAGCTTCCGTGTGTTTGATGCCTACCGCGTGCGCTACAACGATGCGCTCGGACCGACACGCGACGGCACGCGCATATCCGCGGATCTGAACCTGGATGAGGTCAAGGCGCTGGCAATGATCATGACGATAAAGCACGCGGCGGGCCTGATCCCGGCGGGTGGCGGCAAGGGCGGCATCAAGGCGGATCCGCGCGAACTCAGCGTGCGGGAATACGAAAGCCTGTGCCGCGGTTACATGCGTTACCTGCAACCGGCCGGGCCGGACTACGACGTGCCCGGCGCCGATGTCGGCACGGATTTGCAGAGTATGGCCTGGATGCTGGATGAATACGAACAGATCACCGGCCGCCATGCACCGGCGGCGGTGAATGACAAACCGCCCATACTCGGTGGTACACTGGGCGGCTACGAGGCGACCGGCCGCGGGGTATTTGACGTCTTTCGGGAAGCCGCCGGGGAGGCCGGACTGCAAATCGAAAACGCCCGCGTCGCCGTGCAGGGATTCGGTCAGGTCGGTTCGGTGGCTGCGCGGCTATTCTCTGAAGCAGGTTGTCGGGTGGTTGCTGTCAGTGACAGCCGTGGCGGCGTTTACGCCAAAGACGGTATCGACATCCCGTCGTTGCTGGAACACAAGCATGAAACCGGCGGCGTCGGGGGCCTGTCCGGTACTGCGCCGATTACCAATGCGGAGTTGCTGGAGTCGGATTGCGATGTCCTGGTGCCCGCCGCGCTGCAGGGTGTGATTACGTCTGACAATGCCCCGCGCATCAAGGCGCGTATGCTGGTGGAAGCGGCCAATGCACCGACGACGCTGGAAGCCGACGCGATCCTGTTGGATAACGGCGTCACCGTAGTACCCGATGTGCTCGCCAATGCCGGCAGCGTGCATCTGTGTCAGATGGAGCGAACACAAGGGTTGACCGACGACTACTGGGATCTGGATACCATTAACCGCTTGCGCCGTGAACGGCTGATTGCCGGCTATCATGCGGCGGTGAATACCGCGGCACGCTTTCAGATCGAATCGGTGCGTCTGGGTGCGTGGATCAATGCCCTGAAGCGCGTAGAAGAGGCAATGAACACGCGCGGCTGGTGCTGATTCTCTAGCGGGGTACCGCCAGGTCCTCGCCGCCCGTGGGCGAGCATTTGAGTCGCGGGTTCTCGCGTTCGATGAGTTCCAGCATCACTTCGGCATTGCGTATCCGTTCACGGATCATGTCATCGTGATAGGCAGGCGGATTCCAGGGCGCGTAGATGGTCTCCTCCGAGGGCCCCGGTTCGATCTTGAAATAGCAGGGTGCGGCGATGCGGGCGATCTCGGCCGCCTCGTAGAAACGCACAAAACCGCCCATGGAACTCACCAGGCATAGATAGATATCCATGGGTATGTGTATGCTGGAACGGATGGCCGACAGCATCGGCAGAGTCAAATCCGCCAGAGGATTGAAAGTGTTGGCACCCAGTTGTTCCGCCACCCGTGCGCCGGCCGGATTGGCCTGGCCTGCGAAGACCGAGAGCTTGAAAATCACATCCTTCGGGATCACGCCCTTCCGGCGCAGCTGGTCGGCGAGCCACAATACGCCTTCGTCTGCGACAAGAAATCCGCGAAAGCCCGCTTCGATGCAACGTTCTATGTCTTTAAGCCAGTGCCGGATGCTTTCCATGCCCCGCAGACGCATGCCGGACACCAGCCCTTCGTGCGTGGCCATCTGCCGGCCGTTATCCCAGGCGCGGCGCGGGCCCGGCGTCATCACGACTTCGATGCGCTGTTCTTGTGCCAGCCGGGCGAAGTCCCGCAGTTCCGGTTGTGTCAAATAGGTGGCGCCGCCAACCGTGGCGATGATGCGGTGGATGGGCACCTGCCGTCGCTGGGATTCAGCGACCAATGTCTCCAGCGCAGATACCCGTTCGACCCCCGATATTTCGACCCGGAATTGACCGCCGTCGCTGAAAGAGTGGGCGGAAGACGGCAGGTCATTCCTGTCATGGCCGGGAAGATTCAGCTCTTCCAGCGCGCGTTCCAGACCCTGCATGTTGCCTCCTGTTGGTTGCGGTCTATATGATGAAATTGTTGATATCATACAGGCTATACGGGCCGGTTAAAGGAGGCATCATTTTTCTTGACAGCAGTCAGCTGATTGAAAAGCCCATTGAACGTTATCCCGGGGCGACGGTGGCCTGTTTCGATCCGACACGGGGCGACCTGCCGCGGCGGTGGCTCGATGAGGCTCGTACTGTCGCCTTCCTCGAACGTCTCGGCGAATTGGGAGTGGAAGGCGTCTTGGTCGCTTCATCCACCGGTCAGGGTCATCTGCGCACCGTGGCGGAACTGGAGGCCTGGTTTCTTTGCGCGGCCGGGGCCCGGATCCCTGAAACAGTGCGCATGGCACTGTTGCGGCCGGAGGATGGTGTGGCCGCCAATGCCGGATTACTGGATTTATTGGCCGGGGCGGGTTATCCGGTGGTATTCCTGCGGCCGGGCACCAATCTTCCCGCCGATGCCGGTACCGAACAGGTGACAGACAATCTCGCCCCGCTCATCGAAGCCGCCGCCTCGCGCGGACTGGCCATCGGACTTTATTCGATTCCCGACGTCAGCGGCCTGCCGCTGACAGCGGAGGCGGCGGCGCGTCTCTGTGCCGTACCGGGCGGTGATCACATCGTTGCCGTCAAGATTACCGAGGCCGATTACGAGGCCAGTACGGCGCGTTTTCTGGCACATCCCGGCATCAAACATCTCAAGATTGTACAGGGCTGGGACCCGCACCTGGGCCGTGCCCTGCGCGAAGGGCCGGATTACGATGAAAAGGGGCGCCAGCGCGTCGGCATCACTTCCGGGCTGATGTCATTGGCGGTATACCAGTATTTTCACATACTGGATGCCGCCGCCGGCGAAGACTGGGACGAAATGACACAGGCGCAACAGGCAGTGACGAGACTCTTCAATGCCATGCAGGACGACCCGGCACAATTCGCCGATTTGCAGCGTGCCAAATACATCATGGGATTGGGCCAGCCGCTCGTCGGGACAGTCAAAGATGATCAGGTGGAAAGAATCTTCACGGCGCTCAGGGACCTGCCACGGCAAGACGACCGCCGGCGTCTGGCACGTAGCCTGGATCTGATGAAGGACGGTCCGTTTCATGCGCGCCTGTCCGAATTGGCGCAATGATCACTTTTAACCGGGCCTCAGCCGTCGGTATTTCCGCGAGTAGTGTTGGCGCAGGTATCGGGTTCCGTAGTCATTCAGCAATTCTGAAGTGATACGCTCATTGGTAAAACTTTGACAGGGATCATGATATTGACGATATCCTGCTGTCTATAATGTTTTGTACATATAAATTCCGCACCAGTCGGTGCAGGATTATCCAGGCTGGATTATGGGGTAAATACAATGCCATATGACCGCAATGCCGACCTGCCGAAACCGGTCCGTGAGCACCTGCCACAGGCCGCACAGACCATTTATCGCAAAGCTTACAACAGCGCCTGGGATGAATACAAAGACCCCGGTAAACGCCGCGGCGATGCCGGCCGCGAGGAAACCGCCCATCGTGTCGCCTGGGCGGCGGTCAAGGAGTCCTATGAGAAAAAGGGAGAGCGGTGGGTGAAGAAGACCTGACTAAGGTCGACATATCGTCATCCCCTTTCTGATGGGTTAATAAATTTATCGTTGTATCAATCAAACCGGTTTTGCGATCGATTCGTACGCAGTCTGTTTCGCGGCCGTGACGACCACGAACGCACAGCGGCCCCGTCCCGGATACAGTGGTTCGATTGTCCGGGTCTCAGGCAGGGGATTGGCGAGCGTCTGTGCCCACGTGTCGATTGAGAAACCGGTCTCCAGCAGCAGTTGCTCTACTTCGCCGGCGGAATAAAACGTGGCGTTGCGGTAAAAGATACTCGTGTCCTGATGCGCCAGATAATCCTGCCCTATGTCGCTCTCTCTGTCGATGAAGCCGATTATCAGACGCCCTTCCGGCTTCAGAACCCGGTACGCTTCAGCAAGCATCTTTTCCGCGGAATCCACGAAACAGATCGTAGTCACTACCAGGCTATGGTCGAAACTGCAATCGGTGAAGGGCAGGTTTTCGGCAATACCTTCCACGGTTTCTATGCCGCGTGCGGCGGCATGACTCAGCATCGCCGGCGAGGGATCCAGCCCGACCTGAATGCCCAACGGGGCGGCAAAACGGCCGCTGCCCACCCCGATCTCAAGCCCCCGTCCCTCCCAGGGTATGAATGGGCGCAGAGCGAGCAGTTCCGAAATATAGGCTGCCTCGTGTTCACCGAACCACGCCTCATAGCGTTGATGGTGGGTCTCGAAAGGAGCGTCTTTAGCCATGGAGTAATGCCTCATGCAAGATGGAACGGCTGCACATCAACGAAATCCGCCAGCATTTGGTCGTAGGTTGCCAAGGCCCGATATTCGTCGTCGAGCGCTTCATTGAGAGTACGGATTTCGGTTTCGTTCAAGACACTCATGTGGAAGAAGCGCAGGTTGTCTCGTTTGAGATTCCCATTAAAGAGGTATAGCTCACAAAATTGTGATGGAGTCGTAACATTTACGAACAAGATTGACACAATGTCAATCGACACCTGAATGTTTAATTATTCATTAATATACAAAGTGTTTCTGCAATCCGGTGGAAGACGATGCTGAAGAACTTCCAGGAGAGAATTGTGCTCTCGCAGCTATAAGATATCCGGATTCAGTATCCATACTGAAAAAGTGAGCGCCGCCGCATAGGTAACCCAGGCCAGGTAAGGCAGCAGCAGAATGGCGGCCGGCGTATGCAGCCGGCGGAACGCGGCCATGGTTACTGCGATCAGGACCCAGAGAAGCAGGATCTCCGCAAACGCCACCCCACCCATACGCCAGACAAAGAACAGCCAGGTCCATAATGCATTAACGGCAAGCTGGATCATGAAAAAAATCAGGGCCGTGCGTGCGTTTTGAAAACCGTGTTTTCTCCAGACCAGCCAGGCGGAGACGGCCATAAGAATATAGAGCGTTGTCCAGGCCGGCGCGAACAGCCAGCCCGGGGGCGCCCAAACAGGACGCGCGAGTTGTATATAAAAATCACCCGCGGCGGCGGATGCGATGCCGCCGATTGCCGCGGCGGCAAACGTCAGTGCCAGCCAGCCGGCAAGGCCGAGGCATTGTGCGGGAATGGAATAGCGGGGCATCAGGTTAATGTTCGAAGGTGAACCGGTAAAAGGATTCAGTAATACATGAGCCTGAATTCGGTCGTGCCGTCACAGGCTGCCCGGATGGCGCGGTGAATACCGTCTTTCAGCAGGTACATGTTGCCCTGTTTTACGGCGATCAGTTCGCCGGGTTGATATTTGTGGGGCCAGGCGAACTCGAAGTGATTGCCGATCTCGGGATCGGCGGCGATGGCGTCGAGCCGGTAACGGTTTCTTTTCAGCATTGGTTTGACGATTTCGTTCACGTCCCCGACCTTGATCTTTGAGATAGGCACGTCCGCAATCTTCCACTCCCGAGGGCTCTGGCCGATGAAACGATGCATTTCGTTATTCCGCCACGCGGACAACCAGTCGCATAGCGTCTCGATCTGCCCATCATCCAGTGATTCGATGAAGTTGCGCAGATGCTCGGGCTGCCTGAATTTCGACATCTCGTCGAAAACGTATTTTCTGAAGACGGCTGCTTTGTCGGTCATTACGGGCAAGCGATACCGGTTATTTATTTATCATGGGAAAAATATACCGTCGGATCGGGGATGCCGGCATCCAGGAAACCCTGTTTCCTGAATCGGCAGGAATCGCAGACGCCGCAGGCGCGGCCTTCGCTGTCTGCCTGGTAGCAGGAAACGGTGAGTGAATAATCCACGCCCAGGCCTGCCCCCTTTTTTATGATCTCCGCTTTACTGAGATCCATGAGCGGCGTATGTATGGTCAGTTTGTTGCCTTCCACGCCGGTTTTGGTGGCGAGATTGGCCATTGTCTCGAAGGCACGGATGTATTCCGGACGGCAGTCGGGGTAGCCAGAATAATCCACGGCGTTGACGCCGATAAAGATATTGCCGGCGCCGATTACCTCCGCGTAAGCCAGGGCGAAGGACAGGAATATGGTATTGCGTGCCGGGACGTAAGTGACGGGGATACCCTCGCCCGGCTCTTCGGGTATGTCGATGCTGTTATCCGTCAGGGCCGAACCGCCGATTTGGGTCAGATCAATCTCAAGGATCCTGTGTTCGACAACGTTCATGCTTTCGGCAACACGCCGTGCCGCCTGCAGTTCGGATTCGTGGCGCTGGCCATAGTCAAAGCTGAGGACATGGCAGTCGTAACCTTGGTCGCGGGCGATAGCAAGCGTGGTGGCGGAATCGAGCCCGCCGGACAATAAAACGACAGCTTTCATGGCCGGGCCATGACCGGATTAGCGGCGGGGCCTGCCCCGGCATGTAGTAAGCCGGGGTCGCCGCTCCCACAACTAAATAGATGTTCCGAATTCCAGTACAGTTGTCGTTGAAACAGGGAGTATGAGACATTGGCCGGAAGACAGGCCGGGATCATGGTGTTTCCGCTCCCCGGGCCGTCCCTGGCCCGGTCCCGCGCTCATCCATGGCGCTAGTCGCTCCAACACCATGATCCCGGCCTGTCTTCGAGCCGGACTGTAACTGTACTGGAATTCGGAACACTTATTTAGGGTTTATCTCAGAGGGAAACATGAATTATAAATAAAGCCCTGATCCTGACACCCGAGCCTGGCAGTTATTTGCCCGGCACATCGCCCCAGAGGTATTTGTGCAGCTGGATCTGGAAACGCACGGGCAGCTTGTCTTCAAGGATCCAGTCGGCCAGTTGCGCGGCCGGCAGTTGATCATGACTCGGTGAGAAGAGAACCTCGCAGCGTTCGTTCAACTGGTATTGATTGAGGACCATCTTCGACCAATCGTAATCCTCGCGATCACAAATGACGAACTTGATCTGATCCTGTCCGTCGATGTGTTTCAGGTTCTCGAAGCGGTTTTTGCTTTCTTCACCGGATGCCGGTGTTTTCAGATCGAGGACTTTCATTACGCGCGGGTCGATGCCGGAGATATCCATGGCGCCGCTGGTTTCCAGTGATACCTGATAGCCTTCATTGCAGAGATGCGCCAGTAACGGGATGCAGTCTTTCTGCGCCAGGGGTTCGCCGCCGGTGACGGTGACATGGCGGGTGCGGTATCCGGCGATGGTCTGCATGATGGCGCCGATGGTTTGTTTTTCGCCTTTATAAAAGGCGTATTCGGTATCGCAGTAGGTGCAGCGCAGCGGGCAGCCGGTCAGGCGGATAAAAGCCGTGGGCAGGCCGGTCTTGCCGGTCTCGCCCTGCAAGGACAGAAAAATCTCGTTGATACGCAGGGTCCGGTTGAGGACGCCGGGCTGCTCTACGGTGGCCATGGTTGCGCTCATGGAAAGGTTATTATTCCGACGACCCGGAGGATACATCAGCGGCGGCGGCACTCATGCGCTGCAACCGTTCCTCCGCCAGGCGCGCGGCGGTGGTGCCCGGATGTTTCTCGATCAAGTCCTGCAACTGCTGTTTCGCCTCGTCCGGCCTGTCCAGTTCCTGCAGGGTGTAACCGATTTTGAGCAGGCCGTGGGTCAGTTTCTGACTGTCGGGATAATTGTTAACCAGTTTACGGTATTCCTCCAGCGCCGGTTCGAAGTCCCGGGTGACGTAATAGGCCTCCGCCAGCCAGTACTGGGCGTTGTCGGAATAGTCGCTGTCGGGATGGGCGGACAGGAATTCGGTGAATCTGCGGATGGCCTGATCATAGCGGGACTGCTTCAGTAATCCGAAGGCTTCCTGATATTGCGCCCGGATCTGCACCGGGCTTACGAGTGTGGCGTGTTCTATTGCCGCCGGCTGAATATCCGCGGCGGCGTCATCACCTGCCACTGTTTCATCCGGGGCTGTGTCCTCGGCCCGCGGCGCGGCCCCGGACTCGCCGTTGCTTTCCCCGGTGATCTCCACGGTCAGGGCGCTGTCGCTGCTCCGACCCGCCGTATCGTCGCCGATGATCGGTGACAGGGTGGCCAGCGGCGGACTGTCGGCGTCATCACCCGCGTTCCCGGCCGGCGCCGTGTCCGCGGTAGCGGAACCACCCGACTGGAGCCGCCGCAGGCGCTGGTCGATGTCCGCATACAGATTGCGCTGGCGCTGCTGCATTTGATCGATTTTGTGATTCTGCACTTCCATCTCACCGCGCAACTGGCGGACTTCTTCCTGCAGATCCTGAAGCTGCTCCAGCATACCCATCAAACCCTGGCTCGAGAGCAGGCGCTCCATGCGATCCAGACGCTGTTCGATAGTGGGTTGTTCATCCTCCTGGGCCGCGATCTGCGCAGACAGCATTCCTGCCACACAGAAAACAACGAGGCTGTATCGATATCGGTTCAGCAAGATTCCGCCTCCAGGCCTGGTTAATAAAGGATTTCCACGCGCCGGTTCTGACTCCAGACGGATTCGCCGGTGCCCTCCACGGCCGGGCGTTCTTCACCGTAACTGGTGACGCGGATCTGGTCGGATCGGGCGCCGAGTACCATCATCTGTTGTTTTACCGACAGGGCGCGGCGTTCGCCCAGGGCCAGATTGTATTCCCGCGAGCCGCGTTCGTCGGCGTGACCTTCCAGGGAAACGTTCAGATCCGGGTTGGCGGCCAGGTATTCGGCATGGGCGGCGACCACATCCCGGTATTCGTCGCGGATATCACTGCTGTCGTAATCGAAATAGACGGTACGCGTGGCCAGAATGCTGCCCGGATCATCCAGTTCCGCAAAGCTGCCGCGCGCGTCTTCGCCGGTGCCGTAGGTGCGGCTGTACTCGTCATCTTCCCCGCTTTCACCGGCGGTGCCGGCACGGGTGGAACGATCTTCCACGGTAGCGGCGTCCTGTTCGGTTTCCTGGGTTGTGCCGCAGGCCGCCAGCAGGCCGGTAAGCAGTAAAAAGGTCAGCAGTCGTGTAGTCATGTCCGGGTTCTCCTTATGAACCGTTGTTCAATGGGTCAAGCATACCACTCAATGATTAATCTGTTGAATCGGTCACGGCGAGGACTGGAACGGCCCCCAGGCCGGCTCCCGTACTTCGCCTTCCTGCAGGGCCAGGCGCTGGTGGACCCGGCCGTCGGCGGATACCGCCGCCAGTTCCGAGCCGCCCCTGCCGCTGGTGGCGTAGATGATCATGCTGCCGTTGGGCGCGAAGCTGGGGGATTCGTCCTGGCTGCCGCGCGTCAACACGTCCGGATAACCGCCTTCCGTACGCTTGATGGCGATGCGGTAATTGCCCTGATTGCCGTGGACCATGGTGATGAACCTGCCGTCCGGGGAATAGCGCGGGCGGGCGTTGTACTGGCCATCAAAGGTCAGGCGCTTGACGCTTCCGTCCCTGAGCGTGACCTCGTAGATCTGCGGCGAACCGCCGCGATCGGATGTAAAGGCCAGTCTGGCGCCGTCCGGCGACCAGAACGGTTCCGTGTCGATAGAGCGGTTACGGGTCACGCGCTGCAGCCGCTTGCCGGACAGATGCAGAATATAGATCTCGGGATTGCCGTCCCTGGACAGGGTCATGGCCAGGCGCGTACCGTCCGGGGAGAATGCCGGGGCGCTGTTGATGCCTTCGTGGGCGGCGACGCGCTCGCGCCCGCCTGTGGTGATGTCCTGAATGTAAATGGAGGAATTCTTCCCCTCGAAGGAAACATAGGCCAGCTTGCGGCCGTCCGGCGACCAGGCCGGGGACATGAGCGGCTCCGAGGATTCCAGCAATACCTTGGGATTGAAACCGTCGGCATCGGCGATCTGCAGGGCAAACAGTTTTTTGCCGTCGTTTTCTTTTTGCACCGTCACGTAGGCAATACGGGTATCGAAGGCGCCGGGAGTGCCGGTGAGTTTTTCAAAGACAATATCGCTGATGCGATGGGCCGTACGTCGCAGCTGGTTTTTCGCGGCCGGGATGCGAAAGCCGGCGATTTGCGAACCACTGTAGATATCCACCAGGCGGAACTGGATCTCGTAATTGCCGTTTTCCATTCGCTTGATATTGCCCAGCAGGACGTTCTCCATCCCCAACAGACGCCAGTCGCTGAAATTCACATCCTGAAAGCGGTGCGGCCGCTGCGGCATGTCGGCTACATCCATGGGCTTGAAACGGCCGCTGCGGGACAGGTCGTTGGCGATAGTGACGTGCATGTCGACGGGCAGGACATCGCCGTCGGGAATATCCGTGGCAAAGGGGATCACGGCAATGGGCAGCGCCTGTTCCATGCCCTGGGTGATCTTGATGTCGAGCACGGCATGCGCCTGCCCGCCGGCGAGCAGGAAAAGCAGAAACAGGGTTTTTTTCATCATGGTATTTGTCATTTATTCAGCGTTCCGGATCGAACGTTAATCGAATTTCACGCATTTTTTCAAATACGCGCATGTTGTCGGGCACCGGCAGCGGCGAAGCTTTGTTAACGGCGGTCTCGGCGCGGCGATCAAAGATGCTGTTGCCGCTGGAACTGACCACCCGCACCTCCACCACGTCGCCGCCGGGAATGGTACGGATCTGCAGCACGCAGGACAGCCCTTCCGGCAGGCCGGATGTATTGAACTGCCGCCGTATGGCCTCCCGGATGCGCAAGCCGTATTCATTGATAACCCTTTGATCGGCGCGCGCCTGCGCTTCTTCCTGCCGGCGCTGTTCCTCGGCCAGTTGTTTCTTCATGGCCTCTTCCGCCTCGCGGCGTTTGCGTTCTTCTTCCGCCTTTCTTTTCTCTTCCTCCAGGCGTTGTTTCTCCGCCTCGGCCTGGCGCCGTTCTTCTTCAATGCGCTTCTTCTCGGCTTCGGCGCGGCGCTTTTCTTCCTCGATGCGTTTCTTCTCCTCTTCGGCCCGGCGCCGTTCCTCCTCAAGACGCTTTCTTTCCTCTTCCGCCTCGCGCTTCTGCTTTTCCTTGAGTTCCTGCTGCTCCTTGCGCAGTTCCGCCAGGCGCTGTTGTTCCGCCTCGCGTTCCCGGGTTTCCTTTTTTTGCTGTTCTTTCAGTTCAGCCAGTCTTTTTTCCTCGTTCTGTCGTTGTTGTTCTATTTGCTTCAGTTCCTGCCGGCGCTGTTCGTCGGCACGGCGTTCCTGCTCCTCCTGCTCCTTGATACGATCCAGCTCCTGCTGAACCTTTTCTTCATCTACCGCTACCGCGTTGACGATATTACGTTCCGGTTGCGGCGTTTCTATGGTCCTGGCAGGGAACTCGAAACTGAACAGCAGCAAGCCGGCGACGGCCGCGTGAATGAGGATCGAATACAGGATGGGTCGGTACAGCATGAATTTCTATCGCCGGTCCCGTCTGAATGGATGTTCCGAACTCCAGTACGGTTGTCGCTGAAGTATTGAGAATGGGAAATTGACCGGGGAAAAGGGCAGGGTCATGGGGCATTTCCGCTCCCCGAGCCATCCCTGGCTCGGTCCCGCGCTCGTCCTGTGATCGGACAGATGGATTGAGATCCGGGATCGCGCGGGATTAAATGGGATATAACGGGATAAATAAACAGGTTTCAAATGGTTATAAGCGGCGCGCAAAAATTCCGGAAGATCGATCTTCGCCACATGGTTTCTCCGAACATCGATCATAGCGACAGATGGATTGCGATCTCATAATTCTGTAAGTCGCTGAATTATCAACGATCAGGGATCGCACTTTCAACTGGAAGATCGATCCTGAAGTGCGAAAGATCGATCTTCGCTGTAACGTCCTGATATCACTGTAAATTCAAATTATCCAGGGCGCGTTCCAGTGCCGCTGCAGCGCTGGCGCCGATTGTGCCGGCACCGCGCACCTTGTCCGTAAAATCCTGCCTCAGCTTTGCTGTGCGCGCGCGTCCGGGATGATAGTTCCATCCCGGATCGATGCCTCGCGGTACCTGCTGCACCTCGCCCGTACGCGGGTTCACCCATTCACGCGCCGGGTCGCTGGGCGGCGTATCCGGCGCGGATTTACCGAGGATGGCCTGCGCCTGATCGGCGTCGAGCTGGACCACCGAGCAGCGGCAATTCCAGCCGTTCGGCGGGTAATGATCTTCCCACCAGGGATCGTCGTAGCGCAACAATGTGCCATCCCATTCGGCGTGCTCCGGCCGCGTGCGTTCGTCGAGGACAGCATCGTATAAGAGGAACGGCGCTTCCTCGGCGGTGTCCACAATGCGATCCCAGTGGCCGGCGGCATAGGCCGTGCGCAGGTTCGTCTGATAGATGGTGCGCAACCGGCGCGGCGATCCGAGCTGGACCTCGCGGACCTGGCCAGTCTGCGGGTCGGTCATCTCCTTTCTTCCCCACCAGCCACGATCGGCCAGCGTCGGTTCCAGCTCGGCGCGGAAATCCTCGAAGCTGATACCGTCCGTGATGGCACGCTCCACGGCGTCGCGCACATCGGAAAGCAGATCCATGTCCATCATCTTGGCGACGGTGAACGCGGCCTCGTGTTCCTGGTGAAGCAGGTCCTGCCAGGCAAACGATGTCGCCAGTCCCTTCTTCTGAAAAAACTCGAGCGCCCGTTCGGGCGGCAAATCGAACCGGATCGATACCGTCATTCGTCACGGCCGCGTCCGGCACGCCAGCGTCCCCACAAGCGGCCGATGAATCCAAGACGGCGGAACTGCTCGACAACCTGGTCATCCGGTTCGGCGGCGGCGAGTTCGCGCAGGCGTTCGCGGAATGTTTGCAAGTCGTTGGTGTCCTCGGCCATCGCAATAATGTCATTCACTCGACGGCCGAGCGTGCGCTCCCAGTCCTCGGCCAGCTTGTCCGCCTCGTCATCGATCTGATCGACATCATCAGTGCTGTCACGCCGGGCCGGTTCGGCGAACTGCGGCGGCAGGCTCGGCGGTGTCTGCGGCGGCGCGTATTCGTAGCCGTCCCCATAAACATCGCGGACGCGATCCTCGGTGGGCCGGAATCCGATATCGGACAGCGTTTTGTCACGCTCGGCGATGGAAGTAAGATTCTCTTCTTCTTCCATCTTGCGCCAGACCTGAGGCGGCATGGCGCCGGGGAAATTAAACTCGGTCAGCCAGCGCAGCACCGTGCGATTAAACGAGCTGCAGATGATATCCGCGTCGGCCTTGACCAGGTCGGCACGGACATCGCTCTGAGATTCCTGATCGCCGAGCTGGCCGGGCGTGCCTTCCGTCGATCCCACCTGGCCGATGATAACTTTCGCGATGGCCTTGTCCATGCGATCGTACATCTTTTCATACGACGCCGATCCGGTGCGCGCCGCTTCCAGTAATTCGATGGCCATGCCTTCCGGAATGATCACGCCGGACTCACTGCTTACGGCTTCCAGTGCGTTCAGCAGTTTCGTCTTTTCCGCCGGCGTGGCGTTGGGCGGATACTCGCCTTTGACCGTCGGCGCGCCGAACTTATCCAGGAACGTCATCCATAACCGGATGCCGCCGCGTTTGAAGAACACCGGCCAATATAACCAGTGCGCGAGGCCGAGACCGTAAGGCTCGTCATCGTGGTCGGCGCCGTTGGCGAAGTGCCAGAACTTGCGGTCCGGCACTTCCTCGCCCGGCATGGGATTGCTCATGGTTTTCAGGCGCAAACGCATGGCGCCGTCGAAGGCGAAGCGGGAGCGATCGCGCACGCGGACCTGATCAATGATGACGCGATTGCCGTCCCGCGCCCATAGTATCTCCGCCACACCGTAACCGTAGAAAATACCGTACAGCATCTTGTCGGTAGCGGCGTCGAAGTTGAGCGCCTTCAGCTGCTCGCGTGCGTAGTCGGCCGCTTCCTGATCGATGGGCCGATCGCCGCCGGGCATCACTTCCCATTCGCGCGCGACGACGGCACGCTGGCGCTGTTCAAACGCCGTCTTGACCTGATCGTCACGCAGCACTTCCTTGTAAATCTGATAATTGATATTGCCGCGCAGACGCAGAACGGAATCCTGCGGCTGCAATAGCATCATGGGATCGACGTAGCCGCGCGTGATATCGCGACCATCGCGCGTGGTGGCGACCTCGTTCATGTCCGGGCGGCCGGGCCGCTCTTGCGGTACCGGCTCAGCGAAACTTTCCGGGACGATTAAACCACCTTTAGTCTGTATATACGTGGCCATTAATAGCCTCCGAAATCATTGCGGCCGGCGACGGCGCCGAAGCCGACGTCGTCCAGGCGGCGGCGACCCGGCGGTGCGCCGTCTGCAATCTCGCCCATGCGGCGTACGCCGGTGGACTGATAATCGATTGGCGCGACTTCCATGCGGCTGGCATAGTGACCGAGGAACAGGCAGACCGCCGCGTCGCCGTGGCGGGGTTTACCGTCGGTGCCGGTGCCCTTGTAATTGTCCGGGATCTTCGCGACGCCCTTGTCCATTTTGATGGAGCGCAGATCCTTGAGCACGTCGGCGTCCTTCG
The DNA here is from genome assembly GCA_040905045.1 of Gammaproteobacteria bacterium. Lineage (GTDB taxonomy): Bacteria > Pseudomonadota > Gammaproteobacteria > Eutrophobiales > Eutrophobiaceae > JBBDSH01. The sequence continues at coordinate 59,704 of JBBDSH010000050.1, read as the reverse complement.
GCACTTCAATCTCCGCGTCCTCAAACGCCGTTCTGAATGCAGGCATGTTCTCGCGATACCATTCCACAGAGAGCATCACCGGCTCCACGCGCGACACGCCATACCGCTGCCAGGTCAATTCACTGAGGTGGTGACCGATCCCGCGCGCATCCAGTGCCGCCGCGCGCAACCGTGGCAGGTGATCGAGGATGTACCAGAGGATCTGCTCTTGCTGAGCAAATGGCACATTGCGCAGTTCGACCAGGAACGGGCAACGACGCACCAGGTCACGGCCTATTTCCAGCGGACCGAACACGGACAGATCACCGGTACGACCGAAGTCACCGCCGAGGCAGTGCTCAAGATTTTCATCGAGCGTATTGATCAACGGTGCCAGGTGATCCTCGATCCAGGCCTGGCACTCACTCCAGCGAACACGTTCCGGCTTATGGGCGAACGCATCATCGTACTGCAGCCGCAGAACGGGCGCGGCCTTCATGCGCGCCTCGATCAGCGCGCCGGAGAGGAACGTGCCGGTACCGGACTTCGGTACCGCGTCCAGCTCTTCCTCGGCATCATCGCCGTAGAACGCATACGCATCGGCGACGTATTTATCTTCTTTCTCTTGTGACCATTGCGCCTCGACGGGATCGAGCCCGGCCTTTTCCCGGCGCGCCATCTCCATTTCACAGATCCGTTTATACATACCCTGTTCGACGGCGAGCTTGAACGGATAGCGATGCACGGTGCCCTTGCGCCGGCCGGCGCGGATCTCGGAGAGCAGCTCATTAAACGGGTTGTCCTCGCCGTTGTGCGTCGAGATCACGCGCACCTTGCCGCCGCGCAGAAGCGCGGCCATGACAGCTTTGAGCACGCCGGGCATGTTCGGATGGAATGCCGCCTCGTCGAGCACGAAAATGCCCTGCTTGCCGCGCGCGCGGCTGGGCGCGGATGAGAGTGCAACGATACGGTTACCGCTGGCGAAGCGGATCTTGTAGGTCTGGATGTGCTTGTCGGGATCGTCGCCGGGCAGGACGACACCGAGTTCATCCTCCCATGTGCCTTCCCATGCCTGTTCCTCGATGGCGTGGCCGAATGCCTGCGCCCAGCGCGCGCAAGCCTCGATGTATTCAATGGAATCATCGTGCGCTTGCGGGAAGTAATAGACATTCAGCCCCCCGTGCGCGCGGTCGGTCGCCGCGATCAATACATCGTCGGCAGCCTCCGCCCAGGTAATGCCCGTTCGCCGACCTTTCTCGGATACCTTTAGCGGCGAGTCGTCGGCGACCCACCGCTTCTGATACTCCAGTAGCAATCCGGCTTCGAGCGTACTCACCCGACGATCCCCAACAATTCTTTTTTCAGATTGGTTTGCTGATCTGCGGACAGCCCCATCTGCCGGCCGACGGTCTCCGCCTTATCCGCCGCCTTCTTCGCCACCTCCTGGCGGATCTTCAGCTCGCGCTCGGTGCTGATCTTGTCGGCGCTGGCGACTTCTTTCAGTGCCTTAGCGAGGTACATCACCTCGGCCGGTTTGGCTTTACCCCCCTTCATCGTGCCCATCGTCTGGTAGGCGACGGTGCGCAACAAGTCCGAGAGCAACCGGCCGATGTCGCTTTCCGGATCCTCTTCCAGTTTGCCGATCCAGACCTTGGCGACTTCCTGCGCCTCGCGGTATATTTCCATCTGCTCCTCGGCGTTTTTCTTGTAACGGCCGACCGCCGATCGAGAGGCCTCGCCGCCCATGTCTTCGATGAGCGCGACGATCTGATCGATGGTGGCGCGTTCCTCACGTATCGCGCGATTCACCGCTTCACGGATCGCAGGATCGAGTTGCGTGACGCTGGAGGCTTTCGGCATCGTTACCGCCCCGGTGCGGGCCGGTCGACGCCAGGCGTGGTGATCTTTCCGGCCGCGACGTCGGCGCCGCGTTGCGTAAGACTGATGAGCTGCACATCGTCGAAATCCTGCACCGTGACGAGCCCTTGTTCGGACAGCCAGGCGGCGTCAGTGCGCAGCTGATCGTTGCTGACGTTATAGCCGTAATTGTCCAGCAGCTTGCCGAGCATGATATCGTTCAGCCGGTAGCCGTCCGCCTCGTGGAGTATGCGCAGCAGCCGGAGACGGCGCGCCCTGGCGATGTGCTCGTTGTAGGGCACGATTACTTGTGCTCCCGCAGGTAACTGTTGATATTGATCAGCTGCTCGTTCATGGCCTTGTAGGTATCGCCCCAGGCGTCGATACCGCCGATCAATCTATCGAGGCTGCTCTGTAAATCGGTGATGCGGCCGTGCAGCTCCTGGATGTCGTTGTGCGTCGGGCCGTGCATCACGTCCTTTTCCAGCGAGGTCAGCCGATGCGCCATTTCATTCAGCAGGCGCTCGGAGGCCTCGACGCGATCCAGCGTCGCCGACCGCTTCTGACTCAACCAGGCGTAGATCCAGGCGCCGGCGGAGGCGATGGAGATGGTGATCATCCAAAAAAATTTGGCGATCTCGATCATGTTGTTAAGGTCAGCTTCCAGCATCAGGCCTCCCGGTTCTGTTGACACGGCACGCACCGTAGTGCACGCGGGTGTGCTTTCAAACGCTCTTGCGGCAGCGGCGTACTACAGTCCATACAGACTACCTCTCCGTCGATGATGACGTGCTCTTCGGTCGCGGCGCCGAGCACCGCGCCCAGTGATAATGCGCGCTCCCGTTCTTCCCAGCGCTGCGCGTGATCGGCTTCATCCATTCTTGCCCGACCAGAAGGCCGGCCCGCCGAAGGCGTTCACCGCCTCGTAATACTTCAGCGCCCGCCGGCGGCGCAGCGGTTTCAGCAGCCGGCCGACGATGCCGCGCTCGCGTTCGACCAGCCGCAGCATGTTGTTGAGGAACACGCGATCGGCCTGGCGTTTGTCCTCGATGTCCCGGCCTTGTGCGTACATCCAGTCATGAATGTCGCAGGCTTTCCGGATCGGCAGAAACCAGACCGTGTCCGGAATGAAATCGAACTTCGCCTGCGCCGACCCGCAGCCGTTACACACCTGGCGCCGGAGTTCATCCGGCGCGTCGAGGAACGATTGCGGGCAGGCGAGGCCGTCGCGGGTTTCCGGCACAGATCAGTCTCTACACGGAATGCCCATGCTGGCCATCGCGAGACAGGCTGCCTTGCCGGCGCCTTCCACGCCGGCCTCGGCAAACCGCGCTTCGAGATCGGCGCGTATCTTGGCGGCTGTTGAGCCGTCCACATCGTCGGCCCTGTATTCAAAGTCCGGCTTACCGTCACCCGTCAAATCCATCTTGCCGCTGACGTGTGCCTTGTCTTTGCAATCCCACCAGGTGATCGTGGCGCCGGGAGCCAGCCCCTTATTATCAGTGTCGCCCGTTTCGCGGGTCGCAATATCCGGGATTTTGTACTGGCCGACGGTGCATCCCTGGAAATTCTGCGGGTTATAATCTTCGAGGTTCGCATGATCGCGCAGCTTGCTTTTGCCGGCGTAAGTGCTGCAACCGGCCAGCAACGCGACAAATACAATGGATAAAATGACTCTCATGGTTTGATCTCCTTCATAATGAATTGCTGCAGCAGGAACATCCGCTTTAACCAGCCGCGCAGGAACGTGGACTGCGATGTATCCGCACGGACGATGTCGGTGTAGAACCGCGCGCGGTGGGAAAGGTAGTTCGGCAGGAAGTAGTCCGGACTGATCTTGTGCGCGGCGCCGATCGTGATCGGGCCGACCTTGCCGTCGGCCAACACCTCCAGACCTTCCTGCAGCAAACGGCGCGCGGGGTTCGGCTGGTGATTGACCAGGCCGTCGAAGAGACACAGGCCGACGGCCGGCGGCAGATCCTCGCAGCGGTTCGGCCGCCAGAAATAACGGTAGTAAATATCCAGGGCGCGATCGTCGTCCAGGGCGTGAATGTCCTCGATATCAATGACGCCGTCCTTGTTGATGTCACCGTCGAGATAGCCGTCGTCGTTGCCGTCCGGCAGCAACTCCATCAAATGAATGGAGATACCGAAATTCGTGGCGCCGCCGCGATCGTTACGATGGTCGGAGAAACCGCCCTCCACATCCCTGCGCAGGATCCAGGGTGCGGCGAGTCGATCGAATGTTTGACTGGACATGGCGCCACGATAGACGCCCGGGGGAAAATTAATCAGGGTGACGCGCGTCACCCGGGTTCAGGCGACGAAGTCGTGACAGGATGCGGAAGACCTGGCGGCGGGACAGGCCGAACTCCTGCGCCAGTGCATTGATGCTGCAGCCCTCATCGGCACGGCGCAGAAGTTCCCTGTCGCGAGCGTCGCGCAGCGCGGCCGAGGCCATCGGTAATTCCACCGGCTCACCGTCGTAGATCCGCGCCAGTGACTCGGCGGCCTCGAGGCCGATGCGCTGCACCAGCGGGTGATCCTCACCGGGACTCCGCGGGATATATATCCGCACGCCGCCGTAGGATTCCACCAGGCTGATGGTCGCCGGCAGGCCGATGAGATCCGCAATCGGTTTCAAAGAGTCCGGCAGCAGATCGTCGTCGATTTCCGTAACAGCGATCATGCCACCCTCTTGTCGCCGAGTTTATGGAGCGCGTTGGATAACGCAAAACAGTCTTTGCGGGGCAGATAAATCTCCGCGACGGTGGTTTCTTCCTGGCCGGTCAGAAGGCGATACAGCCAGCCGCGACGGACCCGGATAGTGAGGCGCCTCGCGCCCTCGTGGATATCCGTGTAAAAGGAATACATCAGTCCACCTCCCCCAGTCGTGTTTTCAGTTCGGCGATCTGCTTTTCCAGCGACGGCCGCGCGGCGTTCGGCGCGTGTTCCAGCAGCCGCTGCAGCGATCGGATCTCGTTGTTGATCGCGCTGCGGTCCGGCGCCGGCGTCGTATTCTCCGTCCGGCGGCCGCTGCGCACCCGTTCCTCGCGTTCGCGCTCGGCCTCGCCCTGGGCCTTGTCCGCCAGGCCGAAGACGATCTTGCGCAGGTAGCCGTTGCTGGTGAGCGGCAGCGACAGCTTGTCGCGGCGCTCGGCCATGTCCTGCATGCCGGCCGCCCACTGCTCGACGCCGGCCGGCAGCGTGCGCCGGTCGTAACGGATCTCGCCGGCGATGATTTCCCCGGCGATGTCGCAGGTGACGGACAGCATCTTCTTCCAGCGCAGGCCGGATTTAGGCGGTTTAAAGAGCTGTAAATATTCGATTAACGGGCGCGTAACCGGCGACGGCAGCTCACCCATAACGGCCGCGAACTTGCGCGCGTCGGCGTCGTTGACGCCGGCGATCAAGGGAAAGGTGAGCGCGCAGTTGGGGCAGCTGATATTCATGCACGCAGCTCCCGCATGATCCTGACCAGCTCCCTGCGCTCGACCGGAACGGCGCCATAGCTGATGGCCATGTCGCGTTTAGTGAGGCAGACGTCATAGTGCGGGAAGCTGCCGCCATCCTGAAACCACCGACGTCTCAGCCCGATCCGCTCCGCCATCCTGTGCAATTCGTCCAGGCTGTCGGCAATCATGTGGCACATCTTCATGCGCCGAAACGGGATCTGTGCGTTGTCCACGTAGACGGCCATCAGGATTTTGCTCCCCGGTACCGGCCGTGCCGTCGCGCGTCGTAATCAAGGGCGGCGATGATTTTACGCAGCTGCTGCGGGCCGCACATGGCAACGCGATCCACGTGGAACATGTGCTGCGCCATGCCGTCGACGTAGGACCAGGGCCGTTTGGCCTCGGCGAGATAGGCCTCGATCTTTTTCAGCATCGGGCCGCGCACGTCGCTATCGATGTTGTGCGGCGCGCCGGGATGGTGGCGCGGCCGCGCCGGCTTGCCCCGGAAGCCGCAGGCACGCAGGTGGCGCAGTACGTCCTGCCGGCCCTGGGCGTCCAGGTCCGCAGCGGATCGCACACGCGCGATGGTGAACAACATGTCCCGATACGTTTCATCGTCCATGTCGAGCTGCTTCTTGGCGATGTGGATCTTGCCCAGCTCGGCCTTGCGTTGATCGACGGTGGCGCGGCAGGTCATCGCAGGTCGCTCGCTCTGACGGTAAAAATTTTCGGCGACCTGGGCGCACGCTTCCCTCGCCAGATCGGGAACGCGGTCGGCACGGAACTGTTCGGGCGCGGCTCGCCGTCCAGCAGAAAGTGGATGCGGCCGCGCACGATGATGAGTTCGTGGGCGCCGCAATTCAGGATCTCGTCGTGCCAGGCGATGGTGTCCATGTTGCAGGAAGGGATCAGTCCGACCACCTGATCGGCATGACCTGTTCTGACTTCCGTCCTGGCCATATAGAGGAACAGCGATTGCAACGGCTGCGACCAGGGCGGGTTCATGAACACGTTGCCCGACCATCTCCGCAGCAGGCCGTTGCCTTGCTCACTGATATATCGCGGCGCTTTTTTCGTGCTTCGACTGCAGCACGGATCGAGATCGAACGCGCCGAACCGCGCTTCCAGCCAGCGCACCACCGCCCAGGGCGTTTCATAATCGTCACGGCGCGAACCGTTTTTACTGACTGACTTTGCCATTATTCTTGTTCCCCAATGCCGGCGGCCGTTGCGCGGCGGGTTTGCCGCGATAGGCCATCAGGTAGTCGTAGACCTCGTGTGCCTCACGCAGGTATTCCTCCGGCGTGCGTGTGATCGTGATCGTCTCCTCGATGTTGCCGTCCATGTTGACGCGGGCGCTGCGATTGATATTCATAACTCCGGCCCTATCCAGCACCATAACTCCGGCCCTATCCAGCACCACTGGCATATCTGAACGGCGATGCGACCAACGACGGTCGAGTCGGCGACGATAAAGACTTTCGAATTAGGCCGGCGGCAGCGCTGGCAGGGACCTGAGCGGTGGGCCGTGGCGGCGTCCCAGTTCTCCACCAGCCACGCATAAAACTCGCATTGACTGCAGGCACCGATGCCGATGTCGTAACGCACATAAACCCAGGCGCAGGATTCCATGCGGCTGTAGTTCGAGAAATTCGGGAAGCGACAAGGGTTCGAATCCGTGCAGCCGCAGCCGAGACAGACCGCCTCGCCCTGCTGCCAGATCGGCGACTCGCCGTCGAACAGATCCGGATACAGCGGGCCGGGAACGATGGCTTCCGCTTTCTCGATCATCACTGCCCCTCCTTTTTCTTGACCTCGACGATCAGCTTGTGAGCGCGCGCTGTGTCGGAATGGAGGAAGTCGCGGACAATCTTCTCGGCGCCCACGATCTCGTCCCTTTTCCACTCCGCCAGCGCTTCCTCGAGGCTGGCTGCATCGAAACACCAGACGGGGCCGGTTTTGATCGGGCTGCCGTCCGCTGCCTTCATGTATTGCTGTTTTTCATCCGACACGGTGATCACCTCCAGTAACGGTTCGTTGGCCACGCGCCACGCGCAGAACGCAAGCAGCGCGGTGAGCACAATCAGGAATATGAGTTCGAGTAGAGAGTTGCTCACGCGGCGTCGCTTTCTTCTTCCTGTTGTTCCATGCCTTCAAGCAGCGCGTCGACCATCTTGTCGATCTCGCCCTCGGCCGGGTTGGCGACCACCTGGTCGCCGCTATCCTCGACGGTGATGCCGAGCTTTTTCAGTTCCGCCGCCGGCAGCTTCTCCAGGGCGTCCTTGTTCGGTTTCTCCGTGGTTTTGATCAGCGTGCCGATCTGATCGTCGTACACCCGCTTGATGGCCTTGACGACTTTCTCCGCATCGGTCCACTTCAGTTTTCCTTTCGCTTTGCGCAGGCCGACCTTGATGCCGTGGAAGGTGCGCGTCTTTGGTTTCCTGAACAGCTCGCGCGATTCCTCGATGGCGGCGATGAGATCCGCCTTGGTGTTGGCGGCGTTGCTGGCCAGGCTTTTCAGTTCGTGGCGGTATTTTCGTTTCACCGCCTGCAGCTCGGCGTTGGCCTGGCTGACCTTGTCGGCCAGGGCGTCGTGGGCCTTGGAATATTCCTCGGCCAGGATTTCGATGTCGTTCATGTCGCGCATGGTTCCCTCCTTTTATGTGGGCAGTTTGAGCTGCCCTTTGAGATCGGGCAGCGAGATGTTCTTCATGGCGCTGATCTGCGTGAGCGTGGTCATGGCGCGGTCGTGCAGGTACAGGCAGGTTTCGTTCAGTTCGGCGTCGGTCTCGCAGATGAAGTAGCCGCAGCGCGGGTGCGCGCCGATGTGGTAGCCCTCGTTGCGCAGCTCGACGATGACGAACCGCAGTATCCGTTCGTCGCGCTCGGTGGCGTCCGGCCCTTTGATCTCGCGTACCAGCTTGCGGGCGGAGAGGCCGTTGCGTTTGCCGATGTGCCGGCGCAGGGCGGTAAGGACGGTGTCGCGGTTGATGTCAGCCATGATTTACCTCCGGCTCATCGAAATCGTATTTCACCCGACACAGCGGACAGGCGCCCTCGATGAGATGGTGATCGACGACGCCGCAGATCTCGCAGCGGCCGATGGATTCGTTGCGGCGCAGGGCGTGGGCGAGCACGTTGCCTATGACTTCGCCGCGCGTGGTACCGAAGCCGGTACCGATCAGACGATCGATGCCCGCCAGGACATCATCATCAATAGTGAAACCGACAATAAGCGTGTGACTCATGACCGCTTCTCCCGGTACTGGTCGAGGCAGCTGCGCGCGTGGTCGCGCTGCTCACGGAACAGGGCAAGGGTGTCCGGATCGCAGACCGAGGTGATGTATTCATCCATCGCCGACTGCGCGGCCTCGACGTTGAGCGCGAGCAGCCGCTCGACGGGATCGTCGCCGTTCGGCTGCGCGGCGGGCATGCGGCCGGGCTTTTTCTTCGCCGCCTTTTTGGCGGTTGTCGTCGCTGTCGGCGCGACTGTTCCGTCCGTATCGCGGCGCAGGTAGAACGTGCGGCCATCGCGCGTCTCGGAGGCGACGAGCCCCTTCTTTTTGAGGACGCTGATCTGCGCCTGGATTTGCGCGACAGTCATAAAGGTAACGCCGGCGATCTGGTTGGCCGTCATGGGCCTCTTAAGAGTGTCGTAAATCTGCCGTTGCTTCTTGCCCTTGATCTCTATGCTCATGGCGTTGCCCTCCTTTCGATCGGATGAATCGGTTGCCGGCGCCGGCGTGCCGGCGGGGTAGTACTGGTTGCCGTGCCGGACGATCTCGCCCTGGTCCATCAGGTGATACAGCGCCTTGCTGCATTGTTCGGCGTCGGTGCAGAGAGAGGCGCGCTCGAAGACTTCCCTGGCGTTCAGGCCGCGCGGCTCGCGATCGATGATGGCGAGGATCTGTTCGTGGACGGGGTTCATGAGGCGCTCCCGGCCGCGGCATAACGGCCCTGCTGTGTAAGCCGCGCGAAGGCGATGGGCGGCATGTCTTCCGTGCCGGGCGGCGGGTGCGGGTTATCGCGGACGATGACGTAGCCTTGGCGCTGGAGTTCCTTCAGCTCCGCCACTTCATCGGCGTGGACCGGGTAGAAGTAATTGCCGTCGCCGACGACGCGCAGCAACTCGATCTGTGTGTTGGTCAGGCTCATCGCTTGATCCTCCTGTGATCGCGGTCGTGGCTTTCGTCGTAGCGGTGGTGATGCAGCGGCTGCACCCAGGCGCCGGCTTTGAGCCGGCAATCCGGTTCCGGCACGAGCTGCGCTTCGAGCTCGTCGAGATAGGCAGCCAGGGCGTCCGGGGAGAGCTGGCCTGCCTCTTCTTCGGCCAGGTCATGCAGGACAGCAAGCTGGCGCGGCAGCAGCGGCCGGAAGTCAGTGCCGCCGCCGGGCTGGACGTGATTGAACACGGTTTCCTGCAGGCGCTTTTCCGGATCGTAGAGGAACTGCTCGAGCGTGAGGCCGCGCACCCGCAGGGATGGATTGGCGTGGTAAATCGCGCACCAGCGATCGAGGATGGGATCGCCGATATCGCGTTCCCAGGCGGGCCTCATGCGATGCCTCCGTACAGCAGCTCGGTTTCAACGCGGCCGTCCCGGGTGACAAGGCGGAAATGCTGGCAGCCGCAGTCCGGGCATTCGGTCAACGCGTCGGTGTATTCCTGATGCACCGGCCGCTGGCACTTGATGATGAAACCGCAGCGATCGGCCGGGCAGAGATACGAGGTCATCGGTATGTGCGCGGCTTCCATTGTCGCGACCTGGTGACTGTATTCTCCCGCCGGCGTGCGGCCGGAATGATTGCGTGTCAGTACTCTCATGATTCTCCCCCCTGAAAGTTGGGGCACGTCGGGCAGGCCTGGTGCAGCTGCACGCGTACCGGGTTGGTGGCGGCAAAGTTGTTACGCCGTGCCTGAAAATCCATGCAGCGATCCTTCGGCAGCTCGCCGATCACCGGGCACTCGACGGTGGCCTTCATGTAGCGCCCTTCGACCAGGCTTTGAATGCGCTTTACACGGCCGCTGTAAGTGCCTTTCAAACACTGGTTAATGACCGAGGTCGACACGCCCAACTCCTGGGCGACGCGGTTCTGGCTGCTGCGCTTGCACTCGCGCTGGAGCACCTTGATCCATTCATCCATCGTCGGCCTCCAGGACTTCGTGCGCGTTGGGATCGTAGACAGCCTTGCCGCCGCGCTTACGACGCGGTGTCAGCGGGCCGAGGTCGCGGACCAGGTTCATCACCGGCGTACGCGGCCCCGGGGGGGGGGGGGGGGGGGGGGCTTAGGGGGCCCGCGCCGCCCGGTGGCGGCGCGGCCCGTGATCCGGATCACGCCGACGCGGCGCAGCGTGCCGAGGTAGGTCTTCACGTCGTCGTACCCCGCGTCCGCCGCTGTCGCCACGTCGGCGTAGGTGAAGCGGCGCAGGATCCGCACGGAGTGCCAGATGCGATCGCGTGCGGTCCTGCGCGTGTCCTGCCGGGCGACGTGCCGGATCATTTGCCGCTCCGCAGTTTGACCACATCGCCGGCCGGGCCGGGCATGGGCGCGGCGCCCTCGAAGAATGACGCACCGCGCGGCCAGTCCTTCGCGGCGACGGTCTTGATCCCCTTGTTGCGCGCGAGCTGCTCGATGCGCGAGAGGCCGACCACGATCAATCCGGCCGAGGCGCCGCCGATGGCCTCGTTGCTGCCGCGCTTCTTGGCGCAGGCGGCGTAATGTAGATCGCCCAACAAGTCGTCGGCGATCGTCACTTCGGACAACTGATCGGCGAGGATCCGCGCGTCCTCGATGTCCGCGCCGGTGAACTCCACGTGCTGCGCCAGGCGCCGGGTCAGTCGCGTGTAGCCCTGCAGCTTGCGATGCATGTGTTCCTCGCCGACGAGGATCACCGGCACGTTGGAAAGGTCATGCAGATCGCGCAATGTTTCCATCATCATTTGCGAGCGGACCAGGTAATCGGCTTCGTCGATGAACACCGGGCGTTGATGTTGTGCCAGCAGTTCGATGATGCGCGTGGTTTTGTCGGCGTTGGTGCCGTTCATCTCGACGTCCAGCTCGCGCAGTATTGAGGAAAGCATGGCGCTCGGACTCCAGTTCGCCATCGCGCGGACGAACACGCCCCGGCACTGGATGGCGTACCAGGCGACGGACACCGTCTTGCCGTAGCCGGTGGGACCGGACAGCAATCCCATGCCCGGCATCCCCGGCTGGCGCGATATCAACGCATCGCCCGCCTCAGCGAGGCGGGCGACATTCTTCGTGTGGCAGATTTTGTATTTCATAACGATGCCTCCATTAAGTGGTTGGGTTACCCCGTTTGCTGATGCACCGGGCGCAGCCAGGGATCGCCATCGATGTCGTCCCGGTCCGCGCCCGCACCGAGAGTCCGCCACGTCAGGTAGCGGCCCCGGAATTCGGATGAGGTTTGATACATGGCCAGCCATTCGTAATCGGCGGGCGTGCCCTGCAGCGTTCCGTCCAGTAAGGAAAGTGCTTTCGTGAATCGTTGTTCCGGCGTCTCCATCGGCTGTTCGTCTTCTTCGGCGAGCATCGCCGCGACGCGCTGATGGGATTCCTCGGAGACGGGCGCGCCCTGGGCAGGCGTGTCGTGATCGTCGGCCGCGCGGATGGCCTCGCCGGCTTCAGTGAGAAATGCGGATTCGTGCGCCTGCCCGGCGCGCGGGAATAGGGTTACGTTGCCGTGCTCGCGCTCGGCGTGTTCCAGGATCTCGCCGGCGATGTTGCCGACGTCCAGATCCTTCGCTGCCTTTTTCATTTCGCGGCGGCGCGCCTGCACTGTCTCGCGCTGCAGGCGCTTCGCCGCCATCGCGTAGTCGCGGCGATCGATGCCGGTGAGTTCCGGGCATTCAGCGATGCACAGGAAGCCATCGTCGCCGAACACGTAGACGCGGCCCATGTCGCCGGCCGGGTCGTAAAGAACGGTGACCTGCCGGCGAACGTGCAGCGCCAGCTCCGGCGCGATGTACCAGTGGTGATGCGACTGCTGCGGCCACTTGATGCGGATGCCTTTCTTGTGCACCGTGCGCTTGCCGTGATTGTCCGGCGCCTCGGCCAGCAGCATGTCCAGAGTGCGTTCGTCGCGGATGCGGCGCAGCTCGCCGGTCCACTCGCTGGCGACCTGGAACGGCGTCTTGCCGTGCAGGCCGTCGTGCGCCTGATGTTCGTAGATGGATTCGCACCAGCGATCGCAGAACGCCTGCAGCTCGGCGGCGGTCATGTTGATCTCTACCACTTCGTTTTTCTTCATAAGCCGATCGGCGAAACTGCGGCGCGCCTCGATGGCCTTGCGGTCGGCGACGTTGTGGCCGATGTAGTTGGGCAGCAGCTCGATCAGATCGTGGGAGAAGGTTCGGAAGGCGCGTTCGATGTGCGGCTTCATCCAGGGCTGGAACGGCGGGCAGACATCCGGCGTGATCTCCAGCGCGTGTAAAATGCGCATCGTGTAATGCCCGACGTATTCCTTGCCGTTGTCCAGCTTGCAGGTGTCCGGCACGCCCCAGTGCAGCAGCGTCCAGCGCATGAGCGCGGCGACGGCGGCGGCGCGCGGTGTGGGTGTCACTAATAATTTGAATCGGCGCGTGCCGACATCGATGGCGCCGCTCAATGAATGCCGGCCGTCTGCCAGCATGACGTCCGCCGGCGTGGCGTCCAGTTCCCAGAGTTGATTCGGTGCGCTGATGGATTCGGACAACGATCCGTGCGCGACCATGTATTCGTTTTTCCAGCGATCCGGATTACTGAGACTGGCGTGCAGCTCGGCGTTGTCGCGACGCCAGGCATCGAGCCAGCGCTCGACCGATCGCGGTGACGGCATGCGGATATCGTCGCGCGCGTGGAAGCGGGCGCGCAGGCCGCGATAAAGATGGCGCGCGGTGATGTCCGCGTGCGGACCGCCCAGGCAAGCGCGCAGGTAATCGGCAACCTCCGGCTGCGATGCGATCAGCGATTGACCCTTGCGGTTGCCGTACTGGCCGGCGAGCCGGGCGACGCCGTGTTTCTTTAGTTCGGTTTTCCAGCGCACCAGGGAGGCGCGGCTGATGGTGGGATAAGCGGCGCGGGTCTCCGCGTCGATGTCGATCTCGCCGGCGTTGTACTGCTCGGCGAATTTGTATTGCGAGGCGACCTGTTTCAGGCCGCTGTTACGATGGTATTGCTGCCACGTTCGAACGATGGTTAAACGGGCGTTCAATCGTTGTTGCTGCGACGTTGATAAACCCTGTACGTCGCGCAGGCCGGATTCGATATTGCGAAGGGAAAAGGATTGTTCCGTGGTTTGTTTCAGTGACTCTTTGCGATCGTCCGGCTGGGATGTCGGCAGCGGCAGATCGTCGGTGTGGTATTCCCTGCCGCCGCCGCGCCCGATACGCGGCCGGCTGCGCCAGCCTTCCCGCCGCGCCCGGAGCTGCACCGTGCGTTGATTGACGCCGAGCAGACTTGCGGCTTCTTTTGTTGTTATCCAGCTCATGATCCGCTCCGGTGAATAAGGACGGCGGCACGCCCGGCTGGTAAAGTTGAGAGGCTGACGAACCCAACCCCAGCCGGGAGGCCACCGATATGCATGACACGAATGAACGAGCGTTGGCGCTCTATTACGCCTACACGGCCCTGGTCAAAACCCTGAGCGATGACGGTGTGCTTGAAATGGATCATCTGTTCAGCAACCTTTCCGGGGCCACGCACCAGCTAAAACGGATCGGAGAAGACGGCGCAGCCGATGCACTGGGCGCAATCGCCGAGAGCCTGACCGCGATCTGACTGCCCAGCCCTCGGGCGGATAATGCGTGGACCAGTCAAATTTCATGCGTCGCCCTCCGTTGAAAGGACGGCGGCACGCCCGGGGCTCTGTCGCGTTGGATCGCCCGACTGCCCTGGATCAGTCGTGGACGATCCCAGGCCCTCTTTGGACGTGCCGCCGATTGAATCGAAATTGACTTTCTTCTGGAGAGCGTCGTAATCGATAGCGTCGAAATCGATATTGAGAATGCGCGCCACCGACTTTCTAATTTTTGAAGCGGTGGTGACGCTCGATGATCGGTATTCCGGCTTGGCGGAGAGCGCATCGATAACGACACCGATGTTTTCAACTCGCCTGCCTATCGCAACGGAGAGTTCCTTCAAAAATTCTTCTGTTGTCTGTTGTCGTACCAGCAGTTCGCTGTAGAGGGTTATCTTGATGAAGCGGTTCCGGGTGAACCAATAATCACTGTCAAATGTTTTAGCCAGGCTTCGGCGCATCCGTTCAAGCCTTCGTGCGCGGGAGCGTTCACCGGTGGATTTCTGGCGAGTTGGATGACAAAGAAGCACTTCTCCTTTGCCTGTGTACAGCCAGTCCGGATTTAAGCCGTTGCGCGAGAGTTGAATTAATACGGAATTGGCAGGTTTTGTGGTGCCCGTTTCATACCTGATCCACGACCGTCGAGACACGCCGAATTCAGAGGCCGCTTCTGCTTGTGTGTATCCCAGCAGCTTTCGATATTGCGTGAGCCTGTCTCCGATCCTTATATTACGTGGCTGCCGCGAACTGCTCTTCTGCTCGATTGCAGAGGGGATTTTCCGGCCCTCCGAACTGAGTAGCTGCGCCATCGATATCAGCTTCCTAGACAGCCAGTCACTCATAGAAAGCCGGATATTCATGCGGCCTTCTCCTCATATTGTTCCGGCCACAACTCATCGATTGAATAACCCGTAATTTGCGATATGGCTTTCGCGACGCGCTTGCTGTGCGTGCGACCTTCAATGACGAGATGCACCGCGGCTGGAGATACGCCGAGTTCCTTTGCCAGCACAGATTGGCTTTTCCCGTTCTTTTTCAGTGCCGCTTTAATGTCCGCTGGATGCACTTCGTCTATACTCAGATAAAAAATTAACTTAAACGGATGATAGTGCCCAATTGGGCACCAGTCAAGCCTGACCCCGCTTACAGATGTGTATCTATGACAATTGGAAATAGAATCAGAGAGTTACGTCAAAAAATGGGACTCTCGCAGCGCCAATTTTCGACGGAATTGAAGCTTCCGCTGGAGACGCTGAAGAAATATGAAGGGGACAAACGTACCCCAGGCGGCGAGGCCTTGATCGCATTTGCCCGACTGGGCGCGGACGTGCACTATATCCTGACTGGCGATCGAGCCGGTTACGTTGCAGATAAGCCGGCCGAAGATGGACGGTCAGAAATACCTGACAAGGAGGAGCAGGCGGTCCTCGATCTTTATCGGGGGCTCGCCCCGGAAGATCGTGACCGCGTGAAGAAGATCATTACTGCGTTCGTACCAGAAGACAAAAATAAAAAAGCGGGATAGTTGATATGGATACATTTTTTTTGACAAAAGGAGATAGAGATGAATAAGAAAAACCATACGAGGTTTTGGGTTGCGGGCTGCTTGTTAATATCAAGTTTCCAACTACACGCCTACGACATTTATGCCGGCGCGCACGGCGGCGTGGCGATGATGGAAGACTCGGAGATCACCGACAGTACGGTGCCCGGTGTGCAGGTGGATCTCGGTTTTGATGAAGGGCTGACCGCGTCCGGCGTGCTGGGTCTGCGCAGCGATCAGTACCGTTCTGAAGTCGAGTTCAGTTACATGAAGAACGATCTCGATAACATTAACGTGCAGGGACTGAACGTGGATCCGGCTACTATCGGATTGTCCGGCGACGTCACTGCGCTGATGGGATTCGTGAACGCGTATTACGATTTCGATCTCGGCAATAATATCCGGCCGTTCGTCGGCGCCGGTGTAGGCTTCGCGCGCATCAAGGCGGATGGCGCCCTGCAGGGCGTGCCGCTCGACTTCAGCAACAAGGACACGAACTTTGCCTGGAACGCCGGCGCCGGTATCGGTTACATGGTGTCGGAACAGGTCACGCTGGAGCTGCGCTATCGTTATATCTCCAGCAGCGATCCGGAATTCGACACCACCACCAGCACGTTCGCCAGTCATAACTTTACCGCCGGCGTGCGGTTCGAGTTCTGATCCGCCCCCTCGCCGCCTCAGATTCGCTGTGTGCGATCCGGGGCTACAGGGCTAGCCCCGGAAAAAGTTAAAAACACACGCGGAAAATTAAATGGCGATCCGGCGATTTTTGAAGCCCGGATCGGACGCCGATCCGGAGACAGCCCCGATCCGGGTCGGCGGACGGGCCATGACATTATATAGGGCACCCCGACGGAATGATTGAGCGCCACGCATGACCGTGCTAACTTAATCACGTCCAGAAGTTACCCTTGATCCCAAGCCCGCCATCCGGCGGGCTTTTTATTTTCTTCCATCTGCTGCTGATCCTGCCGCTTCCTGGCCCTGCCACGCGGCAGGCTTTATGGGTGACGCGCGTCACCCTTATTTTCCCAGGATCGCTGGCGCAGACTGCCAGCCTCATGACCGCCTCTTTGCGAAAACTGTTGGAAATCTTCCGGGCCGGCCGGCACACCGACATGGCCGGCCGGTCGCTGGAGTTTTCCGAGTCTCACCTGCAGGCCAGCGCCGAGGCGTACGATCCGCAGTTGCACGAGGCGCCGATCACGGTCGGGCACCCGGAACATAACAAACCGGCGTACGGCTGGATCAAGGCGCTGGAATACGCGGACGGCAAACTGCAGGCCGAGCCGCACCAGGTGGAGCCGCAGTTCGCCGAGATGGTCAACGCCGGCCGCTTCAAGAAACGATCCGCTTCCTTTTACCCGCCGAATCATCCGAGCAATCCGAAACCCGGCGTGTATTACCTCAAGCACGTGGGCTTCCTGGGCGCGGCGGCGCCCGGCGTAAAGGGCCTGAAGGATGCCGCGTTCGCCGCCGGCGACGATCAATGCATCGAAGTTGAATTCAGCGAGTCGGCCTTCGCCGACTCGTTTCTCCCGCGCAGTATCGCCGGCGTGTTCCGCCGCATGCGCGAATATCTGATCGCCAAGGAAGACATGGAGACCGCCGACAAGATCATCCCCGATTACATGACCGACTCGGATTTCTACGAGCCGGTGAAAGAGTCAACGTCGTACGCAGAGCCGACACCGAAAGCCACACCGGAGGAAAAGACCGTGGAACTGACACCCGAACAGAAAGCCGAGCAAGAGCGCAAAGAGGCGGAGTTCGCCGAGCGCGAACAGAAACTCAAGGAAGACGAAGAACGCATCGCTGCCGACAAGGCGCGCACCCGCAAGAGCGAGATCACATCGTTCGTCGAGAACCTGGTCAAAGACGGCCGCATTCTGCCCAAGCAGGAGCTGGGTCTGATCGAGTTCATGGATTCGGTCGAGGCCAACATCGACGGCGTCATCGAGTTCGCCGAAAAGGAAGGCGGCGAGACGGTGAAGCGCGAACCGAAAACCTTCCTGCGTGATTTCCTGCAGGAGCTGCCGAAGGTGGTGGACTACGCCGAGCGCAGCCCGGCGGAACAGGACACGGCGGTGGCGCAGGACTACGACCTGCCGCCCGGCTACAGCGTCAACCCGGAAAAGATGGACATCCACAACAGGGCGCTCGCCTACCAGGAAGCCCACGAAGGCGTGGACTACGAGGCGGCCGTCAACATCGTCACGAAACAGCGGGGTAACTGATTATGTCGCGCGAGGAACTGATCCAGCTTGCACTGACCTTCACCGCCTCCGGCGCGGTGACCCAATACCGCGCCGTCGGTTACGACGGCGCCCAGGCGTCCGTCGCCGGCCAGCGTTTCGCCGGCGCCGCCCCCCCCCCTGCGGCCGACGGCGAGGACCTCACCGTCAACATGCGCGGCGTAATCCCGTTCGAGACCGGCGGCGCGTTCAGCAAGGGCGACCCGCTAACGGTGGACGCCGAGGGCCGCGTTGTGGCCGCGTCGAATCTGGCCATCGCGGCCGGCGGTACCGCCGTGACATCCACCGCCGCCAACGGCGAGATCCTGGAAGGCTCGGTCACACCGGAGACGATCTTCGGCGAGGCCCGGGAAGATTCCGCCGGCGCCGGGGAAATCCGCGGCGTCATCCGCTGATCCGCATCGGCATAAAAGTCATTTAACGGAGCGATAAAGACCATGAACGCAGCCATCAAATACAGCTTCTTCGCCGCGCTTGCCGTGGCGGCCCTGATGTTCGGTACCGGGCCGGGTGACCCGATGCTGGACCCGACCACCGCCAGCCTGGGCCTTCTGGCCGTCGGCCAGATGTCACCAGGCCAGGTGCGGGTGATCGATCCCATCCTCTCCAATGTGGCGCGCGGCTACCGCGACCCGAACCGGATCGCGAATATGCTGTTCCCGCGCGTGCCGGTACAGGTGAGCGGCGGGCAGATCATCGAGTTCGGCAAGGAGGCGTTCCGGCGCTACAACATGCGGCGCACGCCGGGCGCGAACACGCTGCGCGTGCAGCTCGGCTATCTCGGCAAGCCCTTTGCTCTTGTCCAGGATTCGCTGGAAGGCAAGGTGCCGTTCGAGCATCAGCGCGACGCCAGTCGCGTGCCCGGTGTGGACATGGGATCACGCGCGGTGCGCACGGTGATGAGCATCATCGAACGCGGCCTGGAGATCGACGCCGCCGAGGTGGCGCTGGACTCGAACAACTACGACGCCAGTCACGTGGACACATTGACCGGCACCGATCAGTGGAGCGACGACGGCTCGAATCCCGGCCAGCAGATCCGCGACTACAAGGAAGTGATCCGCAGTTCCATCGGTGTCAATCCGAACACGCTGATGCTGGGGCAGACGGTGTTCAACGCCGCCGCCGAGCATCCGACCATCAAGGAACAGTTCAAGTACACCTCGGCGGATTCCATCACGGCGGAGATGCTGATGCGCTACTTCCAGGTGGAGCGCCTGGCCATCGGTCAGGAGATCTACTGGGACGACGACAACGAAACGATGGTCGATGTCTGGGGCGACTTTGCGCTGCTGGCTTACGTGCCGGCCAACGCCAGCTCCAACGAGGAACCCAGCTACGGCTACACGTACATGATGGAAGGCCATCCCATCGTCGAGGAGCCTTACCAGGATCGCAACGCGAAGTCCTGGATCTACCCGACGACGCTGGAGCGCAGTCCGGAGATCGTCGGTAAGGACGCGGGCTTCCTCATCCAGGACCTGGTCGCCTGATCATGAAGTACGTGACGCTGACAGGCATCCGCCGTGACGGCAAACGCATCCCGGCAAACACGGAAGTTGAAATGAGTCCGCGCCAGGCCGAGCCGCTGGTCAATCATAAGCCGCGCCCGGTGCTGCGGCCGGTGACGGCGGAGGACAAAAAGCCCGAAGCGGGCAAGACTCCGACTGCCGCTGAGTTGATTGCCGAGATCGCCGAAATGGACGATGTCGAGCGGCTGCAGGAATTGACTGAGGATACGCGCAAGACGGTATCCGAGGCAGCGCTCGAGCGACTGAGCGAACTGCAGGACGGAAGCGGCGGCGAGTAAAGAATTTACCAAGCGAGTGAGCGACGGTAATAAGCCCCGCCCTCCCGCCGCCGGGCGGGAGTGAGCGGGGTTTTTTATTGCGGGGTGGAGCAGCTGGTAGCTCGGCGGTCTCATAAGCCGCAGGTCGCAGGTTCGAGTCCTGCCCCCGCAACCAAACATTCAGGAGCGGAAAAGTGAAAGGCGATAACGACAGCGTCAACAGCAGCAGCGACGAACGCACGATCAACAACGTCATGCGGCATGAGTACCGCGTTCTCACGCAGCAGGAGAAGGATCAGATGGCGACCCTGAAAGATATGGGCCGGGATCTGTGGCAATTCCTGGATTCGATGGGTAACTCGCGCGAGCTGTCCCTGGCAAAGACGCACGTTGAAGACGCCGTGATGCGCGGCGTCCGTCACATTACGGAGTAATCGTTTGTACACGACGAAACAGGAAATGATCGATCGCTTCGGCGAGCCGGAACTGATCCAGCTCACTGATCGCGACGGCAGCGCCGGCGCGATTGTCGATGACGTGCTGGACCAGGCGTTAACCGACGCCGACTCGGAGATCGATTCCTACCTGGCCGTGCGCTATTCTCTGCCGCTGCCGGAAACACCGCGCGTCATCAAGCGCATCGCCGCCGACATCGCGCGCTGGCATCTGTACGACGACTCCGCGCCGGAAGATATCCGCAACCGCTACAAGGACGCCGTCAAGCTGCTGGAAGGCATCCGGGACGGCAAGGTGGCGCTGGGCCTTTCCGATCTGCCCGCCGGCCAGGGCGCGGGTGATGTGCAGACGAAAACGCACGATCCCATTTTCACGCGCGACGATCTGAAGGACTTTTCTTGATGCCGGTCGGCGATATTCGCATCGATGACAGACAAGTGATGGCCGCGCTGCGGCGCCTGCAGCGGCGCGGCGCGGACATGACGCCGGCGTTCAATTCCGTCGGCCGCGTATTGAAGTCACGCATCCAGCTGGGCTACCGCACGCAGACCGATCCTTACGGCCGCGCTTGGGAGCCGCTGAAGACACGGCGCGGCAAGGCGCTGCGCGATCGCGGCAACCTGCGCGACGCCTGGGATTACCGGGCCAGCGGCGACCAGGTGGAGATCATGAACAACCGCACGGTGAGCAGCGCCGGCGGACGGTTTTCGCTCGCCGCTATCCATCACTTCGGCGCGACGATCAAACCGCGCAACCCCGACGGCGTGTTGCTGTTCCCGGTGGGCGGCGAGATCCGCGCGGCGAAGCAGGTGACCATTCCGGCACGCAAACAAATTCCGGACGCCGGCCTGCCGGACGACTGGCGCGGCGATGTGTTCCGTGTGATCGAGAGGCACTTCGCACGTGGATGAATACCTGGAACTGGAGCCGCTGATCGTGCAGCGATGGCAAGACGAGGTGCCCGATATCAAGAACGTGATCAGCATCGCGGATCTGGACGACATCGGCGAGGTGAAACAGCCGGCGCCGGCGGGGATCGTCTTCTACGACGGCGACGATGTGCTCACCGGCGAAGGCGGCAGCCGCGACAGCGGCTCGCAGGTGATTGATCAACGCTGGGGCCTGGTGGTGGCGGTGCGCAATGTGCGCAACATTCGCGGCGGGGCGTCGGCACGGCAGGAGGCGAGCCCGCTGATCCTGGCGACGATCACCGCCTTCGCCGGCTGGACGCCGAAGAAAGGCTATCGGGCCATGCGGCGCGGCAGCGCGCCGGGGCCGGCGTACGACAAGGGCTACGCCTATTTCCCGCTGCTGTTTACGACACGCGTTTTTACATGAGGAGAACGAGACCATGAAAGCCGATGAGAAAGTGAAAGTGCGCATCACCGCCGAGGGCCACCGCCATCGCGGCAAGCCCTGCCCGGTGAACGATGTGATCGAAGTGAGCCCGGGCGCGGCGGATCGCCTGGTGAAAAAAGAGCGCGGCGAGAAAGTCTCCGGCGGCAGCAAAGCGCCGCTGAAGTCCGTCGGCAGTAACGACGCCGACAAGCCTGCCGGCAACAACGATAACGACAAGTGAGGTAAGCGATCATGGATATGAAACAATTCAGTTTCCAGGGCCACGTGCTCCTCGCCGAGCGCGACGCCAACGGCAACGCCAAGGCCTTTCGCGATATCGGCGTCGCGCCGACGTTCGATCTCAGCCTGGGCGTGAACAAGGATCAGCAGTACGAATCCCAGTCCGGCCGTCGCCGGCTGCGCTCGGAGATCATCACCGGCCAGGACGTGAACCTGTCGCTGGTGCTGAACGACTTCAGCACGCTGAATCTTGGCCTCGCCCTGTACGGCACGCCGGCGGCCATCGCGGCCGGCTCGGTCACCGACGAGGCACTGCCCTCCGGGCTGGAGGACGGCGACCTGGTGGCGCTGCAGCAGCAGAACATTTCCAATCTTGTGCTCGAGGACAATGCCGCCGCCGCCCTGACCGAGGATACACACTACGAAATTCAGAGCGCCGAGCACGGCACCATCAAGTTCCTGGACTTGTCCACGTTCACGCAACCGCTGGTGGCCGACTACGACTACGCCGGCGGCATCAACATCGCCATGTTCGCCGGCCAGCCGCCGATCCGTTGGGTGCGCCTGCAAGGCATCAACACGGCCGACGGCGACAAGCCGGTGCTGGTGGAACTCTACAAGGTGAAGTTCGACCCGGTGGAGACGCTCTCGCTGATCAACGAGGCGCACGGCCAGCTCAGCATGAACGCCGTGGCCTTCGATGACGATACGAAAGCAGGCAATGACACACTGGGCCGCACCGGGCGGATCATCGATCTGAGCCAGCCGCAGTCCTGATGCCGGCCAACAAGCACGCGAACGATCTGGAGATCCTCGCGCCCGAACTGACGATCACCGTCGGCGGGCGCGAGGTCACGATCCGGGAACCGTCCTGGCTGCAGGCGCTGGAGTGGGAAGGGCCTCTCAAGCCCGTGATCCATGATCTCGGCGAGGCTGCCAGCGAGGGCCATGAATCTTTCATCGATACGTGCATGAGCCTCGACGTCGCCAACAAGGATACGCTGCTGGATTTTATGGCGTTCTGCGGCGATGTGGATAAGGAATGGTTAATGTCGCTGAAGGACGATCAGGGCAGATTGTACCAACTGGCCTTCTGGCGGGTGATGCGCGGTTTTTTCGCCCGCCGCCTCAGCCTGGCGTCCGCCCTGGAGGGGAAGCCCGCCGGGCCGGCTGGGGCGAGATCTGCGCTGCGCTGGTTGATCACGGCCATGACTGGCCGACGATCAAAACCTATACGCGACGGCAGTTGACGCTCTTCTATAAGCACGCGCTGCGCAGGGAGCGCCAGGCGCGAGCCGAACGGATCGAGGACATTCATACCGGATTCAACGGCGGCCAAAAGGCCGCTCAAAGCGTGCGTAAATTGCGACAAGACTGATGGCAAACAGCCGGGAAATCCTACGACTTCTGATACGCGGCGACGCGCGCGGGCTGAAGCGCGCGGTCAATTCCGCCATCGGCGATATACGCACTTTCGGTCGCGGCGCCCGCCGAGCCTTGTCACGCGTCAATGATGCCGTATTCTCTCTTCGCGGCGCCTTTGCCACATTGGGCGTGGGTCTCCTTGCCCGCAGTTTTCTCGATGTGGGCCGCACGATCGAAACCACTCGGATACGGCTTGAGGCATTAACCGGTTCGGTTCAGGATGCCAACCGCGCATTCGATATCATGCGCGAGTTCGCCGGGCGGGTACCGTTTCAATTCCAGGAGATCGTCGAGTCGTCTCCGTTGCTGTTAACGGTCGCGGATGACGTCGAAGAGCTGAACAAGCTGCTGCAGATCACCGGCGATATTGCCGTTGTCAGCGGCCTGTCGTTCCAGGAGACGGCCCAAAATATTCAGCGAGCCCTGGGCAGCGGCATTAACAGTGCTGAATTATTCCGGGAGCGGGGCGTGTCCGCGATGCTCGGCTTCGAGGCCGGCGTTGCCACCACGGCCGAGGAAACGCGTCAACACATCTTCGATATGTGGTTCGGTTCGGGCTCGGCCACCAACACCATTCGGGGCGCGACCGAACAAATGGCCCAGACCTGGGACGGCGCGATGTCCATGTTGTCCGATCTCTGGTTCCAATTCCGCGCTGCGGTCATGGACGAAGGCTTGTTCGATTTCCTCAAGGCGTTCGCGAACACCGTCCAGTCGTTGTTGAAGACATCGTTCGAGGAGTCGGCCGGCACGGCGAAGTCGTTCAGCGACACGGTGGTCTCCGGGCTGCGTGCCGGCATCCGCTTCGGCGCGATCATGGCCAACGGCGTCAAGGTCATAGCCACCGGCATCACCGGGGCCAATCTGGTGTTGTCCGGCTTCGCATCAACTCTGCTGACTTTGCTCGACACTGCCGCCCAGGCATTCGCCGCGATTGACAGGCGAGCCAGCGAGGGGGCCAACTTCGCGATCCGCGCGTTTAACCGTATTCCGGGCGTGAACATCCCGCTGTTCGACCCGGGCCTGCTCGACAACAGTCCACTCCTTGACAGCCTCAGCGAAGCGGCACGCGCCAGCCGGGAACGGGTCTCGCGGCTGCGTGAGGACTTTTCCAACGGCCTGTCCGGGCTAATGAATGATGCATTGCCGTCGCAGCAAATCGACGCGTTGCTTGGCAGGGTCGACGATGCGCTGGATAGTTCCGCCGACGGATCGACCGAGGAGCGGGTCCAGGCAAAGCGTGACGACGCCAAGGCCACGCGCGCCCAGGCCGAAGCCGAGGCCGAGCGGCGTCGCGCACTGGAAGAAAACCGCGAGGCTGATACGCAGCTGATAGCAGACCTGGAACGCAAGATTGAACTGGAGCGCATGTCAACGCTGGAACGTCAGCAAGCCATTGCGGTAGATCGCCTATCGGCCGACGCCACCGACGAACAACGCGAAGCCGTGCGCGCCCTGGTGGCGGAGCTGTTTCAGTTACAGGAAGCCGCTGAGGAATCCGGCGAGGAGATGAGCGAGTTCGCCGTGCAGGGTGCGCGCAACCTGCAGAGCGAGTTCGCCGACTTTCTGTTCGATCCTTTTGACGAGGGATTGGAGGGCATGGTCCTGGGCTTCGCCAACGCCATGCGGCGCATGATTGCGGAAGCGGCGGCGGCGGCGATCCTCGAGCGTATCTTTCCGTCCAGTGAGGGCGGGCTGGCCGGGTTCTTTTCCAGCTTTTTACACGAGGGCGGCATTGCCGTCCCCGGCGGCGGCAGTAAGCGCGGCGTCAGCCCGGCGGCGTTCATCAGCGCACCGCGTTTTCACGGCGGCGGCGCGCTGGGCCTCAGCTCGGATGAGGTGCCGGCGATCCTGCAGCGTGGCGAGGAAGTGATCACGCGCGAGGATCCGCGCCATCGGTTCAACGGCGGCGCGGGCGGCGGCGGCAGCAACGTGCGCATCGTCAACGCGATTGATCCACAGGCGATCGCCGATGCGATGAATTCCGCGTCCGGCGAGGAAGTGATCCTCAATACCATCGGCCGCAATCCCGGCAGCGTGAAACGGAGTCTCGGATAATGGCGTATCAGAACGGCACCGCGAGTGATTATCTGGACCTGCTGAAAAAGCTGGAGGACTTCGCGGTCCTGCAGGGTTGGACGGTGCAGCGCTCGACCTACGACGAGGTCGGCGGCACGGACGGCGAGCTGATCCTGGACGGGCCGGGCGTCAATGACGATCAGAACATCATCGTCGGCATCAAGAGTTATCACGATGTCGGCAGCGATTACTATAACTGGGAATTCAAGGGCGCGCGGATCTACGACGGCGAGACCTACGACAACATGGTCCAGGACAGCAACGCGCGCTATCTGCCGCTGTGGAACGACAGCATTCCTTACTGGCTGATCTGCAACAAGCAGCGCATCGCGCTGGTGGCGAAAGTGAGCACGGTCTACATGCACCTGTATCTCGGCTACATCAATCCCTACGCCGCCGACTTCGAATACGATTACCCGCTGCTCATCGGCGGATCCTCCGCCTCGAGCACAGCGCGCTGGTCCAACACCGGGCTGAACGCCTACTGGGCCAGCGGCCAGGGCCACGGCTACCTGTGGACGCCGGATGATACCTGGCGGCAGATCGGCACGAGCACGGACAACGTGCGCATTTGGCCGTGGATGGACGCGAATACGGGCAACCAGGATTCGCTGCGCGATACCTTCGGCGATTATCCGCTGTTCCCGCCTGTGCTCATGATCCCGACATCGAACAACGTGGAGGGCCATCTCGGTGAGCTGGACGGCGTGCGCCACATCACCGGCTTTTCCCTGGGCACGGAGGATATTGTCGATACCGGCACGCAGGATTACCTGGTGGCGCAGAACACACTGCGCAACGACATTCACGACTTCATGGCGCTGGAGCTGGCATGACGGTTGAAACGGGCACAGCGACGGACGTCTACGACCTGCTGGACAAGATCGGCGTGTTCGCCGGCACCCTGGGCTGGACCGTCAACAAAACAACGGCCAGTGAACTGTACCTGCAGAACGGCAGTGATTATTACGCGCTCAAGGCCGACGACGATCTGGACAGCATCGACTTCGGCGCGATCATGAACAGCTTTGCCGACTACAATCATCCCGGCATTGCCTGCTTCGGCGCGCGCGGTTTCGATGGCGGCCTGAGTTGGGACAGCCAGCCGGGCGACAGCGGTTATCCGGCCCTGCTTGGTGTGTTCAATCAGACGGACGTGAAGGAATACCTGCTGCTGAGCAACGCCGCCGGCGACTACATTCATGTGCTCGCGCGCAAGGACGCGTTCATGTGGTGCGCGATGATCCTGGGGACGCTGGACAAGTTCGGCACCTGGACCGGCGGCGCGTACGTCTCCGGCATGCCGGTGCGCGGCGACAACGCCTTTTACGATAACACGCTGTTCGATTCCAGCGATCGCAACACGGCCGTGAACGCGGACGTGGACGGCAATACCGATCAGTGGCACACCACAACCAACACGCGCAACGGATCACTGCTGCTGCAATGCCTGAAAAATTTCTTCGAGTCACTGGCGGTCGAAAACCTTGATCCGGCCGACTGGTCCGGGCGCGGCGCCATGTTCCCCTTGTGGGCGCTGATCAATCGCGGTGGCGGCAATTACAGCTACGCCGGCACGGTGCCGGACGTGCGGCACTATTATCACCCGACGCTGACCGGCGGCGCGGAGTTTACGGTCGGCTCGGACACGTGGAAGTTCGTCGCTCATTACGCATTCCGGTTGATTCCGTGATGGCGATCGTCGACGGCATTCTCGCTTCCGATCCCATCCTGCCCGCCGCCATCGCGCTGGCGGCGGAGGACATCGAGGACGTGCTGTCCGTCACGCGGACCATAAAAACTGTGCCGGTGCCGGTGACCAGCAACATAGAAAACGGCGCGCCGGTACCGATGTATTACGATCGCGACTGGGCCGATCGCCTGCACGCGATCCCGGGCTCGATTCAGCTGGGTACCATCCGCCAGCCGGTGTCGGATCAGGCCGCCGTCTACAACGCCGGCGATACGGATGCCTCGATCACGGACGTGGCGAAGACGGGCGATACCGGCATCACCATCAATCATCCGGCGACGCCGTTCCCCATCGAGGCGCGCAAGTCCGCACTCTACGACGTGGACGTGACGCTGGACGGGCCGGAGATCATCGACGCGCTGATCGTGTTCGACTCGGACACGGACGCGGTCCTGATCATCCAGGGCAGCCGCCTGGTGGCGCAGGCCTGGCCGGTGCCGCCGGAATGGTCCGAGTCGGTCATCGAGCGTTGGATCTGGCGCACGGATCTGCAGCGGGCGCGCGCCGGCAATGAGGTGCGAACGAAGATCCTCACGCGGCCGCGACGCGGCCTCAGCTATCGCGTCGCCGGCGAGCACGTGCCGCTGGTGGACGCGCTGCTGTCGGGCTGGCAATCGCGCCTGTTTAACGTGCCGCGCTGGATGGACCGCGCCCGCCTGAACGCAACGGCGAGCGCAGGCGAGATCACGCTGGCCGTGGACACCGGCGTCGGCGAGTGGCGGATCGGATCGCAGCTGGTGCTGATCGATGAGGATCTCGATTACGAGGCGCCGGTGATCGAGGCCATCGAGCCCGACGCGATCACGATACAGCACCCGCTCTCGAACACCTGGCCGGAAGGCACGAGCGTGTACCCGGCGCGGCTGATGTACATCGATCAGGAGGTGGGCTTTTCCCGGCGCACGGATGCGTTCTTTTCCGGCGAGCTGGAATTCATCGCCGATGAAGACACCGCGACGACGTATGAGGCGGCGGAGAGCGAGACCACTTTCGACGGCCTGCCCGTCTACCTGGTGCAGCCGAACTGGGCGCGCAGCGGCGGCGTGGATTACGCTCGCGCCGGCGTGCGCATCGACGCGCCCGGCGGCCTGATCCTGGTGGACGATCCGGACGACGATCCCATCCAGAGCCACCGCTGGCGGTTCAACTTCTGGACGCGTGATGATGCGGACGGCTTCATCGCCTGGCTGCTGGCGCGCGCCGGCCGCTTGAACGCCTTCCGTTATCCCACCTGGTCGGCGGACATGGTACTGACCGGCGCCATCGAGGCGGACGAATCGGTGCTGCGCATCGAACCGATCAACTGGAGCAATTATTACGACGGCCGCGCCAACCGCAACCTCATCGCCGTCGAGGACATTGACGACGAGTGGCACTTCGCCTATGTGCTGGCCGGCGACGTCGTCGGCGATGAGGAAACGCTGACACTGGATCGCGCGCTCACCGATACCCGCCTGACGCGCAGCGAGATCCGCCGCGTCTGCTGGCTGGAGACCGTGCGCCTGGATAGCGACGCCATCGAGATCGCCTGGATTACCGATGACAAAATCCAGGCGATGCTGACGATGAGGGCCGTGGAATGATCGAGCTGTACCGATTCGTCGTCGCAGGCCTGGTGTTCGGTTACACGACATCGCCAAGCAAGGTAACGCACGACGGCCAGGACTACGATCCCATCTACGTGCGCCGCAACGAGATCGAACACACCGAGGAAATCGCCCGCGCCCGGATCAGCGTGCGGCTGCCGCGCGACGCCGGCGTGGCCGCGCTGTTCGTCGGCGGCGCGCCGGCCACCGTGATGGAGCTGGATATCTTCCAGCAGGACGATGAGGCGACGGTGGTGATCTGGACCGGCCGGGTGTTGACGGCGGCCTGGTCCGGCTCGGAGGTGGTCCTGCAGTGCGAGCCGATTTTCAGTTCCATGAAGCGCACCGGCCTGCACGCGCGTTATCAGAAACTCTGCCGGCACGCGCTCTACGACGACAACTGCAAGGTGGTGCGCAACGACTTCCGTGTGCTGGCGACGTTGACGGCGCGCACGGATCTGACGCTCTCGGCGGCGGAGTTCGATACGAAGGAGGACGGCTGGTTTATCGCCGGCTATGTGGAGTACGGCAACCAGCGGCGCGCCATCGTCGATCACGCCGGCGACACCATCACGCTGTCCTCGCCGCTGATCGATTCCGAGGTCGGTGAGGACGTCGCCGCTTTCGCTGGCTGCGCGCACGACAGGCAGACCTGCATCGACAAGTTCGACAACGTGGTGAACTACGGCGGCATGCCGTTTATACCGCGCATCAATCCCTTCGGCTCCGATCCGGTGTTCTGATCATGGTGTGGTGGCAGATTGCATTCCTCGTCGTCAGCTTCGCGATCAGCGCGTTCCTGCGGCCGGGCGCCGGGCAGAATATTCCGGAGCCGGCCAAGCTGGGCGAGCTGGACGTGCCGACCGCCGAGGAAGGCAAGCCGATCCCGGTGTTGTTCGGCCGCCGGCAAATGAAGGCGCCCAATGTGATCTGGTACGGCGACCTGCGCACGGTGCCGATCAAGAGTAAGGGAGGCAAGAAGTGAAGGTCCACGTCCGCCATTTGCGCCAGGCGCATCATTGCGCGCGCGGCGCGCGGCGCTGGTTTGCCCGTCACGATCTGGACTGGCGCGGCTTCGTGCGTAACGGCATCGAGGCCGAGGCGCTGATCGCGACCGGCGATCCGATGGCCATGAAGGTGGTGGACGCCGCGCGGGAGGAACACGATGGGCGGTAAGAGTCAGGAGATCACGGTCGGGTATAAGTATTACGTCGGCATGCATCTGGCCTGGTGCCGTGGACCCATCGACAACATCACCGAGATCCGCGTCGGCGATCGCGTCGCCTGGCAGGGCGAGACCAGCGGCGGCACCATCAGCATCGACGAGGAAGAACTGTTCGGCGGCGAGGATCGCGAGGGCGGCGTGTCCGGCGATGTGGATATCGAGATGGGCGGCGAAGCGCAGACCGCGAACAGTTACCTGGTCTCGCAACTGGGCGCGGCGATCCCGGCCTTTCGAGGTATTGTTGCGGCCGTTTTAAAGCGCCCTTATCTGGGCAATATACCGCGTTTCAAGAACTGGGCGGCGACCGGCCGGCGCACGCCGAATGGATGGAGCGGCGCCGGCAGCGGACTGATCGGAAATGATGCGAACCCGGCGCATATTCTCTATGAGCTGATCACCAGCAAGGACTGGGGCATGGGCTACAGCGAGTCGCGCGTCGATGTCGATGCCTTCAACGCCGCGCGATCGACGCTGGCCAGCGAGGGCTTCGGCCTCTCTTTCCTGTGGACGGATGAGAATCTCGATATCGAGGGCTTCATTCAATCCGTGCTGCAGCACATCGATGCCTCGCTCTACGAAGATCCGACCACGGGCCTGTGGTCTCTGAAGCTGGCGCGGGACGATTACACCGTCGGCAATCTCCAGACGCTGGACAACACCAACA
This sequence comes from Gammaproteobacteria bacterium, assembly GCA_040905045.1. Taxonomy (GTDB): domain Bacteria; phylum Pseudomonadota; class Gammaproteobacteria; order Eutrophobiales; family Eutrophobiaceae; genus JBBDSH01. Next base: position 29,263 of record JBBDSH010000050.1, on the reverse strand, counting down.
TCATCGAGGTGCTGGATTACAAGGTACCCGGCTGGGGCGAGTTGGTGAACGAAATGACCGTCACCTACATCGACGGAGAGGACGACGAGCCCACCTGGAAGGAACGATCCGTCACGATCCAGAATCTCGCGGCGCTGCAGATCCAGGGCGGCCAGGTGATCAACCGCACGCATCGCTACACCGGCATCACCAAGGGCGCGCTGGCGAACCGCGTCTGTTCCCGCGACCTGCGCCAGCTCTCCGCGCCGCTGGCACAGATGAAGCTGCGGCTCACGTCCGATCAGGACGCTATCCGGCCGGGCGATGTGTATCTATTCAGCTGGCCGGAATACGGGATCACCTCAATGGTGATCCGGATCGCCAAGGTCAATTACGGCACGCTCACCGATCGCGCCATCACCGTGAACGCGGTGCAGGATGTGTTCTCGCTGGTCGATTCCGAGTTCGCCGATCCGACACCGACGGACTGGATCGACCCGCGCAGCACGCCGGCGCCGGCGCCGTTCCGGCTGCTCACCGAGGCGACGTACTACCAGGTGGCGCGCGAAGTGGCGGACTCCGATGCCGTGCTCGATGGCATCGACGAATCCAGCGGCTTTCTGGTGGTGAACGCCGTGCGGCCGAGCAGCGACGCGTTTAACTTTCTTGTGATGGAAAACGTCGGCGGCGTCTACGAGCGCATCGGCCCGCCCGGCAACTTCGCGCCGACCACAACGATCACCGATGACATTACGCCTCAGCAGACCGTGCTGCCCATCGACAACAGCACGGCAACGGAAGATCTGGATCTCGTCGAGGCAGGCACGTGGGCGTACCTGGACGGCGAGATCGTCGAGGTCACCGATATCGACATCGGCGCCGGCACGCTGACGGTGAATCGCGGCGTCATTGATACCGTGCCAAACGCGCACAGCAGCGGCGCGCGGATCTTCTTCGGCCAGAACTTCGAGGCCACACCGACGACGGAATTTGTCGACAGCGAGACGGCGAACGTGCGCGTGTTGCCGTCTACTTCTTTAGGACGGCTGGATGTGGCCAGCGCGCCGACGGACAACATTACTTTCGACTCGCGCTTCATCCGGCCGTACCCGCCCGGCCAGATCCGGGTGAACGGCGAAGACTGGCCGGAGGAAGTCAGCGGCGTGCCGACGCTGAACTGGGCGCACCGCGACCGCACGCTGCAGACGGCGGAGCTGATCGATCAGGACGCCGGCCCCATCGGCCCGGAAGCCGGCACCACGTACAACGTGCGCATCCGCGACGGCGAGACCGGCACATCGCGCCGCCTGGTCACCGGGCTGACCGGCGACGAATACATCTACGACGAGGCGAAGGAACTCAACGACGGCGCCGCGCTGGGTCACATCACCTGGGAGATCGACGCGCTGCGCGACGGCTACACCAACTGGCAACAGCAGCGCCGCGAGGAAATTCGCCTGGCCGGTTACGGCCGGCATTACGGTAACGATTACGGAGGGCTCGCCTGATGGCACCAAGCACGCACCCTATATTGAACTGGATCAAATACGCCTGGGGTCTCGGCTTCAACGGCTGGCACACGGAAAACGACGAGAACCTGATCGGCCTGGGCGCCATCGTCCAGCTCAGCGTGAAGTCGCGCACCACCAGCCTGCCCGGCACGCCGAACGACGGCGTTCGCTACATCGTGCCGGTGGGCGACGCCAACGAGAACCAAGTGGCCGTGCGCGTTGCCGGCGCGTGGAAATACTACGCGCCCAATAATGGGTGGTGGGCGTACGTCGAGGACGAGGATAAGCGGTATCAGTTTACTGCCGGATCCTGGAGTGAATTTACGTCGGGCGGCGAACTGCCCGCCGCCCTCTTCGCCAAATCCGATCCCACCACCGTCGCCTGGACCAAGACCGGTAACTTCACCGCCGAGACATCGCAGGCGCTGACCATCGAGGTCAACGGCACGGTGTACGAGATCGCGGCCAGCACCTCGATCACGATGCCCGGCTCGCCGAGTGCAGGCACGGATTACGTGATCTGGATTCACCCGGATGGCACGCTGGAGGCAACCAGCAGTTACACCTCGCCGCCAGTGGCCAATGCACGCCGTATCGGTGGCTTCCACTACGCGCCGGGCTCCAACGCCGGCGCACAAGCGGGCGGTAACACGACGGCGCAGATCAACGAGTATTCACTTTGGGATTTGAAATGGCGCCCGGCCTGTGATGATCCGCGAGGCATGACGCTGGTCGCCGGGAATTTCTGGGCCGATATCTACCTGCTCGGCGTCGATCACCATATCAACGGCACATCGGCGCACGGTGTGACGATCGCGGATAACAGCAACGCGCCGAAGATCCCGGACGCATTCGGCGGCAACGGCACCAGCGTCTACGCTGCCGCGAATTGGTGGAATCTGACCGAGGTGCTGGCCGCGCACGGCAAGCGCCCGCCGTCCTACCAGGAGTTCGCCGCGCTGGCCTACGGCACCAGCGAGGAAGTCGATCGCGGCAACGATCCCGTCACGACCGGGATCGCGACCACCAACAGCGGCAGCAACAACGGCGATGAGGCGTTCACCTCGCGCTGGGGTGTGATCCAGGCGACGGCGTGTATGTGGATCTGGGGCTCGGAGTTCGGCGGCAGCAATCCCGACGCCGCGGCGGGCACGTGGGAAGACATCACCGGCGGCCGCGGTGAGACTTACGAGGTCGACAATGCCGTGCGATTCGGCGGGAACTGGAGCGCCGGCGCCGTCGCCGGTTCGCGCTGTTCCGTCTGGACCAGTCAGCCCTCGAACGCGGCCAGCATCATCGGGGCGCGCGGCTGCAGTGACCACCTGAGACTTGCATAGGCAGCGCGGTAGCGCTGCCGTCGTTCATGAAACTTGAAACGCAAACGAGGAGCAGAGTATGGAGACGGTTAAGGACGAACGGGCGCCCGTCGATCAATTGGCGATTGTCGAGAAATATGAAAAATTCATTAACTACATGTATCCGGTGGCGCAGAACATTCCGCGCAAACACGGGCGCGTACGGGACATGTTCCTCCAGGCCATGCTGGAGCAGGTGCATTTATTTATCGTTGGCGGGAAGTCGAATCAGGTTTCCCGCCTTTATGCCGCGGATGCCGGACTGGCGCATCTGCGGTTCTGGTTACGCTTCATGAGCCATTCACAGCGACGCATCATCACGCCGAAGCAGCACCGGGTTGCCAGTACGCACCTGGCCGAAACGGGAAAGATGCTGGGCACGTGGATCGGCAAGAGGCGTAAAGGTTGAGCGGGGTTTGCATGCCGTGCTATTCGGCGGGAACTGGAGCAACGGCGCCATCGCCGGTTCGCGCTGTTCCAACTGGAACAATCAGCCCTCGAACGCGAACAGCAACATCGGGGCGCGCGGCTGCAGTGACGACCCTTATTTCGCTCTGCGTCCGTTACGGCGGCGCAGGCCGGCTGTCCTTGTGGTGGTCAGCCCGCTTGACCTGCTTCGGCGAATACACTGCGGGGTTCCGGATAGCGGGGAGTAGATCATCGAAACCCGCGCCGGGCATTTATTATTATGGCTAAGAAATACCGCAACCTCATCGAGACGATTGTCAGCGACGACAATATGCGCCTGGCCTATGAGCGCACGCTCAAGGGCAAGCGTCAGTCCGCCGGCTATCTGGAATGGAAGGAATACGCCGAAGTCAATCTCGCGATACTCGCCCGCGAGCTGCGCGACGGGACTTATTATCGTGGACCGTTTCATCAGTTTTTCGTGTCCGAACCCAAGGTCCGGCAGATCTCGGCGCTGCCGTTCCGCGACCGCGTGGCGCAGCACGCGCTGTGCAATGTCATCGGTCCTGTTATTGAGGCGATGCTCCTGCCGCGCTGTTTCGCCTGTCGGCCCGGCCTCGGCACGCACGCCGGTGTCAAGGCCGTACAGTCCGACATGCGCCGGCTCGTGCGGCAGGACCAGCGCCTGTATTATCTCAAGACCGATTTCCACCGTTACTTCTACAGCATCGACAGGCGGGTTCTGCATGGATTGATCCGCAAGAAAATCAGCTGCGCCGGCACGCTCAGAATCATCGATGCCATGCTGCCTGCCCAGGGAAAGGGTATTCCCATCGGCAGCCTGACCAGCCAGTACTTCGCCAACCTTTACGGCGGCGTCATCGATCGGCTGCTGCAGCAGGAATTGAAACACCAACACTGGGCGCGCTATATGGACGATATCGTGGTATTGCACCACGACCCGGACGTCCTCCGAAAGACGCTTAACGCCATGCGAGCTGTCAGCAAGGAACGCCTCGGTCTAAAACTCAGCAAATGGACACTCGCGCCCGTTAACCGCGGCGTCAACTTCCTCGGCTACCGCATCTGGCCCAAGCACAAACTGCTGCGCCGGAGCAGCGTGACGCGGGCACGCCGCGCCATCAACTCCTTGCGTGCCCGTGGCGATGAAGAGGCCCTGGCCAAATTCCTGGCCGCCTGGACCGGCCACGCCAACTGGGCCGACAGCCACAACCTGTTACGTCATCTGGAGATCGCGTCATGAAAATCGAAAGCAAACAACATCTGCAGACTCTGCAGAGCGAGGAGTATCACCGCGCCCTGATCGCGCTGCACCACGCCGGCGACGATACGCTGGCACGCATCGGACTGAACCGGCAGGAACTGGACGGACTGATCGCCGATGCTGGCGTAACGCCCCCGGGGCTGCGGGTGGTCGGGCCGCCGGCGCCGGCGCCCCGGGCGAGCTGGTCATCCAGAGCCTTCCTGGACCGCTTCACCCGCCAAGAGCGGATCGATATTCGCACTGCCGCCAAATCCGAGCCACTCATCGAGGACTACCTCGACATGCTACGCACCGCTCGCCGCGTCTATGCCGACGATCCCGACACCCAGGAGGGGCTGACGTTGCTGGTGCAGGCCGGGTTGCTGACGGAGACACGGCGACAAGAGATATTGGCGGCGTCTGAAGAGACCGTTTAAACTATTTGTAAATAGTATTTGTGCGCCGCACGATCTCAAACCATCTGTCGTTGCGATCTCAAACCATGTGGCGCGTTACACGTCCCTGGCGCTAGTCGCTTCAATGCCCCATGACCCCGTCCCATATTCAACCCGGACTGCAACTGTACTGGAATTCGGAACACTTATTCAGCCTTCGGGCGGTTTCGTGACGAGGCCGACATTGGGCACGCCGGCCGTCTGCAGCAGCGCCATGACCTCGACGACGCGGCCGTAGGGCACGTTTTCATCGCCCTTGACGTAAATGGGGATGTCCGGCCGGTATTTCAGCAGCGCGCCGACGCGGTTGACCAGCGTCTGCGCGTCCACGGGACTGTCCTGATCCTCGCCGAAGTTGATGTAATATCTTCCGGTACTGTCAACGCTGACAATAACCGGCTCATTGTCGCTGGGCGACATGGGTTCCGAGGCCACCCGCGGCAGTTCCACCTTGACGCCCTGGGTCAGAAGCGGCGCGGTGATCATGAAGATCACCAGCAATACCAGCATGACGTCGATGTAGGGGACGACGTTGATTTCGGACATGGGACGCTTGCGGACTCGCTGGCGCATGGTCAGCTCTCCTCCTCCACCAGGGCAGCGTGGGCGTGGCGATGGAGGATGGCGGAGAATTCCTCCATGAAAATATCGTAGCGGTTCAGCAGCCGCTCCACGTCATTGGAGAAGCGATTGTAGGCGATCACCGCCGGGATGGCGGCGAACAGGCCCATGGCGGTGGCGATCAGGGCTTCGGCGATACCCGGTGCCACCATGGAGATGGTCGCCTGCTGGACATTGCCCAGGGCGCGGAAGCTGTTCATGATGCCCCAGACCGTGCCGAACAGTCCGACGTAGGGACTGGTGGAACCGACCGTGGCCAGGAACGAGAGATTGGTTTCCAGGTTCTCCATTTCCTTGTTCATGGTCACGCGCATGGCGCGCTGCGCGCCTTCCATGACCGCGTCCGGATCGATGTGCTCCTGCTTCTTCAGGCGGGCGAACTCCTTGAAGCCCGATTCGAACATCTTCTCCATGCCCTTGGCCTGGTAGCGCTTGTTGGTGATGCGGTTGTACAGCGGCGTCAGATCCTCCATGGCCCAGAAGCGCTCCTCGAATTGATCCGCGTCCCGGCGCGCCTGTTCCAGGGCGATGCGTCTGCTGAAGATCATGGCCCAGGAAACCAGGGACGCCAGCAGCAGAACCAGCATGACGAGCTGTACCAGCAGGCTGGCGTTCAGGATCAGGCTGACATAGGAGAGATCATGCGACATGGTGAAAAGTTTCCTTGATGTTGTCGGGAATACGGCATGGCCTGAATGTGGCTGCTTCGAGACAGGCCACGGTTACGTTCGCGTTGCAGATGGTTTCGGCCCGGCTGTTGGTTATCGTCTGGTTGAAATTCAGGCTGGCGGCGTTCATATCCTTTATTGTGCTTGTTACGGTTAATTCCTCGTCGAAGACGGCCGGCTTGCGAAAGCGTATGTTCATGTCGGCGACCACGAAGATTATCCCTTCTTTCTCCCGCAGGTATTGCTGGGAGAAGCCGATGGCACGCAGCCATTCGGTGCGGGCACGCTCCATGAACTTCAGGTAATTACTGTGATAAACCACGCCGCCTGCATCCGTGTCCTCGTAGTAGACACGCACCGGCCAGTGAAATTCATCAGGGGCGGATTCCGGGCGCACGAAATGAGACTCAGTCGTCGTTGTCAAACAGATCCGCCTCGACAGCCGGAGATTTGGGGGCATCCAGGCCGAAATGCAGCCAGGCGTTTTTGGTAACGACGCGGCCGCGCGATGTGCGCATCATGAAGCCCTGCTGGATAAGATACGGTTCGATAACGTCTTCAATGGTGTCGCGCTCCTCGCCGATGGCGGCGGCGAGACTGTCCAGGCCGACGGGCCCGCCGTCGAATTTCTGGATAATGGCCAGCAACAGCTTGCGATCCATGACATCAAAGCCGTGTTCGTCCACGTTGAGCATGTCCAGCGCCTGGTGGGCGATGGCCTCATCGATGACACCGTCGGCCCGGACCTGGGCGAAGTCGCGCACCCGTCGCAGCAGGCGGTTGGCGATGCGCGGCGTGCCGCGGGAACGGGATGCGATCTCGCCGGCGCCGTTGTCCTCGATTTCCACGTCCAGAATACGTGCCGATCGTCTGACGATACGGGCCAGTTCCTCGCCGTTATAGAACTCCAGCCGCTGCACGATGCCGAAGCGATCCCGCAGGGGCGAAGTGAGAAGACCGGCGCGGGTGGTGGCGCCCACCAGGGTGAAGTGCGGGACATCCAGCTTGATGGCGCGGGCCGCCGGCCCTTCCCCGATCATGATGTCGATCTGGTAATCCTCCATGGCCGGATACAGGATCTCTTCCACCACCGGACTGAGGCGGTGGATCTCGTCGATAAACAGCACGTCCCTGGGTTCCAGGTTGGTGAGCAGCGCCGCCAGATCGCCGGGGCGTTCCAGTACCGGGCCCGAGGTTTGTCTGAGATTGACCTGCATTTCATTGGCGATGATGTGGGCCAGGGTGGTCTTGCCCAGACCCGGCGGCCCGAAGATAAGGACGTGATCCAGGGACTCGTCCCGTCCCCGCGCGGCATTGATGAAGATCTCCATCTGCTCGTGCACCGCCGGTTGTCCCTGATAGTCGGCCAGGGTACGCGGGCGCAGGGAATTTTCCGCGACGGCGTCCTCGTCGGTGCTGTTGGGCGAGATGACCGGGTTTTGTTCAGGCATGGTGTTTATTGTCCCTTGTATCGTCTCAGGATGCCAATGGCCATGGTGATCTCTTTAAGATTTTGACCCCTGTCCCGAAGGAAAAGTGGATCTTCGACAGGACTAATAATTTGATCTCGCAGAGATCGCGGAGCACGCGGGAAATCTCCCGTCCCGGGCCGCGAACCATTACAGTCTGCTACAGAAACATGGCCGTCCTATGGCGGAAAAATGGCTTTTCCCCCGGCTTCAGGATCCCCGTACCGAGGCCTTGAGGGCGTCGCGGATGATCGCTTCCGGAGTCATACCCTCCGCGGCCACCGCGTGCACGTAGCGGCTGGCTTCCTGGGGTTTGTAACCCAGGGCGATGAGCGCGCTGACGGCCTCGGTAATAGCGTCGTTGGCCTCCGTCCTTCCCTCGCCCCCGCCGGCGGCGTTCCGGATAATTTCCCAGTCCTTGAGACGATCACGCATTTCCACAATGAGGCGGTCCGCGGTTTTCTTGCCCACGCCCGGCAGACGGGTCAGCCGGGCGGAATCACCGTCGCGGACGCAAAGGGCGAATTCATCCGCCTCGATACCGGAGAGGATGGTCAATGCCAGTTTGGCGCCGACGCCGTTGACCTTTATTAATGTGCGGAACAGGCGGCGTTCCTCCTCCGTGGCGAAGCCGAACAGCAGATGGGCGTCCTCGCGTACCACCAGGTGTGTAAACAGGCGCAGTTCGCTGCCCACCTCCGGCAGTTTATAGACGGTGGTCATGGGCACTTCCACTTCATAGCCGACGCCGCCCGTTTCAATGAGCAGCAGCGGCGGCTGTTTCTCCAGCAGCGTGCCGCGTAATTGCCCGATCATCGCAGCCGCCCTCCGCGTATGCCGCTGACGCCGGCCATGCGCATGAGGCCCTCGCGGGAATGGCCGTGACAGACGGCCACGGCCAGGGCGTCGGCCGCGTCCGCCTGGGGCGTCTCGCCCAGACAGAGCAGAATGCGCACCATGTGCTGGACCTGCTGTTTGGCGGCATGGCCCTTGCCCACGGTGGCCTGTTTGATCTGGTTGGGCGTGTATTCGAATATCTGCAGATGTTGTTGCGCGCAGGCGGTAATCGCCGCGCCCCGTGCCTGTCCCAGTTTCAGGGCGGAGTCGGCGTTGCGCTGCATGAAAATCTGTTCGACGGCAGCCTCGACCGGCCGGTGTTGGGCGATGATGTCATGCAATTGTTCGAAGATAAGCTGCAGGCGCGCTCCCAGGTCGTCTCCCCGGACGCGGATGATGCCGTGATCCACGTGCACGGTCCGGTTGCCGTCCATGTCGATGATGCCGTAGCCGGTCTGCAAGGAACCCGGATCGATGCCGAGGATGCGGATCATGCGTGGCTCGTGGCTCGTGGCTCGTGGCTCGTACGGTAGGTATTCGGGACAGTTGCTGGTGCGGTTCTGGTTATCACGGCACGCTGGCTATTAGTCAGTTTAGTTCGGCCAGTATATCGTCGGGGATGTCGGCATTCGAGTAGACTTTTTGCACGTCGTCCAGATCCTCCAGCATGTCCAGCAGCCGGATCATGGTCTCGGCGCCGTCCCTGTCCACGCTGATATTGGTTACGGCGCGTTCGGTGATTTCCGCGGATTCCGGTTCCAGTCCATTATCGAGCAGGATCTGCTTCACTGTCATGCATTCCTCCGGCGAGGTCAGGACATCGATGGAGCCGTCTTCATTGGTAGCGATATCCTCTGCGCCCGCCTCCAGGGCCGCTTCCATCAAGGCCTCCTCATCGGCGCCGTTGGGGAAGGAAATCTGGCCGACCCGGTTGAACAAATAGGCGACCGAACCGTCCGTGCCCAGATTGCCGCCGCATTTGCTGAAGGCATGCCGGACCTCGCCCACGGTGCGGTTGCGGTTATCGGTCATGCAGTCGACCATGACGGCGACGCCGCCGGGACCGTAGCCCTCGTAGCGGATCTCCTCGACGTTTTCGCTGTCGTCCGCCCCGGCGCCCCGGCTGATGGCCCGTTCCACCGTGTCCTTGGGCATGTTGTTGGCGAAGGCATTATCCACCGCGGCCCGCAGTCGTGGATTATCGTTGACATCCGGGCCGCCGAGCCTGGCGGCGACCGTGATTTCCCGGATCAGTTTGGTGAAAAGCTTGCCGCGCCGGGCGTCCTGGCGGCTTTTGCGGTGCTTGATGTTCGCCCATTTACTGTGTCCGGCCATACCCGTCCTTCGATAGTGATTTGAAAAAAGCGGATTTTAGCACCCCGATCCAAAGCGACAAAGTAAACGAAGAAGTGATACATCAGCAACGTAGCTTATTAATGAGATAGGTTCTAGAAGTACCCCGATATTCCTCTGTGGGACACGCTGTAAATACATCCCCCCGGATTAGGATCAAGCCTGCCCCGGCCAACGAGCCGGGGTCCGGGACAGGCTCTGTACGCTCGACGGCCGCCTCTCCCGGATCAGGTCCGGGACAGGCTATGCGGCCGACGGTCCCACAGAGGAATATCGGGATACTTATAATCTGTTTAATAAAAAAGGTTGAAAAATCCTGTATGCAGGTGAATCATTGTGCATCTGTACCGCCATAACAAGAATAAGTGCAGGGCACCGGGATGATATTTGATATGGATGAAACTCGATAAGGGCTGCGCGCTTTACAAGTCGGGATTAAGGGGTTGATGCCGTCCGCGCAGCCCCGAAACAGGAATTGGCAGGGTTGCACGTTATGCCGACAGAGCAAAATGACGGACCGGTCCGGTACGGGTTGTATGGTACAGGTCAACCGGTTCGCGAAACGGCAGTATTCCGAACCGGGATCCCGTTCCGGCAGGCCGCTATTCGAACGCGCTTTTTACAGGGAGTGTATCCGTCATGGCGCCGATGAACGGCAAGGCCCGGCCCTTCCTGAACATTCTCAAGCAAAAACCGCTCCTGGCCGTTTTCGAGGTCAATCTGCGTTGCAACTCCAGTTGCGGTTATTGTGATCTCCCTCTTAATCAGGGCCGTTATGAAATGTCGCGCCGGGAAATAAACCGGGTCTTCACATCGCTGTATGCAGAAGGGGTGCGATTTGTGTTCATGCAGGGCGGCGAACCGACGCTGAGAAAGGATCTTCTGCAGATCATGCGTGATCTGCACGACATCGGCTTTATCCAGACCCTGGTTACCAACGGCACGCGTATCATGCATTCCTTTGTTCAGACCCTGCAAACCATGCCTGTCAGTATTTCCATCAGTCTGGATACACTGAACCGGGAACGGTACCGGCGTATTCGCGGCGCGGATCAGCTGAATATCGTTCTTGCCGGAATCAACCGCCTGCGCGATTATCCTCACCCGAAATACATTACCTGTATCGTCAGCGAGGAAAACCGCTCTGACGTCAGGGAGGTGGTCAACTTTGCCCGGGATCACGGATTTACCCCGGTGCTCACGCCCTATCACTGGAATGTCGGCCGCTACGGACGGGTGGATCCGGGATTACAGTATGACAAGGAAGCGGTTGCGTCCCTGTTCGGCGAGATCCTGCACTCCGGTCTGATCCCGAAGGGATTCCTGAGTGGTTATGTCCGCGATAACATTAACTGGCTGAAAGGAAAAAGCCTGGGCCGTTGCGATGCCGGTCGCTACAGTGTTTCCATCGATGCATCGGGCAACGTGGCGGCGTGTCTGGCCATGGAACATGCCGGCAACCTTCTCCAGACGGACCTGCCGGGGATTCTGAAGAAAATGGATATGGAAAAGGTTCGACAGTGTTCCGATAATTCAGGTTGTAACGTTATCTGCAATCGGCTTGTGGATGCCAACCTGCGTCATCCCATCAGGGCCCTGCGCAGCCCGGATCTGGTGCGAACCTTCTCGCGTTGATCTTATTTAGCCACAGAGGGTTTAAGGTGAGGCGTGAGGGGTAAGGAGTGAGGTGTAGATTACGATAAGTTTTTTACGCCTCGCCCCTTGCTCCTTACTCCTCACGCTATGGGTCCTGCCGATTATAATCGTTTATAATATACAAACATAATGTTGTTCCGAATCTTAATCAGGATCCACCGTGCCGGATATTCCACTTCCAGAACTGCTGCATGTCAGCGAATCGACCTTATTGCTTCTGGGCGTCATTTCGCTGATTACATTCATCGGGACGTTGATCGTCGTCCCCTGGCTGATCGTGCGCATTCCGACCGATTATTTTGCCCCGGAGAAACGTCAACCCGCTCCGTGGAGCGATCAACATCCCGCCATTCGCTGGATACTCTTGATCGCCAAGAATCTGTTCGGCGCTATCCTTGTCGTTATGGGCATCGCCATGCTGGTGCTGCCGGGACAGGGGTTGCTGACCATTTTAATCGGCCTGGTATTGTTGAATTTTCCCGGCAAGTATCGCCTTGAACGCTGGCTGGTACTGCGCCGGCCGATACTTCGAGCCGTGAACTGGCTGCGGCGGCGCGGCGGACGGGAATCGCTGATATTCGATTAAGAGTCCGGTGATGCGCTTGTTTACGTATGGCACGTTATGTCTGCCGGAGGTAATGGAAAAGGTAGCCGGTAAAGGATTCGCTTCGGACGATGCCGCGCTGATGGGCTACCGCAGTTTCCTCATTCGCGGACACGTTTATCCCGGCATGATCCATACGGGCGATTCGTGGACCGGCGGCAAGGTCTATTACCATATCGATGATGCCGCCCTGGCGCGCATCGATGCGTTTGAGGGGGAATACTACCGCCGCGTAACGGTCCGTCCGGTACTCGAGGACGGTACGGAACTGGACGCCTTCGGCTACCTTCTCGTCGAGTCCCTGCACTATCTGCTCAGCGACAAACCGTGGAGCGAGGAGGAATTCCGGAAGAAGTATCTGCGCCGTTACTTACGGAGATAGTTACAAGTCACAAGTTATAAGTCACAAGGATGTTGCTCTATACAGTCGTTTCGAATTCGTGTTCAATCCAGGGACATATAAGCGGACCGTATGCGGCAGGGAGGCCGCATTCGAGCTACAAGGAGGTATTTACCGCGTGTCCGCGTTATGTCCCTGGATTGAACACGAATTCGGAACACTTATTTAGCCCGCAGGGTGCGCAGAGATAAAGACTTGTACGTATTACTCCGCGATCCCTGCGGTCTCTGCGAGATCGATCTTCGTTCAATCCTTGCGGAAGGAACCCGTTACCAGGAAGCTTTCAATGTGGTTCTCCGCTTCCCGGGACAACAGCAGACCGAAGTGCGAGGCATGTATGACGGCATGATCGCGCATGCCTTCCAGCTTCGTCTCGGCGACGGCAACGGCGCCGTCGTTGGGTTTCGGGATGCCCGGAATAAAAAGGCCCATGCCCAGTTGCAGATCGCCGGCGATACTGCCCAGATCATGACTGCCGCTCCAGTCCGGGACACTTCCCAGAAGTCCGTCGCTGATACTGTTGCCGAGCAGAACGCGGCCCGGCGTGAAACGATAGAGCTGCTGTGCGGCGTGACTGGGCCGGTGCGGCGTACCGAGTGTGACGATTCGACCCGGCCGCTGGTGCGGGAATTCGTCAAACAGATGCCGGATGACCAGGCCACCCAGGCTGTGGCAGACAAAATGCATGACGGGATCGTCAAGAGACGCGATTTGCGCCTGCAGTGCCCGGGCATTCTCGCGCGGCGTGTTGGCGAGACTGCGGTAGGAAAACCGCCGAACCCGGTAACCGGCCTGTCGCAGCCGCCACCGCAGTAACAGCATGTCCATGCCGTTCATCCATAAACCATGCACCAGCATTACGGTTTCAGTAGCCACTGCCATTGTTTCCTTGTGACTTGTTACTTATAACTTGTGACTGCTGTTATGCATCTCCGGCCAGTTTCTTCTGATCCTCGGTGAAATCCAGCAACCGCTTGATGCACGCTCGTGCCTTTTCGCCGATCTCCGGATCCACATGGATCTCGTTGCCGCCCGACTCCAGCACGTCCGCGAGTTTGCGCAGGCTGTTCATGGCCATCCAGGGACAATGGGCGCAGCTCTTGCAGGTAGCGCTTTTGCCGGCGGTGGGCGCCTCGATAAAGACCTTGTCCGGCGCCGCCTCCTGCATCTTGTGGAAGATACCCTTGTCGGTGGCGACAATGAATTCCTTTGCATCCATCTCCTTGACCGCCTTTATGATGCCTGTGGTGGAAGCGACCACATCGGCCTGCTTGATCACCGACTCGGGTGATTCCGGATGCACCAGTACCTTGGCGTCCGGATGATCGCGGCGCAGCAGTTCCAGCTCGATGCCCTTGAATTCTTCGTGTACGACACAGGCACCCTGCCAGATGAGCATGTCGGCGCCGGTCTGTTCCTGCACGTATTCGCCCAGGTACTTGTCCGGTGCCCAGATGATCTTCTCGCCTTTTTCCTTCAGATGGTTGACCACGTCGACGGCGCTGCCGGAGGTGACCATCCAGTCGGCGCGCGCTTTCACGGCGGCGCTGGTATTGGCGTACACCACCACCGTGCGATCCGGATGGGCGTCACAGAAAGCCGCGAACTCGTCCGGCGGGCAGCCCAGATCCAGGGAACATTCCGCCTCCAGGTCCGGCATGATGACCTTCTTTTCCGGGTTCAGGATCTTGGCGGTCTCGCCCATGAAGCGCACGCCGCAGACCACCAGGGTCTGTTGCGGGGCGTCGTGGCCGTAACGTGCCATATCCAGGGAATCGGAAACGTGGCCGCCGGTTTCGTCGGCCAGCAATTGCAGGTCGGCGTCGACGTAATAGTGGGCGATAATGACCGCATTCTGCTCCTTGAGCAGGCGTTTGATGCGTTCCTTGAGTTCCTGCCGTTCTTCCTCGGGCAGGGTCTCGACCACCGTTTCCGGCACCTGGTCAGGCGGCAGGCGATAATCCCGCGTTTCGATTGTCGGATTGAGCGTACTCATAACAATTCCTCCTTCCCCATTACTTGATAATCTGCACCTTGCCGGGGAATTTCAAGGTGTACAGTCGTGCCGGGCGGTGTTTGCCGTCGCGACGCATCTCGCCGGTGTCCAGCAGGCAATCGTAAGCGAGCACTCGCTTACGGAAATTGCGCTTGTCCAGCGCCTCACCGAGTATGATTTCATAGACATTCTGCAGTTCGCCGAGGGTGAACTGTTCCGGCATGAACTGCATGGCGATAGTGGAATAATGCAGTTTCGAGGCCAGGCGCCGGTGGGCCAGTTTGATGATCTGGCGGTGATCGAAGGCCGGCTGCGGCAGATCGTGAACGGAAAACCAGTCCGCCGCGGCGGCGTCACTGGCGGCCCGGACCTGCAGGCGATCCATGGGTGCCAGGGCGTAATAGGCGACGGAGATCACCCTCTCGCGGGGGTCGCGATCGGGCTTGCCGAAGGTATACAGCTGCTCCAGGTACACGCCGGTGATCCCGGTTTCCTCCCGCAGTTCACGCAGGGCGCAGGTTTCCAGATCCTCGTCAATCTCCAGGAAACCGCCCGGCAGGCTCCAGCAGTCCTTGAAGGGGTCGTTGGCGCGCCGTATCAGGAGGACCCGCAGGTCGTCCTCGTGGATGGTGAAGATGACCACGTCCGTGGTGACGGCGGGATGGGGGTGTTCGTAGGTGTACATGGCCGCACGCATAGTGTCTTAACTACACTAAGTATAGTGTCTTAGTGACACTAAATCAAGCGCTTTGGCAGTAAGGGGTGAGGAGGAACAGCGTGAGGGGTTTGCCGCCTAAAATCCGGGAGCCTCAGAATCTACTCCTCACGCCTCACTCCTTACTCCTCACTCCCTTGGCCAGGCGGATCCCCAGTTCCTTCAACTGCTGCTCGCTCGCGTCGGAGGGGGCGTCCGTCAGCAGGCAGGCGGCGGTCTGGGTCTTGGGGAAGGCGATGACATCGCGGATGGAATGGACGCCGGCCATGAGCATGACAATGCGATCCAGTCCGAAGGCGATGCCGCCGTGGGGCGGACAACCGTATTCCAGGGCGTCGATGAGAAAGCCAAACCGTTCCCGGGCATGATTATGATCGATGCCCAGCAGGTCCAGCATGGCCAGCTGCATATCGGGATCGTGGATACGGATGGAGCCGCCGCCCAGTTCCAGGCCGTTAAGGACCAGGTCATAGGCGCGGGACAGGGCGCCGCCGGGCTCTTTCCGGACCTCGGCCGGATCAGCGGCGCGGGGGGCGGTGAAAGGATGATGCAGCGGATCCCAGCGTTTTTCGTCGTCGTTATATTCAAACAGCGGGAAGTCCTCGATCCAGACCGGCATCCAGTCGCCGGTATAAAGTTCCAGATCCGCGGCCAGACGGTTGCGCAAGGCGCCGATGGCGTCATTGACGATCCGTGCCTTGTCAGCACCGAAGAAGATCAGATCGCCGTTTTCGGCGCCGGTGCGTTCCAGGATACTGTTGACGGCCTCGTCCGGCAGGAATTTCAGGATCGGCGACTGCAGGCCGTCCCGTCCCTTGCCGATGTCATTGATCTTGATATAGGCCAGTCCCCTGGCGCCATAGCGGCCGACGAAGTCGGTATAGTCGTCGATTTCCTTGCGTGTCAGTTTGCCGCCGCCCGGCAGGCACAGGGCCGCGACCCGGCCGTCGGGCATATTGGCGGGGCCGGAGAAAACCTTGAATTCCACTTCTGTCATGAGATCGCTGACATCCACCAGCTCCAGTGGGTTGCGCAGATCCGGGCGGTCCGATCCGTAGCGCTGCATGGCCTCGGCATAGCTCATGCGCGGGAAAGGGTCCGGCAGTTGAACGTCCAGAACTTCCCGGAACAATTGCCGCATCATTTCCTCCATGATGCCGGTGATTTCCGCCTCATCCATGAAAGAAGTCTCGATATCCAGCTGGGTGAATTCCGGCTGTCGATCGGCGCGCAGGTCTTCGTCGCGGAAGCAGCGGACGATCTGGTAATAACGGTCCATGCCGGACATCATCAACAGCTGCTTGAACAGTTGCGGCGACTGCGGCAGGGCGAAGAATTGACCGCTGTGGGTACGGCTCGGCACCAGGTAATCGCGGGCGCCTTCCGGCGTGGCCCGGGTCAGCATGGGTGTTTCAATCTCGAGAAAGCCGCGTTCATCAAGAAAATCGCGGAAGAAGCGGGCCACGCGGCTGCGCAGCCGGATATTGGACTGCATGGCGGGCCGGCGCAGATCCACGTAACGATAGCGCAGGCGGTTATCGTCATGGACGTGCTCGTCGTCAAGCTGGAAAGGCGGCGTCTTGGCGCGGTTGAGGATCTCGATTTCGTAACCCAGGACCTCGACCTCGCCGGTGGGCAGGTCCGCATTGACGGTGCCTTCGGGCCGGTGGCGGACGCGCCCGCGGATACGGATGACGAATTCATTGCGGACGCTGTCGGCGACGGCAAAGGGATCCGGGCGATCCGGATCGAAAACAATCTGCGCCAGGCCTTCCCGGTCGCGCAGGTCGATAAAAATAACGCCGCCGTGATCCCGCCGCCGGTGCACCCAGCCGCAGAGCTCGACTTCATCGTCAATGAGGGATGTATTCAGTTGTCCGCAATAATGGCTGCGCATGGTTTGCCTGATTCCGTTTCGTAAAAAGCGGGCATCTTACGAGCCGGCCGTGGATTGCGCAACTTTCCCGGAGTTTTGCAGGGCTTTTATGTGTTCGTCCGGGATAATCACCCCGACCGAAATGATGAATTTGAATCCCTCTTCGACGGACATATCCAGCTCCTGGATGGTGTCTTTTGCCATGATCACCAGAAAGCCGGAAGTGGGATTGGGCGTCGTCGGGATGAATACGGCGGTCATATTGCCCGTTAAGGCCGCCGTATCCACCTCGACATGTTCATTGGTCAGAAAACCCAGGCTCCAGATCCCCTCTTTCGGATACTCCACCAGAACCACCTTTCGGAAGGATTTGCCGGTGGAATCCAGCAGCGTCGAGGAGATCTGCTTGAAAGCGTTATAGATACTGCGGACAAGTGGAATGCGTCCGAGAATGCTTTCCCAGCTTTCCACCAGGCGACGGCCGATGAGATTGGCCGCGAGCATCCCGGTGACGATAAGGATGATTATCGACAGGACCAGGCCCATGCCGGGAATGGAAAATCCGATCAGGGCTTCCGGCCGGTATTCCGGCGGCAGCAGCAGCATGGTCCTGTCCAGAAGGCCGATGACCATGCGGATAATAAAGACGGTCGCCGCCAGAGGCAGCCACACCAGCAGGCCGGCGATGAGGTATTTGCGCAGGGTTGTCATCATCCGGACAGCATGCCGGATTTACAGGTGCTTGCCCAGAGCGCGGTACACCCGAAGATTATCCGGCGGCGGTTTTGCCGGTGCCGGTGGATTTATTTGCGGAGCCGGAATCGGTGCTTTTGCTGTCGGATTTGGCTGTTTCCTCCTTTTTCGCCGACTTAGTGTCCTTATCGGCCGGTGCGGAGGTGTCCTCGCCACCGGCAACGTTCTTGCGTGCTTTCTTGTCCTTGAAATCGGTCTCGTACCAGCCGCCGCCCTTGAGCCGGAAAGCCGCGGCGGAAACCCGCTTGCGCAGACTGTCCTGCCCGCACTCGGGACAGGTCTTCAGAAGGGGGTCGCTGATCTTCTGCAGGGTCTCCAGATGATGACCGCAGGAGTCGCACTGATACTCATATATCGGCACCGTTGTTTCCTCGAAAGTTAAAGACCCGGTGAAAATAGGGGCAGGGGCCGGGAAAATCAAGTGAAACAGGACAAATAGCCTTGATTCGGTTCCGGCCCGGTTTATCCGCCGGGCAAACTCGGGTATTATCGCCCCCTCTCCGAGAGTCAGTGAAAAGTAGAAAGTGAAAAGTGGAAAGGAACGGCAGGAGGCGCCGTGCCGCCCGCGGGCACGTGATCAGGTTCATGCCGTCACTTTTTACTTTCAACTTTACACTTTCAACTTGCTATAGGGCCGTTAGCTCAGTCGGTAGAGCATCTGACTTTTAATCAGGTGGTCGCAGGTTCGATCCCTGCACGGCCCACCATTCTTTCCAACAACTTACGAAGCGTTAACACTTCTTTCCGATTCATTGCGTAGCTGAATCGTAGACATCCTGTCCGGGGAGATCGCCGATGACCACCACCCGTAAACGTTTCGCAGAGCTGCTCGCGCACGCCGACATCCGCATCGACGGGGACCGTCCCTGGGACATGCAGGTGCACAACGAGCGCGTGTTCGACCGCGTCTTCGCTCGCGCCACGCTGGGGCTCGGCGAGGCCTACATGGACGGCTGGTGGGACTGCGAGGCTCTCGACGTGATGCTCACGAAGGTGATGCGCGCGGACATCCGGCGGCACATCAGGCCCATCTCCCTCGTCGTGCCGGTGCTCGCCGCGCGCCTGTTCAATCTTCAGTCCCTGCCACGTGCCTTCCAGGTCGGCGAGCAGCACTACGACCTGGGCAACGATCTGTTCGAGATGATGCTCGACCGCCGCATGACCTACACCTGCGGCTACTGGCACGGCGCCGACGATCTGGACGCGGCGCAGGAAGCGAAGCTGGATCTCATCTGCCGGAAGATCAATCTGCAGCCGGGGCAACGCGTGCTCGATATCGGTTGCGGCTGGGGCAGCTTCGCCGGTTACGCGGCCGAGAAGTACGGCGCGGAAGTGTTCGGAGTCACGGTTTCGAAGGAGCAGGGCGAGCTCGTCGAGGCGCGCTATGGCCACCTGCCCGTGAAGGCGATCGTGAAGGACTATCGCGAGCTCGACGGGGAATTCGATCACGTCGTCTCCGTCGGAATGTTCGAGCACGTCGGCTACAAGAACTACCGAACCTACATGGAGGTGGCGCGGCGCTGCCTGAAGCCGGACGGCCTGTTCCTCCTGCACACCATCGGCCGGCGCAAGACGCGGCCCTACGGTGAGCCGTGGACGAACAAGTACATCTTCCCCAACGCCCAGGTCCCGTCCGTCGCCAGTATCGGCGAGGCGATCGAGGGGGTGTTCGTGCTCGAGGACCTGCACAACTTCGGCGCCGACTACGACCGGACGCTCATGGCCTGGCACGCCAACTTCGAGGCCGGCTGGCCGGTCCTGCACGAGCAGTACGGCGACCGCTTCTACCGAATGTGGCGCTACTTCCTGCTCACGAACGCGGCGAGCTTTCGCGCCCGCCAGCTGCAGCTCTGGCAGATGGTGCTGTCCCCCGAGGGGGTGGAGGGCGTCTATCCACGCGTGACCTGATCGTCGCCGCGGCACCCCGGCTCAGAACATTACGACGCCCTCAAAGAGTCCGGCAGCAGTGACGCCAAGGCCAGGCCGCTGCCAGTACGGTTGCAGATTACAAGGATGATATAGAAACCGTAAAAACCGATTTGTTGCTGTTGAAATGGATGGTCGGTTTCAATCTGGTATTCTCGATTGGTATGCTGGGAATGATCGGAATGTTGTGGCAGGCTATTGCATAGACCCAGTATACCCTGTCATAGATACCGAAATCCTTTCACTCTCTCCAGGCGCCGAACCTCACGCGGCAACCTCATGGGTTAATGAAAAATTAGCATCTGAAATCAAAGCGCGGATTCAACTTTATCCTTTTCACTCGCGGAACTAAACAGCGCCTGTTTCAATCCCTTGGTGTTTTCTCCCTGCCAGCAACGTACGGCTTTCTGGAAAAACAGGTTGTTGGGCACACGTACCAGCCGGGGCTGTTCATCTTCACCGGCTTGTTCCATGGTGGTGTAGAAGAAGGAGATGTCCTTGATGCGTCCACGCAGGCCGGGTTTTTCCGGGTCCTGTGTCGTTGGCTCCAGGATTTCGATCTCGTCACCGATGCGGAACGGCGCGGAGATCACCAGCAGCAGGGCGGCGGAGACATTGCTGAGGATACTCCACACCGCCACGAAGCCGATGGCGACCAGCATGAGGACTGCGGACAGGCTGGCCCAGATGGAGATGACTGAAATGCCCAGGGTGTTCAGCCCCGTCAACACCACGACGATGATCAGCAGCCATTTGACGAGGCTCGTATAGATCGTGGTCGCCATGAGCGAGAGCAACTCGCGCTTGTTCAGAGATTGCAGGCCGCGGCGGGAGAGCATATAAAGGCCGATACCGACGGCGACGATCAGCAGCAGTTTCAGCAGTGTGACTATTTCTTGCGACATATTTATTGATCAATCACTCGAAACATCGATTCAATTCCGGACAAAGGCCAGCAGTTCCCGGCTGTAGGTGTTTTTGAATTCATTGGGCTCGGTATACTCGGTACGTACCTTTTTTACAAGACCGGTCCCGGGCGCATACCATTCCGTCTGTTCAATATAGATACTGTCGATTCCCATGTAATCCTGTAATGTCCGGCCGGCGAACAGTCGGCCCTTGCCGTGGACCCGTATACAGTTTTCGAATTCGCCCGCCGTTACATTGACGGTCTCGCCGGTGGCCTCGATGACATAATCCATGGTGATAGGTTGCGCGATCCTGGCTTTGAACGTCGGCGTGAACGCGCCGGAGACTTCCAGGATGCGGATGCGGGAGGTTTTTTGCCAGCTTTGCCGTTCTTTAATCGGATAGGCAAGCACTGTGGAACGATCGCCGCTGACCGGATCCACGTGGACGATGCCATCGTCGGTTTCCTGATAGAAATAACGGGGGCCGCTGAGACTGACCCTGGAATGATAACGTTGTCCGTCCAGATCAATGGGAGGCCGGGTTGAAAAAATCAGTTTCTGGGTTTTCGGTTCTTCCTTGATTCGGAAGTCAATGCGGTATTCCCAGGACAGGCCGTCCGAAAGCGGGAAGTAACTGTTGTCACCGGTTTGATTACAGCCGGCAACCAGCCAGGTTATCAACAACAGAAAAAAGTATACCCTGGAGTGGTTCATGTCGGTGAATGAGTCCCGTTCGTTGATTGTTTCATTGTTCCGGAAATATAGTAAACCAGAGTTGCGATACCCAGCCACAGGAATGCGAGATACCCGATTCTGTGATCGTGCATACTCACCAGAAAATCAAAATCCGATCCTTCCCGGTAAGCGAGGAAATAGCGGCTGATTTTGATCATTGCCACTACGCCAGCGTGTAATCCGATGCACAGGATTATATTGCCGTTGCGTACACGCATCATCCCCAGAAGAACACCCAGTGTAAACAGTGCCAGGAAGGCATCCAGGGTCTCCGGCTTGAACATGCCGGCAATGACGTCCGCAAATCTGGCGGGGCCGGTCAGCCAGCCCGCGGGTTCCCCGGCGGCCAACGGCGGATAATCGAGGAAGTGCACCGCGGCGTAGGCGGCACTGACAGTGACGACCGCCGCCGCGACGTGGCGGGTGCGCTGCAGGAGGCCGCCCAGCAGCGCGCCGCGGAATAATGTTTCCTCGAATACGGCAACGGCGAAACCGGTGATGAGCGCCTTGAGGATCAAGAGCGCGATAGCCGCGGCGCTGTAAT
The DNA here is from genome assembly GCA_040905045.1 of Gammaproteobacteria bacterium. Taxonomy (GTDB): domain Bacteria; phylum Pseudomonadota; class Gammaproteobacteria; order Eutrophobiales; family Eutrophobiaceae; genus JBBDSH01. Next base: position 7,227 of record JBBDSH010000050.1, on the reverse strand, counting down.
CCCGGCCGGGAATGACGGCATGAATATCCAGCAGGTACAGGGACGCGGCCAGGGCCGAGACAATGAGGATTCCGGCGATGAATCCCAGCGCCAGTGTCAGGGGACCGTTGCCGGCGCGGGTCCGCCAGCCCAGGGTTTGCCGTGACAGCGGGCAGACGAACCACAGATAGGCAAGGGCGAACAGCAGTCCGATAACCTGCGTGGCCCGGATGGCGATGTCATTGAACGTGGTACTTTCATCAAGGCCCGTTAACAAGCTTACCGGATAGGCCAGCACCGAACCGGCGAACAGGACGGCGAGTAACAGGCCGATGAAGATAATAATGTGAATAGTGCCGCTCCGGGTTTTATTATCGGCCTGTGATTATAACGGAGTGGTTGATGTTTGGTTAGGAGCCGGAACCCAGTTACTTGGAGGTATTTCCCGGATTCCGCCGCGCTACCGGCTGATCGGGCTATCGACTTATTACTTGTAACTTATAACTTGTAACTGTCATTTAACAAGGTTCATATCCTTACTGATCTGGAGTTCCTGTTCCAGAAAGGCGAGCCGGGCGCGAATGCGTTCTTCCTGATAGTAGTCCGGTTTCGGCGGTTGCCGGAGGATATAGCGAAGCTGTTCCATGGCCACGCGTGTTTCTCCGGTGAGGTAATAGTATTCGGCATTGGCAATGGCCGATTCAACGGGATTGCCGGCTTCCGCCTCGGCCCGGGCCAGGTAGTTATAATATCTCAGGTCCGGGTCATTGAACTTGCCGTAACTCTTCAGCAATTCACGCGCCCTTTCCGGCTTCCTGGCGTTAAGCAGTGTTTCGGCGTAGGAAAACACCAGCGGCCGGTAATCGGGATACAGCCGTTCCATCTTTTCATAGAGTTCGATCGCGCGGTTGTAGTTACCCTGTCGGGCTTCCAGATCGGCACGCGCCAGCAAAAACGAGGTGTTCTCCGGCTCCCGTTCCAGCAGGGCGTCCAGGTATTGCCGGGCCCGGGCGAAGTTTCCCGCTTCCATATGGGCCTGGGCCGCGCCGTAGCGGAGAACACTCAGATTGTCCTTTATCTTGTCGCTCCGCAGCTGATCCTCGAAGTGTTCGACGGCGTCGGCGGCATTCTTGTGATTCATGACGATGAGCTTGGCCCGCACATACTCGTACAGGCGGCTTTCTTCGTAACTGTGATCGGCGGGATAGTTTTCCGCGCGTGATCTTGTATCAGCGATGCGATTGTTGGCCAGGGGATGGGTGCGCAGGAATTCCGGCGCGTTGCCCGCATAACGGGAATTGCGGTGCAGCTTTTCAAAGAAGCTGGGCATGCCGCGCGGGTTGAGGCCGGAACGGGCCAGCAGCTGCATGCCGACGCGATCCGCTTCCATTTCATTGTTACGGGTGAAGTTGATTTGCGCCTGCAGGGCTCCGCCCTGGACCGCGGCAATGGCGGCCTGCCCGGCCTCCGGGTTCTGGGTGGCGATCAGGATCGCCCCGAGCATGGCGGCCATGAGCGGTATGCTCATCTGCTGCTGCATCTCCACAGAGCGTGCCATGTGCTTCTGTGTCACGTGCGCGATTTCATGGGCGACGACGCCGGCCAGTTCGCTCTCCGATTCGGTATTGATAATGGTGCCGCTGTTGATGCCGATGATGCCGCCCGGCGCCGCGAAGGCGTTGATCATGGGGTCATTGATGACAAAGAAGGTAAAAGACTGGGTATTATTGTCACTGTGCGAGACCAGGCGATAACCGATGGAGCGGATGTAGGCTTCCACTTCCGGATCGGAGATGATATCCACCTGGCGGCGGATCTGGTTGAGAAACGCCTGTCCCAGCCGACGTTCGAACTCCGGGCTCAGGATGGTCCCCGTCGAGTCGCCGATATCGGGCAGATCCAGGCTGGTAACCTGGGCGCTGCAGCTGACGGAGAAGAACAGAAACAGAGAGATGCGTTTGATTGCGTTCTTCACAAATGGTATCCGGGCCTTCATAGTTCTATTGATTACTCAGATTCGGCCGGGTTCCTTTAAGTGTACGGGGTATTGCTGAGCCGGACGCACGGCGGTAATTTTATCACAAGATACCGGTCGCCCATGGATTCCCTGCAGGATTCCACGGGTCTTTTTTATACAATCCACTTTACAGGCATAACCGGCGGATAGAGGAGATTCGGATATGGGGGACGTTAAGAATGTATTTTACGCCCAATCAGGCGGCGTTACCGCGGTGATCAATGCCTCGGCCTGCGGCGTCATCCAGGCGGCGCGGGAAAACCGCGATCGTATCGGCAAGGTCTACGCCGGTCGTGACGGCATCATCGGTGCCCTGACGGAGGATCTCATCGACACCGGGCAGGAATCCGACGCCGACATCGCCGCCCTGCGGCACACGCCCTCGGGGGCCTTCGGCTCCTGCCGCTACAAGCTCAGGGGGCTGGAGGAAAACCGCGCCCAGTACGAGCGGCTCATCGAGGTGTTCAGGGCGCACAATATCGGCTATTTCTTCTACAACGGCGGCGGCGATTCCGCCGACACCTGCCACAAGGTGTCGCAGTTGTCCGAGAGCCTGGGTTATCCCATTCAGGCCATCCATATCCCGAAGACAGTGGATAACGATCTGCCCATCACCGACACCTGCCCCGGTTTCGGATCGGTGGCCAAGTATATCGCCGTCTCCACCCGCGAGGCCTCCTTCGATGTGCAGTCCATGGCCAGGACATCGACAAAAGTCTTCGTCATCGAGGTCATGGGCCGCCATGCCGGCTGGATTGCCGCCGCCGGCGGACTGGCGGCGGACGCGGACCACGATATTCCCATTGTCATCCTTTTTCCCGAGGTGGAATTCGACCAGGAGCGGTTCCTCGCCTTGGTCAGAGCAAAGGTTGAGGAATACGGTTATTGCTCCGTGGTGGTGTCGGAGGGAGCAAAGTGGCCGGACGGCCGTTTCCTGTCCGAACAGGGCACCACGGACGCCTTCGGCCATGCCCAGTTGGGCGGGGCCGCGCCGCTGGTGGCGAATATGGTCAAGGAGAGTCTGGGGTACAAATACCACTGGGCGGTGGCCGATTACCTGCAACGGGCGGCCCGGCACGTCGCCTCCGCCACCGACGTGGAACAGGCCTACGCCGTGGGCAGGGCGGCGGTGGATATGGCCCTGGCCGGTGAAAACGCCGTCATGCCCGCCATCGTGCGCAAGTCCGATGACCCCTACGAGTGGGAAGTGGGCAAGGCGCCGCTCTCGGAGGTGGCCAATGTGGAAAAGATGATGCCGCGGGAGTTTATCAGCGATGACGGCTTCGGCATAACCGATGCCTGCCGGCGCTATCTGGTACCCCTGATCCAGGGCGAGGAATACCCGCCCTACCGTGACGGCATGCCGGATTATGTGCGCCTGAAAAACGCAGCCGTGCCAAAAAAACTCAAGACGCGCTTTGAACTCTGACCAGATCTGAGTAAACTTTGCGTCTTGATATCCGGGGGGCGCATCTGCCCCTTATTTTTTGTCGCTATTTCACTGTCTGTTAAGCCGAAATTCGGCCGTATTACGGTTGCCGGTTTGAGTCGGCTTAGTCGTGGAGTTTATTAATAACATCATCTCTGGAGGGGAAGCATGTCGGCATTAACCTTTTCTTTATTATGCGGGGGTCTCGCGATTATCTACGGCGCCTGGTCGGTACGTTGGGTACTGGCACAGCCCGCGGGCACCGAGCGCATGCAGGAGATCGCGGGCGCGATCCAGCAGGGCGCCTCGGCCTACCTTAACCGGCAATATACCACCATCAGCATTGTCGGCGCGGTACTGTTTATCGCCCTGGGCCTCGCCCTGGACTGGAAGACCGCCATCGGCTTTCTCATCGGCGCGGTGTTTTCCGGTCTGGCCGGGTATATCGGCATGCATATTTCCGTGCGCGCCAATGTGCGTACGGCGCAGGCCGCCAATGACGGCATTAATGCGGCCCTGAAAGTGGCCTTTCGCGGCGGCGCCATCACCGGCCTGCTGGTGGTCGGCCTGGGCCTTTTGGGTGTGGCCGGCTATTACGCCATCCTCGGCAGCCCGGAAAATCTGGGTCCGTTGGTGGGCCTGGGCTTCGGCGGCTCCCTCATCTCCATCTTCGCCCGTCTCGGCGGCGGCATCTTCACAAAGGGCGCCGACGTAGGCGCCGACCTGGTGGGCAAGGTCGAGGCCGGTATCCCCGAGGACGACCCGCGTAATCCCGCGGTCATCGCCGACAACGTCGGCGACAACGTCGGTGATTGCGCCGGCATGGCCGCCGACCTGTTCGAAACCTACGCGGTCACGGTCATCGCCACCATGCTCCTGGGCATACTGGTGGTGGATACCGGCGGCGGCAACGAGGCCGTGATTTATCCATTGGTGCTGGGCGGCGTCTCCATCATCGCCTCGGTTATCGGTACCTTTTTCGTCCGCGCCGGCGAGGGTGGCAGCATCATGGGCGCCCTGTATCGGGGCCTGATCGTGGCCGGTGTCCTGGCGATTATCGGTTTCTATCCGGCTACAACGATGATCCTCGGGGAATCCGTCACAATCAGCGGGGCAGAAGTTACCAGTATCAATGTCTATTTTTCGGCGCTGATCGGTCTGGTACTCACGGCGGCAATGGTCTGGATTACCGAGTATTACACGGGCACGGAATACGGCCCGGTGAGACACATTGCGGCCGCTTCCGAGACCGGCCATGCCACCAACATCATCGCCGGTCTGGGCGTTTCCATGAAATCCACGGCCCTGCCGGTGCTGGCCGTCTGTGCCAGTATCTGGGGATCCTATGAACTGGCCGGACTCTACGGTCTCGGCATCGCCGCAACGTCCATGCTGTCCATGACCGGCATCATTGTCGCCCTGGACGCCTTCGGCCCCATCACTGACAACGCCGGCGGCATTGCCGAGATGGCCAATCTGGACGAGAAGATCCGTAACATCACCGATCCCCTGGATGCCGTGGGCAACACCACCAAGGCGGTGACCAAGGGTTACGCCATCGGTTCCGCCGGCCTGGCGGCGCTGGTGCTGTTCGCCGATTACACCCATGAGCTGGAAAAACACATGAACCAGCACATCGAGTTCATGCTCTCGGATCCGAATGTCATCATCGGCCTGTTTATCGGCGGACTGATCCCGTTCCTGTTCGCCTCCATGGCCATGGAGGCCGTCGGCCGCGCCGCCGGTTCCGTGGTGCGCGAGGTGCGGCGCCAGTTCAAGGAGATCCCGGGCATTATGGACGGCAGCGCCAAGCCGGATTATTCCCGCGCCGTGGATCTGCTGACCAAGGCCGCCATCAAGGAAATGGTTGTCCCGTCGCTGCTTCCGGTTCTGGCGCCGATCCTTGTCGGTGTCATCCTCGGTCCCAAGGCGCTGGGCGGACTGCTCCTGGGCACCATTGTCACCGGTCTGTTCGTGGCCATCTCCATGACCGCGGGCGGCGGCGCCTGGGATAATGCCAAGAAGTACATCGAGGACGGCAATCACGGCGGCAAGGGATCGGAAGCCCACAAGGCGGCGGTCACCGGCGATACGGTGGGCGATCCCTACAAGGACACAGCCGGCCCGGCCATCAATCCCTTGATCAAGATCATCAACATCGTGGCACTGTTGATAGTACCCTTGATCTGACCGGTGTCGCAGATTGAGGCTTTGAAAAACGCGTCCCGGTTTTCGGGGCGCGTTTTTTATGTCCTGTTTAGAAGTGGCTTTGACTTGAATTCAGCGAAAAAGACCGCATAGATCAGGATTCGGGATACTTCCGGTCTGATTATTAACAAGTGCAATGAGTTGACGGATTGCCCATGGCGTTCAAGGATTATTACAAAATACTGGGTGTCGACCGCGATGCGGATGCGGACAGCATCCGCAAGGCCTATCGGCGTCTGGCCAGGAAATACCATCCCGATGTCAGCAAGGAGGCGGACGCCGAGGATCGGTTCAAGGAACTGCAGGAAGCCTACGAAGTACTGCGCGATCCGGAAAAGCGCCAGGCCTATGATCGCTTCGGCGAACACTGGAAGGCGGGCATGGAACAAGGCGCCGCTGCAGCGGGCGGCGCAGGCGGTCCCGGAGGCGGCACACATTACCAGTACGAAGATATCAGTCCGGAGGACGTGGCCGGTTTCGAGGAGTTCATCAATTCCGTCTTCGGCGATCGCGGCTTCGGCGGCGGTTATCAGGGCCGGCGTTCGCGGCAGCGCGGCAGCGACGAACATGCGCGCCTGACACTGACCCTGGAGGAAGCCTTCAAGGGTACGACGCGGACCATCTCCTTCGATGTGGTGGAGCCGGACAAAAACGGCCGTCTGCAAAAACGAACCAAAACCCTGAACGTCACCATTCCCGCCGGGGTCATTGAAGGGCAGCGCATCCGCCTGGCCGGGCAGGGTCAGCCGGGGCTGGACGAACCCGGCGATCTCTATATCGAAGTTCATATCCAGCCCCATCGCGATTACACCCTGAAGGGTCGCGATATCTATGTGGACGTTCCGGTAACGCCCTGGGAAGCGGCACTGGGCGAGAAGGTGACCGTGAAGACACCCGGCGGCAATGTGAAACTGACCATCCCGGCCGGTTCCCAAGGTGGGCAGAAATTGAAACTGTCCGGTCGCGGCGTGCCCGGCAAACCCGCGGGTGATCTTTACGCGGTGCTGCAGGTGATAGTGCCGAAGCCGCGCAACGACGCGGAGCGGGAGTTGTACCGGAAAATGGCCGAGGCCATGCCCATGAACCCACGGCAGAAGTGAGGTGTCGGCGATGAAGGAGCCCGTATCGGTAACGACTGTAAGCATTCTCGATGAAAACCTGGAGCTCAGTCTTCATCAGATCTGCCGTTACTGTGATCTGGAGAGTGATCAGGTGGTGGAGATGGTGACCGAGGGTATCGTCGAACCGCGTGGCGACCGGCCGGTGAACTGGCGCTTCAACGGCTATATGCTCAAGCGCGTACAGATCGCCACCCGCCTGCAGCGGGATCTTGAGATCAACCTGCCCGGTATCGCCGTCATTATTGATTTGCTCAATGAACTGGAGCAATTGAGACAGAGAAGCGAATGAAGATTTAACCCGCATATTGCACGAGGGCGCGCGAAGCGGGACGAGATTCACTTGGTACATCAAACCCTTGGAATGAATCTATTGTTCAAGTTCCCATGTACAATTTGTTATTCCCGTTTCGCGCTATCCCGGCGCTCGCTGGCTCTCGCGCGCCCGGCTTGCTCTTCACTCAAGTCGTAGTCCC
>JBBDSH010000049.1:24869-36679 GCA_040905045.1 Gammaproteobacteria bacterium | reverse complement strand
ATGGTTACCTTAAATATCAATCCGAAGGCCCCGAACCGGAGTACCGGAGTGGTGTGCGGGCCGCCGTTACTGTACACGGTTACTCTATTGCTGCTGTTCCTGCTGACGGGCTGCGGCCAGGAAGGATCGGAATCGTCTTCCGGGAAAAACGGTTCGGAATCTGCGCAAACGGGAAGCGGATCCAAAGAACAGATATCGGAAAATGCCTTCCGCGTTATTGTTCGCTCCGAATCGGTGGCCTTCCTGCCGCGCAATGCCGAACCCGTTCGCATCGATCGGGAAATCGCCGAAGGGCTGGCGCGGGAACTGAAGCGGCCCTATCAGCCGGTGGTGATCGAGGATTATACCGACATGATCGATCATTTACTGGCGCGCGACGGCGACATCATTGCAGCCAGCATGACCATCACGGAAACCCGCGCCGATCGCGTCCTGTTTTCCATCCCCTACAATTATGTGGACGAATTATTGATCGTGCCCGCAGGTGCCGGAGTGGCTGAAGCGTGGCAGGATCTGAACGGCAAGAGCCTGTGCGTACGCCGGGGCAGTTCCTATGAGGAAACCCTGACACGAATGAAGCAGGATGGAGTCGATCTGAAAATCGACATCCAGCCGGAGGATCGCGACACCGAGGAGATTGTCGATCGGGTTGCTTCCGGCGATTGCCCGGCCACTCTTGTCGACTCTCATTACTGGAATTCCATCAAGCGGCATTTCGACAATCTTCAGTCGCTGCGCGCGCTGGCGGAAAACCGGGCCATTGCCCTGGCCATGCGCCCCGATGACAGGGAACTGAAAAAGCGTGTCGATCAGTATCTGGTCAAGCGTGCCCTGACGGGACAGCGCGACAGTCTTTATACCGATGATCTGCCGGGTCTCAAGGAACGCAAACGGCTGCGCATGATCACCCGCAACAGCGCCACCACCTTTTATCTTTATCGGGGCAGTCCCTATGGGTTCGAATACGAACTGGTCAAGCGCTTCGCCGATCAGCATGATCTGCGCCTCGACATCGTTATCCCGGATGATAATGAATCATTAATCCCCTGGCTCAATGAGGGCCGCGGCGACATTGTCGCCGCCATGCTCACCATCACGCCGCGGCGTCTTGAAGATGCCGCGTTTACCCGGCCCTACTTCTACGACGACGAGGTCGTCGTAGCCAGAAATAAAGACAACATCGAGAATATCGATGATCTGGCCGGCAGAACCATTCATGTACGCAAAAGCAGTTCCTATTACCGCACGGTGCAGGATTTGCGGGAACGGGTTCCGGATATCAATATCGAACTCGCCCCGGAAGACATGCAAACGGATGAAATACTGCGCAAGGTGGCGGACGGCGAATGGGATCTGACCATTTGCAATCTGGACCTGCTGCAGGTGGAACAAACCTACGGAGGACCCATCAAGGCGGCGCTGACCGTGGATGACGACAACAAAATCGGCTGGGCCGTACGCAAAGGCAACAAAAAACTCCTGCAGGCATTGAACAAGTTCATCAGGAAGGAATATCGCGGCCTGTTTTACAACATGCGCAAGGAACGCTATTTCGAAAACCCGAAAACCATCGCCCGGGCCGAGGGTGAATGGCGCATGGACCGCGGCGGGCGAATATCACCCTATGATGACCTCGTTAAAAAATACGCCGATCGGCATGACCTGGACTGGCGTCTGATCGTCTCGCAGATGTATCAGGAGTCGCGTTTTAACCCGAAGAAGCAAAGCTGGGCCGGCGCCCGCGGACTCATGCAACTGCTGCCCCGGGCGGCGCGTGAAGTGGGTGTGGAAGGCAACCTCTACGATCCCGAGAATTCCATCAAGGCCGGCGTGCGCTACCTGCGGCGCATGATCAACCTGCTGGATCCCAAACTGCCCATGTCCGAGCGCATCCGCTTCGGCCTGGTCAGTTACAACGCCGGCCGCGGCCACATGCTCGATGCCCGGCGCGTGGCGCGCAGGCAGGGACTGGATCCGGATACCTGGTATGACAACACGGAAAAAGCGATGCTTATGTTGAGCCAGCGCAAATACCACAGCAAGTCGCGTTTCGGTTACGTCCGCGGCAGTGAGCCGGTTAACTACGTGCGCGATATCGAGAGCCGGTATTTCAACTATGTTCAGCATCTGCCCGGGGAAGGAAAGGACTGATGCAAGATGAGCTGCCCGGCGAAGACCAGAAAACGATCACCCGGATATGGGACGAGGTGTAATGTCCTGGATAAATTAGTCAATATTCAGAGAAGTAACTTCATGAAAAAATCAATCATGTTGGCCGCGGCGGCTATGCTCGTGGTCGCGAATACCGGTATCAGCGGCGGCGAGTTGCATCGGCAAAAGGAAGTGGAATCCCCGCCCGCTCCGAGGGTGGTTGAAAATCCCTATACCAAACCGCAAAAGCCGTTGCTGGGCGCCGTACGCCCGGAGTTCGAATTACGTGACGTGAACGGCGTAGCGCGTAACATGAGTGAATGGGACGGCAAGATCGTGTTTCTCAATTTCTGGGCCACCTGGTGCGGACCCTGTCTTACGGAAATCCCGGACTTCATCAAGCTGCAGGAAAAATACCGGGAGCAGGGATTACAGTTTGTCGGCATCGCCATGCATTCGGCCGATGAAATCAAGGGCTACATTGCTAAAGTCGGGATGAATTACCCGGCACTGGTCGGCAAGGAGGAAGCCACCAGGGTGGCCAAATCGCTGGGCAACTATTTCGCCGTACTGCCGTATACCGTGGTGATCGATCCGGACCGGCGTATCTATTTTATCCGCAGCGGTCCTCTGAGCTATGAGGATGCCGATATTATTATCCGCTCGATACTCAATCCGGAGGAATTCGGACTTTCCCCGTCCTGAATCACCGGTCTGGATTCCCATTACCAATACCGGCGGTTATGGGTTCGCTATTTCAACCATGCGCAGGAACGGATTTAACCACTGCGAAATAGCACTGATTTCCGGATTATCCTGGCAGGATTAAACAACTCTGTTCCCGGTACAATCACCGCCTAACCAGCCATTGTGTTCGCCCTGGATTCAGGTGTTATGTCTCTGATTGACCAAAATAATATATTCCGCCACTATAACTAGAGACACGCTACGGGGCGCGGTTTATGCGTATTATAGAGGCGGCTTTGCCCGGGCCGGCAGTCCATTCAGCCTGCCCACTGCTCCGGTCGACGGAATCGGTCTACTCCCGTTTGAACAGGAATAACCGGTGAGTATGGCTCGTCGGGTACGCTTATTCATCGGCGCGGGGATTTTCCTCACATCATTTATCTGCACCCTGCCGGCAACCGCCGATGGTGAAACCGTACGTGTCGGCGTTTATAACAATCCCCCCAAGGTATTTCTCGATGAGGCCGGCCGAGCCACCGGTTTCTGGCCGGAACTGACGCGCAGTATCGCAGCGCGCGAGGGCTGGCAACTCGAGTGGCTGTATTGCCCCTGGAATGAATGCCTGGCGGATCTCGAAGCCAACCGTATTGATGTCATGGTGGACGTGGCGGTCACGGACTCCCGCAGCACACAGACCACCTTCGGTAACGAAACGGTCCTCGTCAGCTGGTCGCGTGTCTATACCACTCCCGGGATCGAGATTGAAACCATCCCGGATCTGCAGGGCAAGCGCATCGGTGTCATGAGGGAAAGCGTCAACCTGGACGGGCCGGAGGGCATACGAACGCTGCTGGAGCGTTTCGCGGTGCAAGCCGAATTCGTCCTGTTTGCGGATTATGCCGCCGTTGCCGAAGCGCTGGAGCAGGGCCGCATCGATGCCGGCGTGACCAACCGGGATTTCGGCAATGAAATCAAAACCCGCTCCGGCATTGTACCGACTCCCATTCTGCTGCAGCCGGCGGACCTGCGCTACGCCTTCACGATGCAGGCGCCGCGAACCCCTGAACTGATTCGTCTCTTCGATACTCATCTCCGCGAACTCAAGGCCGATGCGGATTCTGTTTATTACGATCTGCAGGAACAGTGGCTGGGACAGAAGGACCGTGGACGCCATGCGGTTTTACCCGTGTGGTTCAAATGGACGTTGATCGGATTATTGGCGGTTATCCTGGTTCTTGCCATTGGCTATGCGCTGGTGGAAATACGGGTCCGCGCCCACACGCGCCAACTGCGGGAAGGCAAGGCCGAACTCGAACACAACGAATATATGCTGGCCGAATCCCAGCGTATTGCGAGTGTCGGCAGTTGGCGGCTGGACCTGAAGGAAAACCGGCTGGAATGGTCCGATGAAACGTATCGAATCATGGGCGTTTCGCCGGAGACGTTCACGCCGAATGTCGAGTCTTTTCTTTCCATGGTGCACCCGGATGATCGCGACCGGTTATTGAGTGAACGGGCGCCGGCGTTGCAGGGACGCCAGCCCCATGATATTGAATTCAGGATTATCCGGCCCGATGGCGAAGTGCGGTACGTTTATGAACGGGCCGAGGCGGAACTGGACTCTGCCGGTGACGTGATCGGTTTCGCGGGCACCATTCAGGATGAAACAGAGTATCAATCCTTCAAGCAGTCCCTGTTGCAATATCGAACGCTTGTTGAGGGCAGCCGGGAACTCTACGGCATCTGCGACGCCGACTATCGTTATGTACTGGTGAACCGGGCTTACGCCGAATGGCACGGCCGCACCCGGGAAGAGGTAATGGGTGCTTCACTGCCGGAGATACTGGGTGAGGAATATTTCCATCGCGAGATCAAGCCGGCCATCGACAGATGCCTGGCAGGGGAAGAACAGATCGTCGAAATGGAGCGGACCAACTTTGCCGGTGAGCAACGCCGTCTGCTGATGCGCCATTACCCCATTGACGCTTCTGTCGATGGTAAACGGATGGCCGCCGCCGTGATCACGGATATTACCGAATTGCGCGAACAGGCCCGGTTGGTGGATATCGCCGGGCGAGTCGCGCGCCTCGGCGGCTGGTCGGTGGATCTCTTGCCGTATGAACATATCACCTGGTCCGATGTCTGTGCCGAAATTCACGGCATGCTGCACGGCTATTCACCGACTCTGGAAGAAGGCATCAACTTCTACGCGCCCGAATGGCGGGATCGTATCCGGACTCTGTACACCGCCTGCGTCGAGGACGGGGTTCCGTTCGATACCGAATTGCAGCTTGTCAACGCCCGGAAGGAACTTGTCTGGATTCGTTCCATCGGTGAGCCGGTGCGTGACAGCGAAGGCAAGATTGTGAGGGTGCAGGGGGCATTACAGGACATCACCGAACAAAAGGCCGCGGATCTGGAAATGGAGCGGTTGTCGCAGAGGCTCACCAATATACTGGAGAGTATTACCGACGCTTTTTTTACCCTGGATCGCCAGTGGCGATTCGATTATATCAATCGGGAAGCGGAACGCCTGCTGGAGCGGTCACAGGCGGATCTCGCCGGCAGGCATGTCTGGACCGAATTCCCCGAGGCGGTGGGCACTCCTATCGAGGAGGCGTATCGACGCGCCATGGCCGAGGGCGTCACCGTTTCCCTGGAAGAGTATTACCCGCCTCTCGACAGGTGGTTTGATATCCGCGCTTATCCTTCGGAGGAAGGCCTGTCTGTCTATTTCCGCGACGTCAGTGAGCGCCACGCCATGATGGAGGAACTCAATCGGGCCCTGGACATGCGACAGTTGCTGATTAATGCCCTGCCGGCCCATATTGCCCTGCTGGATCACGAAGGGACGATCCTTGATGTTAACGATCAATGGCGGCATTTCGGGCGGGAGAACGCCTTTACCGGAAATGATTTCGGTATCGGTGTTAATTATCTTGCGATCTGTGACGGTGCCGACGGCGACTGTGCCGAGGAGGCACGGGCAATGGGTGAGGGTCTGAGAGAAGTTCTGGCCGGTCGAAGCGAGGTATTCACCCTGGAATACCCGTGCCATTCTCCGGATCAATACCGCTGGTTCCGGGTCATGGTCAACGGGTTGGGCAGCGGCAACGGGCAGATTGACGGCGCCGTGGTGATGCATATTGATATCACAGAACGCAAGCTGGCCGAGCGGGAACTCGAGCGACTCGCCTATCAGGACGTATTGACGGGTCAGCTCTCACGCAACGGTCTTGCCGAGGAATTGACCGAATATTTGAACCGGCATGGCTGGCAGCCGGACGCCACGCTGGTAATACTGGACATCGAACATTTACGGGACATTAATGATGCCCAGGGCTACGCCGCCGGCGATCGGCTCTTGATCCAGATCGGCCGCAGACTGGAAGAGCAGGCCGGAGACGGTGCGTTGGTGGCGCGCATCGGCGGCGGTGAATTCGCCGTCTTTCTCCCTGCCCGCAATCAACAATCCCCGGAGGAAGATCATGCCAGGCTTGCCGCGGCCTTCGAGACCCCCTTCAAGATCGATGACCTGCGGATCGATGCCGGCGCCCGTTTCGGGTTCACCACTCTTGGCAGTGAACAGCGTTTCGTGGAGAGCCTGATACGGGAAGCGGAGATGGCACTCTCCCAAAGCCGGACCGAAGAGGTGCGTGGCGTCTGGGCTCCTTATACGCAGGAACTGAATTCACGAATACACCGGCGCATAGAATATACCCGCGAGTTGCGCCTTGCCCTGGAGAATAATGAATTCGAACTGCACTTTCAGCCCAAGGTGAATATCGAAAGCGGTGAACTGATCGGGGCCGAGGCCCTGTTGCGCTGGCGCCATCCGGAGAGGGGCATACAGGCACCCGGTGAGTTCATTCCCGTTGCCGAGCAGAGCCAGCTTATCGGTCCCATAGGCGACTGGGCCCTGCGGGAGACCTGCCGTTTCATACGCGAGTGGAAGCACGCCGGTCTCGAGAATGTCCGGGTTTCCGTGAACGTATCGCTGGTGCAGTTTCTGACCGGTGATTTCAGGTCCAGGGTGCGAGAAGCCCTGAACGAGTTTGATGTGGATCCGTCGGGATTATCCCTGGAGATTACGGAAAGCGTCTTCGAGCGTGAATCGGAGTCATTGCGGGAGCAGTTGCGGGATCTGCACGATATGGGCGTCCGGCTCTCTCTCGATGATTTCGGCACCGGCTATTCGTCATTGCTGTATCTGCAGAAATACCCCTTCGACGAGATTAAAATCGATCAGGGTTTCGTGCGCCGGCTTCTGGAAGACCCGTATAACCGCAACATTGTGCATACGGTCGTCGGCCTGGCCGGGGCGCTGGGCGCCGAGGTGGTGGCCGAGGGCATCGAATCCATCGAGATCAATGACATTTTGCTGGAGATGGGATGCCGTGCAGGCCAGGGATTCTACTACAGCAAACCTCTGCCTGAGGATGAATTCCGCCTTTTATTGGAGAATCGAATCCGTCTGCCTCTGGTGAGTACTGCCGGCATTTGAAAAGCATCCGGTTTGTATTGATTCATGTCTGATGGTGCCGGAGGAGAGACTCGAACTCTCACTCCGTTGCCGGAAACGGATGTTGAGGCCGTCGCGTCAGACGGTTACTCGAAAGCGGCCAGTACCTTAAGGCCGGCGGGCAGGGTTTTTGTATCCGTGATGGCGAGTCCTTCGATGCATCGCTTCCGGTAAGCCTTGTCCTTCCGAATACGATCTGTGGCCGCGGCAAGCGAGCGCGGTACCGCCTTACCGTATGCGGTTTCAGCACAGAAAATCCATGTCCCTCGACTCACGGTATTCCCCCAGTTCCAGGGCGATGCGGGTGCCGCCTCCGAAGAAGCACCGTGCCTCGGAGAGGAAAGCGCTATCCAGCCTGGATAGTATCGCGAGGACCTGGCGGTGGACGGGCCGTTTGAAAACGGCTTCAGACATTCAACACCCCGCCGCCGAACCGGTGCTTCAGGTGATCGAGCAGATCCGCTTCCGCTTGCGTAAGCCGCTCCGGTTCGACGAAACGCCAATTGCGTTCATAGAGTGCCAGGGCCTCTTCGGCGGGAATCCAGCGATCAGCTCGATTCCAGGCCAGCTCCCGCAGCACCGGCCACTCGTTGATGTCGAGGACTTCATTCTGCAGGAACCGGTTGAGAGCTTCACCGAATCGTGGCGTGTTGACCGCTGCGCGGAGCCGTTCAGCTTGCTCGGTCGGCAAGCGGAGTTCAACGGTGGTCAGACCCGCGCGGCGTTGTCTCTGGCGTTGCGCCCGCTTCGCCGTACGTAACTGTTCGGTACGGGTCAGCGGAGACGTTCTGGGACGGCCGCGGGTTGATGCAGGGCTTTTCATGACATGAGCCTTTCATGATTATGATGACATGTCAACATTAAGACAACTGTCCGGACCCGCCCCGACACGCGTTCGATTCCGCCAAAACTTCCATTAACCATCAACGTGACGGAACGTCTTACCATGCTTACTTATGACGCCGGTCGCGTCAGACTCAATGCGGTGTATTTTCCCAGGATTAAGAATCTCAACGAGGTAGACGCAATGGGGCTCTACCTGAGCATCCCGTTGGGTGGAGAATAGCTGAAATTTTGTCAATGCCCGGCCCTGCACCAGGCTTAAGCGTGCCACCGAACAGACCGGATTGGCATCTGAATATAAACTGTCGATTAATCGGAAATTTGACGATAACTGTATGATTATCGCAAAGACGAGTCAATGAACACGATGAGCTCTGAATTATACGGCTCATGCTGTAAAACCAGACGAAGGATATAAACATGAACGAGACACAAAACGACATGGGTCCGAACCAGAACCCAAACTCAAGCGACACAAGCAATCCCTGGAAAATCGGTGCGTTCGCCACCGCAGGTGCAGTGCTTTTGCTGGTTGCGGCGGGTTTTACCTTTGCCGCTTTCAACAGCAGCAAGACTTCAACTGAACAGCCGGCAACAGTATCACAGTCAGCGCCCCGTACAGTTACACCGCAGCAAACCGCTGCTCCAGCCCCTGTCGCCGCGGCACAGCCACGTGAAAACTGCGATCAGTATCGTGTCGCTGCGCAGCGCGATAACATGCGTGTCGCCAAAGACGGTGCGATCGGCGCAGCGGTCGGCGCCGGCACGGGAGCAGCCGGCGGCGCAATAGCGGACGGTGGCAGTGGTGCCGCCAAAGGTGCGGGTATCGGCGGCGTAGTCGGTGCCGTGGCGGGCGGCGCCTATGGCATGACGCAGGAGAACGCCCGCCTCGAAGCTGCAGAACGCGACTATCAGGACTGTCTGAAGCGCAACTTTTGATCCTGACCGGAAACACGCGTTAATGACCAACCTTTCCTGTTAATTCCGCGTCCCACCCGAGGTTTCATTTCTTCCTGCTGGGGAAAGGAAGGCTCAGCATGACAATACCCGCCACTGCGGAAAAGATGGATGCCGAAAGGATGCCAAGCTTGGCGGCGTTGAATAGTTCCGAGTCAAGGGACAGGTTGCCGATGAACAATGCCATGGTAAATCCGATGCCGGCGAGGAGGCCGCCGCCGGCGAGCAGCCTCCAATGAAGATCCGGTGGCCGCAGCGCCAGACCCGATTGCACCGCCAGCCAGGTGAATGCCAGGACGCCAACGGGTTTGCCGAAGGCAAAGCTGACAAAAACGGCCATTGAGATGGGGTTGTAGAAATCGTCAAGGGTCAGAGTGACTCCGGCGTTGGCGAGTGCGAAGAGCGGCATGATGACAAAACCGACCCACGGGTGTAATGCCATCTCCAGCCGCTCGACCGGAGAGAGGGTTTCGCGGGCGGCGACCTCGGCCAATTGCAAAGTATCCCGATCCCTGGTGTCGCCGCTCTTTTCTTCGCTGCCGGGATGGGCAATGACCCGGTTCAGTATGGCGTATAAATGTTGATCGCTGACCCATCTTCGAGCCGGTGTCATCAAGCCGAGTATCACGCCGGTTATCGTCGCGTGGATACCGGATGCGTCCACAATGAGCCATATGATTCCTCCCGCGAGGTAGTAGATCGGAATGCTTCGTATACCGATCAATGACATCATACGCACGATGACAAAACCAAGTACCGCCATGGCTATCATGCCCCAGTTGATGTCACTGCTGTAGCCGATGGCGACTACCAGGATGGCGCCCATATCATCCACGATTGCCAGTGACAACATGAATACACGCAGGTTTTTGGGGATGCGGGTGCCCAGAAGGGCGAGACAGCCAATGACGAACGCGGTATCGGTTGCCATGACCATGCCCCAGCCATGCTGTCCCGGCTGCCCCGCCTGCAGCGTCAGATATAATACGGCGGGCACCAGCATTCCGCCGAGTGCGGCCGCAATCGGCAGTGCGGCGATGCGAGGCTCGTTCAATTCGCCGAGGATCAATTCCCGCTTGAGTTCCAGTGCAACGAGGAAGAAAAAGAATGTCATCAGGCCGTCGTTGATCCAGTCTCTCAACGAACGGACGAATTCGAAAGAACCGATCCGGAGACCCGCGCTGGTCTCCCAGATATCCAGAAATACACGGGCCAATGGGGTGTTGGACAGGCCTATGGCAATAATGGTGAAAAGGAGCAGGACGGCGCCGCCCGCAACTTCGATTTCCAGGAAACGCCCGAGTGGTCTTGTCAGCCGATCAATATACTCTTTTGGTAGTTGACTTTCATTCATGGGATAAAGCAGCGTAGTCTTCCATGCGGCTCGGGGATCCTGTCCACTGTACTGATTGAATCCGTCTACCGTGCATTACCTGTTATCAGGTAAATTAAGAAGTTCACAGTCGCTGATCTCGTCGGACCATACTTTGAAGCTTTGCAGGGTATTGAATCCGGAGGCGTTGCTGATTGCGATATCCATTGCATCACGGTCTTGTGCAATCAGTACACGGCCGATGCGGTGTACGTTGCAACTGAAAGGGAAGGGACAAAAAGCAGCAGTTATGCCAATGAACTGAGTCAGGCCCCTGGATTTTCGTGACGGAGTTACCGGCCTTTCCAGCCGACAACCAGGAGTATTCCGCCAACCGTAATCAGGCCGATGCCGGCCCATATGGGGACACTAATATATTCTTTTTCATCGACTGACAGTTGTATCGGCCCCAGATCGGTTTCGTGCGTTTCCTTGGTGTAACTGAAGCCGCCATAGGCAAGCCCGAGAGCACCGCCAATGATCAACAGGATCGCCACTATTCTAACCACGTTCATTTTACTGTCTCCTGAAAACGGAATTGCGGGTCGATATCGGTATTAAACAAATCAGATTCGTTTGCCCTGAAAGACCCGTATAAGCAGAACGATGACTGCCAGAACCAGAAGAGCATGAATGAGTCCGCCCATGGAATAGGACGAAATCAGACCCAGTCCCCACAGTATTAGCAGTATAATTGCGATTGTTTCAAGCATATCTCTGTCTCCGGTTGTTGTTGAAGGAAATATCAATTAAACGGCCACCACCAGCGCTGTTTTTTCTCGGCAGTTTCGTGGTTTCTTTCCATATCGCCTTCCATTTTTTTGTTCTTGCCAAACATAAAATCATACCAGTGGGATTCCTTGTCAGCTTGTCCCTGATGGTCGGCATTTGCGGAGCGGCGCTCTTCGGCGCGCTCAAGGCCCCGGGTGGAATCGGGGTCAGACTGGCGGTTGCTGTTTTCATTACCCTGACGGTTGCCCTGGCCCCGGTCAACGCCATTACGCCGGTCGGCATTGTCCCTGCCTTGCATGCGGGAGTCGCCGGTCTGATGTGCGCCGGGCCTGTCGCTATGCTGTCCTTTTCCCTGTCCGGTTCGACCGGCGTTGTCATTACCGCCGGCTTGCGCGGCAGCACCGAACGTAAATGCTGTGAAGATTATCGCTGTTGTTGCGATAGTAATTTTATGAATGTTCATGGTTTTGTCCTCTGTTCGAATTTCAGTTGTGCACGTACAGCTGGAAATTATCCTTACAACCAAATGGCCTGGGCCTGGGCCTG
>JBBDSH010000049.1:0-24769 GCA_040905045.1 Gammaproteobacteria bacterium | reverse complement strand
GTGCGTGGTGCGGCTCTGGTACAAAGTATAGGCTTGTAATCATGCCTGTTCCGTACGCTGGCGCGCACATCCCGACCAAAAAAAGCGCACCGGCGTGTCGCCGGCGCGCTTCTTCAGGACTGATGTCCTGATTTGACGGACGAGAGGTGGTTAGCGTGAATTCGATCCGCTGCGATCCACATGAAACTCCACCCGCCGGTTCTCAAAACGGCCTTCTTTCGTACTGTTTGATGCCACCGGCCGCTCTTCACCCATACCTTCGGTAGTCAGGCGGGAGCCGTTGATACCGTGTTGAATCAGGTAATCCCGTACTGCATCGGCACGTCGCTGCGACAGTTTCCGGTTGTAGGCATTGGTCCCGCTGCTGTCGGTATGTCCGACAATACGAACATTCACCGAATTGGCCTTCTTCAGTGCTTCTACGGCTCGATTCAGTATTTGTGCGGAAGCCGGTTCAATCACGGAACTGTCGTGCTTGAAGTTCACACCGGTGAGTACCAGCAGGACATCCGGGCAGCCGTGGACATCAACCTCTTTACCACGAGGCGTGTCCGGACAGCGATCCAGGCGATCAACGACACCGTCGCCGTCGCTGTCTCTGTCCGGTTCGCGGGCAGGCGCGGGCGGCGGGGGAGGAGGAGGACTGGCGGCTACTTGTTCCGGCTCCGGCTCACCCGTGTGGCAGGCAAGTGTACCGAGCATGGCACCGACGAACGCGCCGGCCCCGATCGGTCCCGCGGCTGCGGTTATCGCGGCAGCACCACCACCACCGATCCCCGCGCCAACCAGGGTACAAAAGGGATTTGTGCCGCTGCTGGTCCGTCCGGGCTGCGATGCGCATCCCGAAATGGCTATCAGCAGTACTGATATAAATACAAGTTTAGGGGTGCTGTTGTTCATGAACCTTGATCTCCTGATTTTATATAACCGCACATGACCCCATGCGGATTGCAAGATAACTGTGTCAATCAGCAATGCTGTGCATCGCATAGCAGGAATAGCCTGGTCACCGTAAGTCAAGTCGGCAGGCCTGGTGAATTCCCAGCTTGCGGATGATTCTCCGTCGGTTGGTCCAGGTGGGTCTGTGCGGCGGCACACATAAAACGGGCCTTGCAATGCAGGGCCCGGCGGGCAGCCACTGGTGATGATGGCACCGGCTAAATCGTCTGCTCCGGCTCCGGGCATAAGAGCGTCACCGAACAGATCGGATTCGTGTCTGAATGCAGGCTGACGGGAGACAGGAATTTCAACGATAACCCTAAGGTGATATCAAAGGCAATTCAATGGACACAGTGACGGCTGATGCAATTGCAATGTTCGAACGACGCTCGTACCGACCGGATGGTATTTGCGCGGCTGGTTGCATATGAATGCCCGAACCATATTCTCCGGAGTGCTGTTGCTGCTAATGGCCGGTTGTGCTCATGTCCGTCCGGACGGCGGGACGTGGGGGTCGGGTGAAGGCGTCACACCTTCACCGGCTCGAGCGCCGGCGCTGAGTGCCGCGACACGGCATATCAAAAACACGGACAAGGTCAACGCCGGCGATGCGCGGCGGGTGAAGCCGCAGTTTGACTCCAGTCAGACCGTTGCCGACTTGCTGCAACTGGGAGTACTGGGGTTGTATATCGGTCTGAGATTGGCCTCGCCGGGCCCGGAAGAGCCGGGCGAATGGTGGCCATCGAAAATCGGGGGTTTCCCGGGCGGGGCATCTGCCATCGGGGGCAGCCATGGACTCATGTCGGGGACAGGGCATATACGCCTGGATCGCGAGGACAATCACAGACTGTCTTCTGGTTACGCCGCGGCCATGGTGACGGCAATGTCCCTGACGGCGAATGTCCTGGACTATTACACACTGGACCGCAGCAGCCGGTTCGCCGCGCACACCGGGCTGGTCGATCTCACCGCCTGGAAGCGACTTGGGGCGGGAAAATACAACCCGGCCGATGTGATTTTGGGACACGTTCTCGGCAATTTTATTGCCCGCTACACTCCTGCAGCCTTACTCCGTCCGGTACTGGGCGAAAGCATCGGCTTTACAACAGAATGGCTGCCCAACGGCGGCGTATTCAGTCTTTATATGATTTACTGAAAATCGTCTGCATTGTTCGCGCGTCAGGCGAGCGACATCGACATCCCGCTTGCTGCGATCGTAGTTCCTGAACTTTATAGTTCCGCAGCGTGATCTTTAACTTGGCGATACCACTTTCACCGGGGTGCGTTTCCCCGGGCTCGTCATTATTTATGACATCCACCATTAAAGCAGTTATCACTCCCGATTTTAAAAGTGTGTGCCAGCGTACAGAAGCTGATTGACAGGAGGTATATGTTTCTGATGTCCGATGTCTTATTTTGCATATATATCCTTTAGAGGAGGCGTGCCATGAAGCTTATGAATATATTTAGTTTTTTATTATCAGCAATCTTTCTCAGTGCTTGTGGAAGCGGAGGCTCTGGTTCCGGCACTACCAATGATGGCTCGTTCTCACTGGCAGTCACTGACGGCCCTGTCGATAGTGCCCAGGAAGTCTGGGTGCAGTTCGACGGGGTCCATATTAAGCCGGCAGAGGGAGAGGAAATCACCTTTGAATTTGAAGCCAGGGGAATCGACTTGCTGGCGCTGCAGGGTGATGCCTCTGATAGCCTGTTGAGCGATGAGACTATCCCGTCAGGTGAATATGAATGGATTCGAC
The DNA here is from genome assembly GCA_040905045.1 of Gammaproteobacteria bacterium. GTDB lineage: Bacteria > Pseudomonadota > Gammaproteobacteria > Eutrophobiales > Eutrophobiaceae > JBBDSH01. The sequence goes on along the minus strand of JBBDSH010000049.1, from coordinate 22,073 downwards.
TTTCCGTCAGTGCCGAGCTGGACACGGTGTTCGACTCTTTTATTGTACTGAGTGATGGAACCCGGGAAGAGCTTTTTATACCCAGTGGCGGGGAAACAGGCCTCAAGCTCGTTAGCGGCTTTACCGTTGCTGCAGGCGGCGCAGCCGATTTCACCATCGATTTCGAATTGCGCAAATCCGTTACCAATCCCCCCGGCCAGGACGGTGTTATATTGAGACCTGCCCTGCGTCTGGTTGATAACCAGACCGTAGGCACTCTGCGTGGTTCGATTGCCTCCAGCCTGATTACCCAGGCCTGCGAGAATGCGACGCTCAATGATGGCGCCATCTATCTCTATACGGGAAGCGTTGAGACCGCCAGCGATATGAGCGGGAGCGAAAGTGACCCGCTGACCACCGCTCTGGTCAACAATGAATTTCAATATGAGATCGGATTTCTTGAGGAAGGCGAGTACACAGGGGCTTACACCTGTGACAACGAGATCGACGATCCGGCAATGGAAGATACTCTGGATTTCTTTGCTCTGACCGATGGAATTACCATCACGGCCGACCAGGAGACTGTCGTCGATTTCCAATAAAGCCGGTTGATTCACATCAAGTTAACCCTGTCGATGAAGAGTGTGTTGGGCTAAGGCACAACTCGTGAGCATTCATCGGCAGGGTTTAATTGAATTAGGCCTTCTAAATAGGTGTTCCAAATCCGTGTTCAGTTCGGGAACATAACGCGGACACGCGGTAAATACCTCCCCCGGATCAAGTCCGGGGCAGGCTATGTAGCTCGGATGCGGCCTCCCTGCCGCATACGGTCCGCTTATATGTCCCCGAACTGAACACGGATTTGGAACAGGTATATAGTCCAGTCAGCCTCAGAAATAATTTGGGTCAGAGTTTGAGGCGTCTCCCTGGATCGAATAAAGCAATCGAAGACAAAAAAGTTTGTGCTGCGCAATCTCCCCGCCCCGGTCATATTCATAGCATAGTGATACTCACCCTCCGATAAGAAGATCTCTGAATTACGATTGGAGATTCACCCGGCAACTCTATTGTGCAGTTGTCATTGCTCGGCAAGTCTTGTCCCTGTGGCGGCATGTATATTCGTTTCGTCCCTGAAAAACCGATAGTTGTTTCCGCCCCCGTCTTTGGCGTGATACATGGCCGTATCAGCAGAGTTTATCAAGGTATCCGAATCAGCGCCGTCACCCGGGTAGATGCTGATACCGATACTTATGGAAATACGGAATATCTCTCCGGCGACGTTGTAGGGTTCTGTCAATTCCGTCAGCAGCTTTTGGGCACTGCGGGCCGCATCTTCCGGGCGATTGATCTCTGACAGTAAAACCACGAATTCATCACCGCCCTGGCGGCCCACGCTGTCCGAGCTCCGTACACAGGTCAGCAGTCGTTTTGCAATGGACTGCAATAACAGATCACCCAGTGAGTGCCCGCGTGAATCGTTGATATTCTTAAACTCGTCCAGGTCTATAAACAGGATGGCGCATTGCCGTGCGTGCCGGTCGGCCATGGCGACGGCGTGTGTGATACGATCGCGGATGAGTAACCGATTCGGCAGATCAGTAAGAACATCGTGGTGCGCCATGTATTCCATCTTTTGCACAACGGTGCGGGCCATACTGATATCATGAAATACGATAACGGCGCCGATCACCATTCCCTTGCGGTCACGGATGGGAGCGGCGGAATCCTCGATGGCGGATTCAATGCCGTCGCGCCGGACAAGAATACAGTCTGCACTCAGGCCCACGGTCCGGTTCTCCCGAACCGCCTGCGTCATCGGATTGGGCGCAGGTTCGCGGGTTAACCCGTCTATGATCTGAAATACTTCCGTCAGGGGGCGGCCGACGGCATCCCGGCCGGACCAGCCGGTCATGTCTTCCGCGACCTTGTTCAGATAGGTAATGTTGCCGGCAATGTCGGTACTGAGCACTGCGTCGCCGATGGAGTTGAGGGTGACCTGGGCGCGTTCCTTTTCCAGAAACAATGCCTCCTCCACGGCCTTGCGCTCGATCACACTGCGTAGAAGCCGCGGCAGCCAGTAAGCGTTGAGATGTTCTTTCAGAAGGTGATCCTGGGCGCCGCGATGCGTTAATTGCAGGGCGATGGCTTCATTCTCACGATCGACCAACACCAGGATGGGAACCAGCGGGGCGACCTCGAAGAGCGCTTCGAATGTCTCGATGCCCCGGCTGTCGGGCAGATTCAGATCCAGCAATATCGCTGCGATCTCGCTTTGTTGTAAGCGGGCGATGGCATGGCTAATCCGTCTGAGCCGGCGCAGGTGCCATTTTTTTCCAGTATCCGCGGCCAGTGCACGCCGAACAAGGCTGGCATCGCCTGTGTCAGCCGAGACAAGCAGTACCGAGATCCGCTCAGGTTCCATGGTGCCGTTGGCTGTACAGAACGATTCGACGGCCCGATCCAGGGTTGTTGTTTATCATAATTGGGGCATTGTGCCCCGCTGCCCGTGTTCGTTCTGTTCGACACCGCACAATAGACTGCTTTGGCCGGCCACGGAAATCGGTTATCCCGATTTTCGCGGAAATCATGGCATTTCGGGCTCTTCGGTCTATTGCCGCCAATGGGGATCGATATGGAATCGTGCTGCTATAAGCCGGTTAACCGGAAACCGAATCATTTCTGTATGGTAGCGCACAGAAATAATATCTAAATTGGAACAATCTTGTACTCATGTTTTTACAGGATTATCAAATCTGACTGCCGCCGCGTGGCTTGTGGACAATACATAACAGAGCAATGGTTTCTTAGCCTCTAAATACGTGTTCCGAATTCCGCTCCAGTTCCGGTTGCTGTATGGAGGAGACGACATTGCATCGAGGAGGGGCAAGGCCGGGGGTTGGTGTTTCCGCTCCCCGAGCCATCCCTGGCTCAGTCCCGCGCTCGTCCATGGCAACACCTACGCCCCGGCCTTGCGTTCATCCAGAGTGCAATAACTGGAGCGGAATTCGGAACATCTATTTAGAACAAGGGTAGCCAAGTTGATATCTGAACCGAAAAGTCTCCATCGCCAGACATGATTTTCTCTTTCGTCCGGATGTTCGGACATTATTCTCCATGCTTTATTCTGATCCTGCTTGCCATAGGCCAGGATGTGGCGGGCGATACGGACGCTCCCGAGCCGTACAGGGACTGGATTGCCTCCATGAAACAGGCCGACCGCGGGCCTTTTTCGCGCATCCGCTGGTTCTGTGCCGACGGTACCATTCTGCCGCCGCAGCCCCATGCATGCCGGGAGCACGGCGGCGGCCGGCAGCATGGTGAATACAGCGAGCGCACAACAATACTGCGGGATAACGGCTATCTGATCGCCAATGTTCTGTCGGCATTGACGCCGCAACAGATACTCGCCGATGAAGCCAATCATCTGAAGTGGATTCTTCTGGAACGGCATCTGTTTGCAGCCGATGACGGCTGGATATTGCGCAAGGCCCGCCATTATCGCGGTGCCCTGCAGATCGAGGGAGAAACCAGATCGGCGCAGGCTCTGTTTGATCGTATGCTGGGCGATGACCGCTATCGCACCACGCATTTTCTTCTGTTGCGTGAAGCAGCACGATTATTACCTTTGTACAACGGATCCGGTTCGCTTGATAAAGCACGGACATTGAGCAGTACGATTGCAGAAACCGACGCCGGATTTGAACGTCTGCGCAACAAGATACACTCGTTTCCCGAGCCGGATGATGCCGAAGCAGTGCGTATGTATGCGGCCGGTGTCGATAAGGCTGAACAGCAACAGCGATTGAAGGCACTGGCTGATGCACTGGAGCAGACTTTCCGGAGAAGAGAACTGGTGCCGGCACTCGGGCAGCTTTCACAAGCTCAATCCGGGTCGAAAACTGTCGATAAATGGGGCACGCTTGCCGACGACTGGACAACAGCGGTCACACCAGAGCAGCGCCTGGCGGTTGCCGGCCGTCTGCTGACCACTCTGCGCGATTCGCTCAACACTCTGACAAGCCGGCAACGTCCGATGGCACTGGAGCTCAGCCTCGCGGCGGAACACACAGCTTTCGCCGAAGGGATGGAACTGTTATCCGGCAGCGAAAAACAGTCGCGCGAATGGCATCTGCGGCGATTACAGGACAATCTGCATGTGCTCTATGGCATGGGTTTCCTGACCGGGCGCGAGCGGGACATGCAGCTCAAACGCCTTGCCGAACTGGAAGCGCCGCCAGCCATAGCGGATTACCGGGATTACCTGGATTACCTGAGCCGTGTTCCCGTGTGGGCGGAGGCCCGTTTCGACTTTTTTTTCCGGAATCAGTTACAACGGTTCGCCGGGATAGAACCGCGCGTGCAGGAATTCGTTCCCAACCGCCTGCGCGGCTCGCCCCTGCTGTTGCACGGGCGACTGCTGGCGACTTTGATGGCCGATGCCAATCGGCTGGCCGGCATACGGCATGAACTTTTTGGCAGGACCATCAGCCTGGGCCTGCGGTCATTGAATCCCGGCCTCGCGCGCGGACCACTGCAACTGCTGTCCGAGTATGATAAAGGCACCATCAGCCGGGAAGCGCCTGTCGTACTTGCTGCCGAAACAATTGCCGAACTGCCGCCCGTGGCGGGTATATTGACAGCCCGTGAAGGCAATATTCTGTCACATATCCAGTTGCTCGCCCGTAATCTGGGCATACCCAATGTCATCGTCGGCAGGGATCTGTTGCCGGAGATTGAAGAACACCTGGGAGAAAGGGTTGTTCTGCTGTCCAGTCCCGGCGGCATTGTCCGCCTGCACCGGGATGCGCCGCATTGGGAGCGGTTATTCTCCGCCGAGACTGGCAAGTCGGTTTCTATCCGTGCGGACTTGAACAAGGTCGATCTCGGCAAAACGGATCCGGTTTCCCTGAATAATCTGGGTGCGGATGACGCCGGCCGCATCGTCGGTCCCAAGGCGGCCAACCTGGGGGAATTGAATGCGCATTTCCCTGATCGGGTTTCGCCGGCTCTGGCTTTGCCTTTCGGTATATTCCGTGAGCTACTGGAGGAGCACTATGGACCGGACGGCCAATCACTGTTTGAATGGATGCGTCGGAACTACAGGCATATTGAAACTATCGGTGATCCGGATATTCGCCGGCGGCAAATCACCACTTTTCTGTCCGAAGTCCGCCAGCGTATTCGTAATATGGAGCTGGATACATCCTTCAGGCAACAGTTAAAGGATCACATGCAATCGATATTCGGCGCCGACGGCAGTTACGGGATTTTCGTGCGAAGTGATACCAATATCGAGGATCTCCCGGGATTTACCGGCGCCGGACTGAACCTGACCGTGCCCAATGTCGTGGGCTTCGAGCAAATCGTCGAAGCCATCAAGGCAGTCTGGGCGTCGCCTTTTACCGAACGCGCTTTCAGTTGGCGTCAGTCCCTGATGGAACAGCCGGAGCATGTTTATGTATCCGTGCTGTTGCATAAAACCGTGCCGGCCGAGAAATCGGGTGTCATGGTTACCGCTGATATCACGAACAACCACCCCGGCACGTTTTCCATTGCTGTCAATGAAGGGCCCGGAGGCGGTGTTGAAGGACAGGCAGCAGAAAGCCTGATTGTGGATGCAGATACCGGGGAAATCCTCCTACTCGCGAGTGCAACTGAACCTATGAAATGGATACTGCCGGAAGAGGGCGGGATGCAGCGGGACCACGCTTCCGGTGCGGAGCGTGTACTCGGCAATGACGAAATCGAACAGCTGGTCTCTTTGGGCCATACGCTATCGGAAAGTTATCCCGAACAGCTGGATGCTGAGGGCCGCGCGGTGCCGGCGGATATCGAGTTCGCTTTTGCCGGCGGCCGTTTGTACCTGATCCAGATACGGCCGTTTCTGCAAAGCAAACGGGCACAACGGAATCGAATGCTCAGCGAACTGGACAGTGCTATTGGAGACATTACCGATCGGACCGTCGATCTGGCCCGGCAGCCCGTCAAGGATGAATTGATAAACGACGTGCCATGAAGAAGCAGACATTGACACTTCTGCTGGCTGTTATTATTCCACCTGGGTGGGGTTATCCCATCGATGGTTATGAGCATACTCATATACGGCGGCTTGAATATACAAATACGGCGAAGCTGCCGCCGGGCGCCTGGCTATCACTGAACTCGGTCGTGCCATCGGGTGACGGCGTTTCCGAACTGCCTGAATGCGACACGGAACTGTCTGCTGAAATCAAGGCAATGCTGGGTGAGAATGCGGCAGACTACAGTGTGGCTGTACTCGATATATCGGATCCCGCCAGGCCGCGCTATGCCGCCCATAATGAAGATCACGCAGCCAATATAGGGAGCGTCGGAAAATTCCTGGTATTGTTCGCCCTGTTCGACAAGCTGGCGCGGCTCTACCCGGATGATGTCGACGCGCGCGAACGCATTCTGCGCGAGACTACGGTGGTTGCCGATAACTGGATCCTGCATGATTCACATGTAGTGCCGATCATGGATAAGGCCGCGGACAGGATCGTGAATAGAAGGCTGCACACCGGTGACACCGGCAATCTCTGGGAATACCTGGACTGGATGGCTTCGGCCAGTTCCAATGCCGCCGCAAGCATGGTCGTACAACAGGTTATTCTTCTGGAACACTTCGGTCATGATTATCCGGTTGAGCCGTCTGTCGCCCGCAACTTCCTGGAACAGGCATCACCGCAACAGATCGGTAATCTGTGGTTGACGGCGATGCAGCGCCCCCTGGAGGAGGCGGGCTTTGATATCAACCGCATACGCCAGGGTTCGCCATTTACCGCTACCGCCAAACGTTATGTGGCCGGTACTTCAAGTACCGGAAATGTGCGGGATCTGATACGCCTTTTGAATTTGATTGAAGCAGAACGGTTTGTCGATGTATGGTCCAGCCGGGAGGCCAAGCGCCTGCTTTATATGACACAGCGGCGTATCCGTTATGCATCACACCCGGCTCTGAATAACGATGCCGTCTATTTCAAGTCGGGATCGTATTACAGCTGCAAGCCTGAACCCGGTTTTGTCTGCCGCAAATACAGGGGCAACCGTATCAATCGCCTGGCTTCCATTGCGATTATTGAATCACCTGCCAATAGTCCCGGGCTGCGTTATATGGTAGCGGTCATGTCCAATGAATTGTACGTCAATGCGTCGGTAGCCCATCAGACGCTGGCAATGCGAATACACAGGCTGATAGAGTCCCTGCACCCCATGCGGCTGCAGCCGGAAGAAAAGCCGGGGGATATTTCTCCGCCGGGACATGATGAAGCTGTGCCATACATTACGCAGTGAATCAGTCCATTCATCACAAGACCGTTGCAATCAGAAGCCTGAGTCTGTTTGCCAATTTCTTTTTTATCATTCTTGCCTATTATCTGGTTAAGCCTGCGAGCCGTTCTATATTTCTGGATTACTTCAGTGCCGAACAATTGCCCTATGTCTGGATCGGCAGTGCGTTGTTACTCGGCCTTTTCATGCCTGTTTATAACCGAATCGTCGAGAGGATCGACCGGCGTCATCTGGTCGCAATCTCATGCCTGTTATTCAGCTTGTTTCTCAGCGGGTTCTATCTGCTGTTCCATACCGGTCATGTCGGGCCCGTCGAGGCCGTAGCCTTTTACATTTTTATCGATATACTCAGTGTCATGCTGGTTGAGCAGTTCTGGAGCCTGACCAACAGCAGCTATATCAGTGAAAGCGGATCTCGCTGGTACGGACTCGTCGGCAGCGGCGGCCTGGCCGGCGGACTGGTGGGTGGTGCACTGGCGTCCTGGCTGCTGAATTCCACTTCTCTTGTTACCTACGATATGCTCCTTGTAAGTGCCTTGATGCTCATTGCCATCGGCTTTTATACCTGGCTGCTGACCCGGACGCAGATTTATACGGAGAAGAATGTCTCGGTCGGGCTTCCGGGAGTACGGGGTTTTCTGAGCATAAGGGAATTGCTCGGCAATCGTTATATGGCCCTGATTATTACCACGCTATTGCTGGCCCAGTTCGTGGAGCCGATCGTGGAATATCAATTTATGAGCTACGTCGAGGCAGCCTATACGGATCGCGATTTACGGACGGCATTCCTGTCGTCCTTTCTCAGTATCCTCGGTGGATTTGCTCTGTTCATCAACCTGTTAATGACGCCGCTCATTCTGCGCAAGCTGGGAACTTTGGCAGGTATGCTTGTTCAGCCGATTCTGCTGATGATTACTGCGGGGATATTTAATGCTAATCCGGGCCTTCTCACCGGGGCCATCATGAAGATCGGTGATCGTGGCTTGTCATACTCCATCAACAGAGCGGCAAAGGAAATGCTCTATATACCGGTCAATCCGATTCTGACCTATCGAGCCAAGGCCTGGATTGATATGTTCGGCTACAGGCTGTTCAAAATTGTCGGTTCCATGGTGCTTCTGGCCCTGACACAGTGGTTCAATGTGAGATGGGCGCCGGCCGACTTCAGCCTGCTCGTGATACCGGCTTGCCTGCTCTGGACAGGCGTTGTGCTTGCATTGCGCAGGGACTATGGATTATTACGGCGAAAGGAAACTCTTCTTCAGTCGGTAGTCAGCGAGGCATAGTTTTGCGTGAATATGATGTCATCCATGACCACGATCAGCTTGCGCAACCAGTCGCCGGCCCGGGCATCATTGGCCAGTGCCACTGCGATATATCGGCGGCCGTTACGTTCAACGATTGCACTGTCACTGTGATACGTCCGCCAGGTGCCTGATTTTCGATAGATGGAGGCATCCGGATGCGTGGCTAAAAGCCCTCCGACAAACTTGTGATGAATAGCCGGTCTGGCAAGGATGCTTTTCATTTCACGGCTGGCTCGGGGCGAAACAAGCTTGCCGTTTTCCAGCAGGTAATAAAACCGCGCAACCTGCCATACGGTGGCGCCGTGGGAAATGGAATGCAGGGGATCACGCTGGTAGGCCGGGCTTTTGCCGTAGGGCTTGCCCACCCATAATCCGCCCTGGTGACGCACGTCATACAGCCGATAACGGGCTGACTGTAATAACCGATTCAGGTATTCCGGACCGACCAGATTGAGCACTCGTGTTGCGGCCGAATTCGATGAGTGACGGATCATATCCGTCATATCCTGCTTCAATTCTTTAGTGTGCTTGAGCATGCCGTCTTCGATCCGCTGATAGGCCCCGAACAGGATGGCGATCTTGGGCAGACTGGCGGAGTACATCATCAGGTCACTGTTAACAGCCGCCAGGTGCGGCCTGGTACTGTCTGTAATGTCGACCAGGGCAACCGACAGGCGCTCCTCGTCCACAGCCCGTGACAATCCCATCTGGCCAAGGCCGAGTGCAAGGCGTGACTGCAGCTTCGGATCCGGGGTTTCAGGCAGGGGCGGGGTATCCGCCTCGGCAACGACGCCGGAAGGCGGCAGGAATAACAGCAGAATACTGAACAAGTAGTACCTGGCGGCACAATTAGATAGAATATGCATTTCAGCAATCTCTTTAATTGCGCTCAAGGGAACGCGTCCTGGATTATTACTTCGAAACCGGTTGATGGGAAGCCTTTTCCGCATCCGCCTGTGATATATGAACCCGCTTCGACAGTATCGTCGTATATCTTACCTTTACGATTGGGCGTCGATCATCAAGCAAAGTTCCCAATGATTTCCACCGTTTCCGTTGCACGAGGCATATTGATGATACAACTCTATGATTATAAAGGGAACTGTATAAATTCCGTGCGCGGCCATGCTTAAATATCATTTAAAAGCAATGGGTTACAATTTGCGGGGAGTGCCGGTCGATTTTCTCCGGCGTCTATGTCAGGTACCGCACACAATAATGGAGTGAATAATCTATAATTATATACAGTCGAAAACGATCTCATCGGCACGACTGAATCGGGTTGCAATAAAGGCCTCATAGCCGGCATTTGCGAGACCGGCGGCACCCTCTCCAAGGCCGAACACGGAAGCACCGACACCGACGGCAGTTTGCGCGACCATCGCCTGCGATATCTGTTCGCGTGAATGCTCACTCAGGGCATGGGCAATTTCGTGCCCAAGCACGACAGCAATCTCGTCGTCGGTAAGTTGCAACTGATTGATCAATCCTGAATACACCATGATCTTGCCGCCGGGCATGCAGAATGCGTTCAGTTCATTACTCTCGATACACGATCTGACCCTGCCCAATGACCAAAAAAAAAGGACCCTTGCGGGTCCTTTTCGTTCTGCCGTCAGCAGGCTCAGTTGCGCCTGCCCGGGTTGCGCTTGCCCGGATTGCCCGGCACGCCGCCGAGTTCGTCATTCGAGAGGAAAGGGATTCCCTGGTTCGAATTACCCGGATCACAGCCTTCGGGACCGTTACCCACACCCTGGTCACACCGTTGACGCTCAGGTTTCGTAGGTGTAGTACTGCCGCCGTCACACCCGGTGGCCTCAGCGCCGGTCAAGGTCACCGCACCTTTTGCCATCGCATCTCCTTCAAAAGTGCCGCCTGTGACTGTAATCGCCGCACCGGAAAGCAGATTTCCCTTGAAGGCGGAATCTGTGAGAGTCACATCCTGGGCTGACCACCAGTACACGTTGCATGTTGCCGCGCCATTGGCCAGAGTCACCGTGAAGCCTGTGGCGGTAAGTGCGCCCGTGCCGCCGGTTCCGACCTTGAAGATCCAGACCTCGTTTTCGCCCCCAACCAGTGTCAGAGTGCCGGTCAGTGTCGCCGCAGCCTCAAAGCAGTAAACGCCCGGTGTAAGTTCCACATCGGCAAGGGTGCCGGTGAGCACTTCATCGCAGGAGAGGGCAGCCACTTCATCATAGGCGCTGTTGAAATCCTCTATTACCTGGATGGAAACCGGTGCGACTATGGTTCCTGTAATCGTACAGTTGGTTTGAACGACTGATTCGGGTTGTCCGCTTGAACCCACGTCACCAATAATAGTGGTGTCGGTGCAGGTTACCGCACCGGATTGATCTGGCGCCGCGCTCAGGACCGCGAACTCCGACGCCGTACCGAGTTCCGGGGCATCAGCTGCGAAAACCGGCGCGGCCATGAACAGCGCCGGGATGCCCACGATAGCGGCAGAGAGATATAGCTTGAAATAATTCATGATAGATTCCTCAGGTTAGCTACTGACAAACTCCCAGCCGGGCTTTGTACTGGCTGGTAATGCTGTCCGGCTGGGGCTCAATCCTCGTCCCGACGGAGAGTACGACGAGGTGTTTTGCTCAAATCTCCGTCATGGGACAGTTATCCGCCATTCCGGGAAAGTGTTCTGTACGTTGGCGTACGCAGGGAGTTGTTATTTAGCGGCGCGCCGGCGGAAGGCGCCCTGAATTGAACGACAGTCGTGCTTTCCACGCCCTAACCAGGACGCGGCAGGTACTTTTGTTTACTTGAGCTGCAATTCGAAACGCCCTTCGCCACGTTCTATCGCGATCAGGCGCAACAATGGATTGAGTTGCTGCGTATACGCATCGGGAACGAATGCCGTTCCACGGAATACAGGTTTGCTGCCGTGGGTCCAGGATCCCCTGCCATCGAGACGTAGCGGTCCCTCATTGGTACTCAGGAGGTACTGCACCCTTTCGCCATCGGCCTCAATCTGTATTTCATAGTCGCCGAGCGGGGAAACCGTGGTCAGGGTAGACCCTGCCGCATGCCATTGCAGTAAGGCACTGCCATGGATACTGTCGCGGGACAGGGACAGGTTTGCCACGTGGATGGATAATTCGCCGGTGAGGCCGAGGGCCGCCAGCTCCGGAATACCGAGGCCGAGGGCCGCGGCCGGCAGGGTGAGATCCACGTTGGCCAGTTCTATCCCGGCAGGTGAAAGGGTCACCGGGAAATGCCCGCCGCCCCGGCCCAACATGACGTCAATTGTCAGACGGCCGCGCAGCAGCGTTGCGGGTAGGATGCGCCATTGGACTTGCCTCGCGATACTTTGCCCGTTCTCTGCACGCACCTCGAGCTGTCCGTTGCCGGACCACAAGGTTCCTTGTGCCTCCGCCAGGCGCAACCGTTCGTCAGTGACGCGCTGCAGGCCGGCGTCAATCAGGGTCGAAGGCGCGGTGGCCATGACTGCTGCCAGATAGACAATGATCCCTGAAGTGATCAGGCCCCTTTTCCTCATGGTCTTGCAGGGCGGACCAGGCTTGCAGTCACACTGACCAGGCCGGGGGAAGACAATGCTTCGATTCGGCAGGTTTCCACGCGTACATGCTGTGCCTCCAGGCTCTCAATCCACCTCAACCACTCAGCAAAGGCCACCGCGCCGAACACGACCTTGATCCGGTCCGGGCCCGACGCATCAAGATGCTCCAGGGACCGCGAGAGTCCGGCATCATCAATCATGCCTCGTACCAGCTCGGTCAGGCCGGTACGGGAGGCCGTTAAACCCGGTGATGCCTGTATCCGTTGGTACTCGATCGCCTGTCGGTTGAGGAGAATCGACTGTGCCCGCAGTGCCGGGACGGCGGCCCGCAGGTCCGCACGGGCCTGACCGGCCGACAGCACGAGCCAGGTGTACAACAAAACCGCCAGCATGGCTGACAGCGCAGCAATGATTATTCGCTCCCGTGGTGACCGGGCCAGCCAAACCTTTTGAATTTGTGACTTCATAATGCCCTCACGATCAAGATGACCGATGCGCCTGTGTCCGGTGCTGCCATCGATTGCCTGTCGACAGACAACCCTGACAGGCGCAGGCGCGCGGCCAGGGCCTGCGCGCCTGCCTCATCAAGGCCCTTTACCTCCAGTGTCATGCGCCCGAACTCGTAGTCAAGGATTTGGATCGTGCCCATGCCCGGCCCATTGAACGCGGCCGCCACCGCTTCCATCATCGGCAGCAGATCCCCGCTGTCGGTCACACCGGCAGCATGGCGGGCCCCGGCGAGGTTGCGGCGCATCTGCAGCGCCGGGTCCACCACCGCCACTGCGTCAGGAAAGACACTGCGAAAACGAGACTCCATCCGCTGTATCAAATCCTGTCGCTGGTTCGACAGCCGGAACCAGTCGAATACCGATGCCGTGGCGTGGATCAACATCGCGGCGGCCAGGATACAGGCTGCCGGCCGCAGTAGCGGCAAAATCCCCGGCGCCAGTCGCCAGCGCCGCCGCTGCTGATGCAGGCTGACACCGGCGCTGGAAGGCGCCTTGCGCCAGTCCCAGTCGCCGGCCGGACGCACGACAACGCCGAGTTCCCGTGTCCACGCCTCGATATCGGGCGCCGCCCTGTCAGTACATGTATACAAGGCGATTGCCGCCGGATCGGAGTCCGATGCGCGAGCCTGTTGCAGCATGAAGCGCAATGACAGGGGCGGTTGTTCATCATTTCCGCAATCGGTCGCACCACCTTCCAGATCCGAGGTGCGTATGAAACCCTCGTTGCCGTTCCAGGCCATACTCCATTCACCGGATTGCCGCGGTAACAGCAGCGTTTCGGCATGAATCTCATAGGTCTGGATGCCGGCAAGGTTGAGCGCCTCGCGCCAGTGCGCCAATCCCGCCCTTGAGGTCACGGCCAGGATTTCTTCGTCGCCAGAGGTACCTATCCAGCTGGCATGGCTGGCATCCGGTTCCCCCGCGATTTCGTCCTCAAGTGCGTAGGCAAGCAGCGATCCGGAGTCGCGCCTCGCCGCGGGGGGCAGTTTCGCCCGGGTTATCAACACCTGGGTGGCGGGAATGACCAGCTGGACGCGCTCGGGATGATGCGGCAGCTCATGCATCGGCCCCTCTCCCGTGACCGGTTCGCCGCCATCATTGATGAGGGCCCACTGACACCATGTCGTCTCGGCGGTGAGTGAAACACGGATTCGCAGCAGACTCATGGGTATTTACGCCAGATGACCGTGGGCCAGCCATTGCTCTCGCGCGCGAGTAGCGCAGTCCCTCGAGCCCGGGAGCCATCGATGTTGACAAGCATCGTCGCCAGGAAGTAACCGCTGCTGACCGAGACATCGTCATTCGCGACGACCAACCCCGGAGGGAGCCGGCTGAAGAAATCAGCGGGGTCACGAAAATATATGCGCTCCCGCCGCGTCACCAGGGCGCGGGCGTCGTCGAGATTGAGGCCGTCGATAATTGCCGCTATGACCTCGGGCGAGGCGGTATTGACATTTACCGCGGTAAAACCGGGTAATGCCGTCACGAACCCGCGCAACCGCGCGCGGACCTCATCGTTGAAACCCCGTACCAGGGCGAGTTCAGCCGCATCGACCATGGCCCGATTGGCGGCGAGATAAGGTGACTGCAGCGAAAGGTAGTACGCGTCCTCGGCGCCGCCCGACGGTTGCGGTTCATTGTCAGCATCAAGCCAGTCGGCAAGCGTGCCGGCAAGCGCGGGTGGTATGTCCAGGATAACCAGAAGTTTGCGGAAACGTTCGAGCTGGGTGAGGTTAATCTTCCCGTCCTTCAACAGATTGTTGAGATTGAACTTCCCCTGTTCATCCTCGATATGACCGGCAAGGCTGCCGTTCTTCACCGGGACGGGAGGTAGCCGCAGCGCCCAGGCCTCGCCCAGGTGATCGGTGATGCTGACACGGCGGTCGTCGTTCAACAGCGCGCGTGTCCAGTCCAGTCCGGCCTGGATAAGATGCTGTGCCTGAACGTGGCCGTTGCCCAGCTCCACCTGCCGCATCCAGGTGCTTTGTGACACCATCATCGCTGTGGCGGTAAGGGTGGCAAGGGCGACCACGCCCATCGCCAGCACGATCGCCACCCCTTGTTGATGCAGTCTCATGATCCGGGTGCGAACATGCGCGTGATCGTCTCGCCGGAGTCGAGTTCGAGCAGCAATCGCACACCCCGCGGGATGGAGCGGGCCACTGCCGGTGGAGGCCATTCGCTCACCCATGCGAGATTGCTATTGAGGTACTCAATTTCAAACCTGTTTACCCCCGGCAACACGGGATAACGCGCGGGCGAGGTGCCGGGGGCGAAGTCGAGGCCGGGCCAAAGCCATAGTTCAATCTCATGCCTGTCGTTCAGGGCGTAGCCGACCCGCCGTGGTGAATCCACCCCTTCTGACGAGGCAAACCGGCTGAATTCCAGCAAGGGCGTTGCGGCTGACGTGCCGAGCCACGCCGCTGCGCTGCCCGTTGACGATCGCACCGGTCGCGGCGCCGCCAGATGGATGTCGCCCTCAAAGCGAGAGAAAAACGCGGACACACGCTGCCATTTATCGGTTTCGGCGCTCACCCGTTCACCCGCATCGAGCACCGCGCCAAGCCCCCGGTACGACATCAACGCAAGCAGCGACAGGATCAGCAACGCCACGAGCAACTCTATCAGAGTGAACCCCGACCATCGCTCGGACACAGGCGTATGTGAATTCATCTGTGAGCGGCGGACGGGTTTACGACAAAACCGGTGAGATGGCTGAGTGGATAGGCGTCGTCTGATACCGTGTGCACGAAAACGTCAATCCTGCGGAAATCCGGATTAGGAGTCGCGATGACTTCCTCGCGCCAGGTGAAATAAACCCCGCCCTGGCGTTCCTCACCGTGTACTATCCCGGTCGGGAGCCAGGCTCCGCGGGCGCGGTGTTCCGCCAGCCGGTTCTCCGCGACCCAACCGGCGAGCATCCGCGCGCGAAGTTCCTCCACACCGGTGGTGCTTTGACCCGCTGCACGCAGGGTGGCGAGGAGCGCCACCGAGATAATCGCCAATGCCACCAGCACTTCCACCAGGGTGAAGCCGGCCGGTCTGCCGCGACAGGCTGCCGTCATAAACGTCCTTCCCCCGCTACCACGCGTAACTCGCCGATGGGTGAGGATGTCACCGTGGAACGTTCCGCGCCCAGCCGCATGTCGATTCTGAAGGACGTGATCGTGGCATGGGACGGGAATTCTATACGGAACGGCCTCTGCACCGGGCTGTTCTCAATGTAAAGGGCTTCAATCTTCATGTCCGGCGGCAGGCTGCGCGGCCGTAACAGGTCATTAGTCTGCATTACGGACCAGGTCCCGTCAGCGGCCATCCCCCAGAATCTGTAAACTTCGGTATCGGCGGTCCAGGCGACGGGGCTTCCCGTCAGCCGGGCCTCCGCCGCGGCGAGATCCAGCAGCCGCGCCAGACGCCCCGCCTCAAGCTGGAGCAGGTCGCGGTCGTTCGGTTGCACGACGGCACTGATCATGCCCACAAACAGACCCATGATCATCAATACCACCAGCACCTCGATCAGCGTAAAGCCCCTGTTCATGCTGCTGCGCCGACGAATTCCTGTTACAGCGTCCACGAGCCGATATCGGCATCATTCTCTTCACCACCGGGCATACCATCGGCGCCGAGGCTGAAGACGTCGATCTCACCGTGCAGTCCGGGATTGAGGTAGGCGTAAGGGTTACCCCACGGGTCGGCAGGCAGGCGTTCGAGGTAACCTCCGGACTTCCAGTTGGGGGGGATCGGACTGGAAGCCGGCCTCACCACCAGCGCCTGCAAGCCCTGCTCGGTGGTGGGGTAGCGCTGGTTATCGAGTCGATAGAGCTTCAGAGCCTGCATCAGGCTGGCGATATCCTGCTGCGCCGCCATAACCCTCGCCTCGTCCGGGCGACTGATGATTTTCGGCACGACCAGGGCGGCAAGAATACCCAGTATGACCACGACGATCATTACTTCCAGCAGTGTAAACCCGTCCGGCCATGATTTGACTTTCATTCAATTCTCCTTTCTTCGCCCGTGACGGTGCGTCGCACGATCGCCGGGACCTCAAGATTACCTGTCGGATCATTATGCTTATTACTGTCACAGGCTCTGTGCGGTAGTGTACATACGCACCGACATTTCCGCCGTACTCTGTGTTCCAGCTTACATACCGTATCCACTTCGTTTATGAGACAGGCTATCTCCATCAAACAACAAAAGGCGCAAGCGGCGGTGGTGTCCCTGATAACCCTGTCAGCGGTCGTGCTGCTCAGCCTGGTGCTGGCGCACTGGACCTGGATATGGTTCGCCCCCCGTTCTGAAGTACGCGCCCGGGAAATATCGGCGGAGCCCCGGGATGGAGCCGCTTATGGTCTGTTCGGTAATAGCCAACAGTCCGGCAAGCCAGTGGCGCAAACGGGAATCGCAGTCAGGTTACTCGGGCTGGTTGCGGCCACGGCGGGGAATACGGGATACGCCGTGCTGAAGCTTGAGGCAAAAGAAGTCGTGGCCGTGAGGCAAGGTGAAGAAATCGCGCCCGGGGTTCGCCTCGAGGCGGTCAATAGCGATCATGTGATCCTGGAACGCGGCGGGATGCATGAAACGCTGACCTGGCCTGCAGAAAAGGCAACGACTCCATCCATTTCGCCTTGAGCCGACCGCAACAACTCTTTTAAACAGGAGACATACCATCTTGTCATTGATATACCTCCCGTCAGCGGTGTTCAGCAGGCCGGGTATTATAATTCTGTTCTGGCTGCTCGCGGCATCGTCGATTTTCCATGTGCGGCCGGCGTATTCGCAGGAGGGGACCGGAGTCGTCTCCGGCGCGGATTCCGATAGTCTCACCCTGAACTTCGTCGACGCCGAGATAGAAGGCGTCGCGAAGGTGATGAGTGAGATAACCGGCAAGAACATTATTGTTGATCCGCGGGTGAAAGGTGTGGTCAATATTATCTCGGCCAATCCCATTCCCCGGGATCTCGCCTATGATGTGTTACTGTCTTCGTTGCGCCTGCAGGGATTTGCCGCCGTCGAGGGCGACGATCTGATCCGGATAGTACCCGAGGGTGACGCCAAGCTCTACCCGATTACCGGCAGCGGTCCGCAGACGCGGGACCCTGACCGGGGGGATCAGATCCAGACGCGGGTTTTTACCCTCAAGCACGCGTCAGCCGTGCAAATGGTTTCCATATTGCGTCCGCTGATCGCCCCGAACAATATAATTAACGCATACCAGGACCATAACGCGCTGCTGATCACCGACTACGCCAACAACCTGCAGCGACTTGCCGGGATCATCCACTCTATCGATCAACCGAGCGGAACGGACCCGGTGGTAATTCCGATACAGTATGCATCGGCGGTAGATGTGGCCGCATCGATAAGACGCATGTTCAGCGACCCATCAAAAGCCCAGGGCGCGACAGCCATGGATCCGACCCAGCGCTTTACGGTTGCCTCGGACTCACGCTCCAACAGCCTGCTGGTGCATTCGGGCGATCCCTCGCGCCTCAGGCGGGTTCGTAACTTCGTGGCATTGCTTGATACACCCACCAGCGCCACC
The DNA here is from genome assembly GCA_040905045.1 of Gammaproteobacteria bacterium. Classification (GTDB taxonomy): domain Bacteria; phylum Pseudomonadota; class Gammaproteobacteria; order Eutrophobiales; family Eutrophobiaceae; genus JBBDSH01. The sequence goes on along the minus strand of JBBDSH010000049.1, from coordinate 3,893 downwards.
GGTAATATTCACGTCATTCACCTGAAGAATGCCGAGGCGGTGGTATTGGCCGAGACCCTGCGGGCGATTTACCAGGGTAACAACGGTGATCCCGCCGCCGCGGCAGCGTCGGGACCGGTGACGCCGATGTCCGCAGGAGCCGAACCGGCCGACACGGCCCAGAGCTCGCCCGGCATCATCCAGGCGGACGCAGCCACGAATTCCATCATCATCACCGCCAACGATGCCACATACAATACCTTGAGGGCGGCGGTTGAGAAGCTTGATGTGCGCCGGGTGCAGGTATACGTCGAGGCGCTGATTGTGGAGATTACCGCCGACAGGGCAGCCGAGTTCGGCATTCAATGGCAGGATTTAAGCGGCCTGAACAAGACCAGCACCCAACCATTCGGCGGCACCAACCTCGGCGGGCCCGGCCAGAACATCATCGATCTCTCCGTCAATCCCGCGTCGGCCGCCCCGGGACTCAACATCGGCATCGTCAAAGGCCAGGTCTTGATACCCGGGTTCGGGCAGATCATGAACCTGGGCGTGCTCGTCCGCGCACTGGAGTCGGACAATAACGCCAACATTCTGTCCACACCGACACTGTTGACCCTGGATAACGAGGAAGCATCGATAGTGATCGGCCAGAACGTCCCTTTCATCACCGGTCAGTTCGCGTCGTTGACCGGGGCGGCGACGACGCCCACGCCCTTCCAGACGATCGAACGGCATGACGTCGGCCTGACCCTGCGGGTCACGCCCCAGATCTCCGAAGATGGCACGGTGCGACTGCAAATTTACCAGGAGGTATCCAGCGTCCAGGACAGCACCAATCCGGCGGGCGTCATCACCAACAAACGTGCCGTGAGCACCACGGTCCTGGTGGATGATGGAGAAATCGTGGCGATCGGCGGGCTGATACAGGACACCGTCAACGACGATGTGCAGAAGGTCCCCTTACTCGGGGATCTGCCCGTCCTGGGCGCTCTGTTCCGTTATGAAAACCGCTCCTATAACAAGACCAATCTGATGATCTTCCTGCGGCCGACCGTGGTGCGTGACAGCGAGGGTGCCGGCGCCTTTTCCAGGGAACGTTACGATGGCCTCATCGATGAGCAGGAGCGAACCCGGTCCGGCCGCGACTATCTCCTGCCGGACCTGGACATTCCTTCGCTGCCGGAGGAGATGGAATCAATGTCGAAGCGGCATAAAGGGGAGGACCGGTGATCAGGGCGGCCGGTGGTGTCCCCTACGCCTTCGCCGATGACAGCGGTCTCGTGGTCACCGGCATGCATGACGGGCTGGCGGAGGTGGCGATGCGCTTCGACGCCACACCCCGCGCGCTGGCCGAGCTGCGGCGTTTCCTGGACGTGCCCATTGAGGTCCGGCGGGTAGGGGACGATCAATTCGCTGAATTGATCAGCACTACATACAATGGTACCGATAACCAGGCAGCAGAACTGGCCGGCGATCTTGCGCAGGACCTGGATCTATCGAAATTACTGCAGGACATCCCCAGGGTCGAGGACCTGCTGGAGAGCGAGGATAGTGCCCCGGTCATTCGACTGCTGAACGCGTTGCTGACCCAGGCGCTGCGCGATGGAGCCTCTGATATTCACATAGTGCCCTTCGAGACGCGTTCGGTCGTCAGACTGCGTGTCGATGGGACGCTGCGCGACCTGGTCGAGCCGGCGCGAGCCCTGCACGGCTCGATCGTATCGCGGGTGAAGATCATGGCACAGCTTGATATTGCCGAGAAGCGCCTGCCCCAGGACGGCCGGCTCACCCTCCGGGTGGCCGGTAAACCGGTAGACGTGCGCGTGTCCACGATACCTACCGGTCACGGCGAACGGGTTGTAATGCGCCTGCTGGACAAGCAGGCAGGGCGGCTTGACCTGACGCGGCTCGGCATGGACGATCAGACCCTCGCCCACATGGATCGGCTCATCCGCGAGCCGCATGGCATCGTGCTGGTCACCGGTCCGACCGGTTCGGGCAAGACAACCACCCTCTATGCCGCATTATCCCGGCTGGATGCCGCCGGCCTCAATATCATGACCGTTGAAGACCCTGTCGAGTACGACCTCGATGGTATCAGCCAGACCCAGGTCAACTCCCGTATCGACATGAGCTTCGCCCGGGCGTTGAGAAGTATCCTGCGCCAGGACCCGGATGTCGTCATGATCGGTGAGATACGGGATCTGGAGACGGCCCAGATTGCCGTCCAGGCGAGCCTCACCGGGCACCTCGTATTCGCGACATTACATACCAACGACGCTGTGAGCGCGGTGACCCGCCTCGTCGATATGGGCATTGAACCTTTCTTGCTCGCCTCCAGCCTGATCGGGGTGGGCGCACAACGTCTGGTGCGCAGGTTGTGCATGAAATGCCGGAAGCCGTTCACCGCCGACCCGGCGCAGCTGCGCGCCCTCGGTCTGGCGCCGACCGACGGCACCCTCTATTCGGCACAGGGGTGCGACGCCTGCAAGGCAACGGGCTATCTCGGACGGACAGGCATTTATGAACTGCTGACCATCGAGGACGAGTTACGCCGTCTGATCCATGATCGCGCCTCCGAACAGGTGCTGCGCGAGCACGCGCATGCCCACGGCATGCGCTCCCTGCGCGATGACGGAATGCGCTGGGCGGGGCAGGGCTTGATTAGCCTCGAAGAGGTGGTTCGCGTGACGCGCGAGTAGCCGCCGCCATGGAGGCATACCAGTACAAGGCCTTGAACGCCGTCGGCGCCACGGTTTCCGGTGTCGTGCAGGCGGAGACCGCGCGGCAGGCCCGCAAACAGTTACGGGCGGAAGGCCTGCTGCCTTCCGTCATCAACCGGGTACACGCCCGCGAACGCGCGGGCAGGGTATGGGCCAGGGGTATATCCGCCGACGAACTGAGCCTGTTGACCAGGCAGTTGGCGGCATTGCTTGACTCCGGTTTGACCCTGGAACAGGCCCTCAACGCCCTGATTGAGGAGGCCGACAAGCCGCTGACGCGGGAAGTACTGGCGGGTATCAAGACCGAAGTGACCGGTGGCAGCTCGCTGGCCGAAGCCCTCGGCGTCTATGGAAAAAGTTTTCCCGACTTCTACCTGGCCCTGGTGCGCGGTGGCGAGGAATCCGGCGCTCTGCCGACGGTGTTACAGCACCTTGCCGATTACCTGGATGCCCGCCAGTCATTGAAGCAAAAGACCAGTCTGGCATTGTTGTATCCGGTGTTGGTCACCATCGTCGCCATCACCATTGTCACGGGACTGCTGGTCTATATCGTGCCGCAGGTAGTACAGGTTTTCCAGCAGTCGCGTCAGACCCTGCCACTGCTCACCCGGGCCTTGATCAGCCTGAGCGATTTTCTGCGTGGCACGTGGCCGTACCTGATCGTGTTAATCATTGGCGCGACGGCAGCGGCAAGACTGGCCCTGCATCGCCCCCACATGCGTTATCGCCTGGACGCTTTATTATTGCGCGCTCCCTGGCTGGGATCACTCATTTGCAGTATTAATGCCTCGCGCTTCTCCAACACGCTGGCGATCCTGGTCAGGGGCGGGGTGCCGTTGCTGGCGGCGCTCGATTCCGGGGCGCGGGTGATAAGCAATACGGTGATGAAGGCGGCGGTCGGGCGTGTCATTGGAAGAGTAAGGGAAGGCGTGAGTCTGTCGCGGGCGCTGGGTGAATCGCGTGTCTTTCCCCCGCTCCTGGTGCACCTGGTGGCGAGCGGGGAAGCCAGCGGGAAACTGGAGCAGATGCTAAGACGTGCCGCGGACCTGGAGACCAGGGCCCTGGAGCGGCGCCTGGCGGTGTTTCTCACGCTGCTCGAACCGGTGATGATCCTGGTGATGGGCGGTATTGTGCTGCTGATCGTGCTGGCCATCCTGTTGCCCATCATAGAGATAAACCAGTTGGTGC
>JBBDSH010000048.1:30863-36999 GCA_040905045.1 Gammaproteobacteria bacterium | reverse complement strand
TTTTTATGATACTATTTGATATTTCTAAGTCAAATATTTGTATCACTTTTGCCTGGACGGCCTTGCTGCGAACTGTTGATTCGGCCCGGGGCGGGCCTCCTACAGGCTTCGTTCATTCCCCGATGCCAAACCCTGATTGCAGGAGAAGTTGTGCATGAATGCACCGTTCCCGGAGCTGAGGATGTCGCGGCGCCCCGCCGCGAGCGCATACTCAGATCTTTTCAATGACCAGGGCGATGCCCTGGCCGACGCCGATGCACATGGTGCACAGGGCATAACGCCCACCGCTCCGGTGCAGCTGGTACACGGCCGTGGTCACCAGCCGGGCGCCGCTCATGCCCAGGGGATGGCCCAGGGCAATGGCGCCGCCGTTGGCATTCACATGGGGGGCGTCGTCGGGCAGGCCCAGGTCCCGCAGCACCGCCAGCGACTGGGAAGCAAAGGCCTCATTGAGTTCGATGACGTCCATTTGTTCCAGGGATAATCCGGCCTTCGCCAGTACCTTGCGCGCGGCCGGCGCGGGGGCGAAACCCATGATGCGCGGTTCAACACCGGCGGTGGCCATGGCAATGATTCGGGCTTTGGGTTCAAGACCATGCGTTCGAGCGGCGTCTTCGGACGCCAGCAACAGAGCGCAGGCGCCGTCGTTGACGCCGGAGGCATTGCCGGCTGTCACCGTACCGTTTTCGCGAAACGGCGTCGGCAGCCGGCCCAGGGCTTCCAGGGTGGTATCGTGGCGCGGATGTTCGTCGGTATCCACATGCAGGGGATCCTGTTTCCGCCGCGGTATATCCACGGCTACGATTTCGTCATTGAAGTAACCTTTTTCCTTCGCCGCCGCGTAACGTTGCTGGCTGTTACAGGCAAAGCGGTCCTGATCCTCACGGTTGATATTGAACTGTTCGGCGACGTTTTCACCCGTCTCCGGCATGGAATCGATGCCGTATCGCTCCTTCATCAATTTGTTCACAAAACGCCAGCCGATGGTGGTGTCGTAAATCTCGGCATTGCGGCTGAAGGGGGTTTCGGACTTGGCCAGGACAAAGGGTGCGCGCGACATGGATTCCACCCCGCCGGCGATGGCCATATCCATTTCCCCGCAACGGATGGCGCGGGCGGCGGTGCCGACGGCATCCATGCCCGAACCGCAAAGGCGGTTGATGGTGGTGCCGGGTACGCTGACCGGCAAGCCCGCCAGCAGGGCGCACATGCGGGCGACATTGCGATTGTCTTCCCCGGCCTGGTTGGCGCAACCGTAGAATACGTCTTCAACCGCCGCCCAGTCGGTTTTCGGATTGCGATCCATCAGGGCGCTGATGGGGACAGTGCCCAGATCGTCAGTGCGTATACCCGACAACACGCCGCCGTAACGTCCGATGGGCGTGCGCACGGCATCGCAGATAAAGGCATCTCTCATTGTTGTATTCCTCGTAGTAATCCTGAAACCGACCCCGCATTGAATAATTCGGCCCGGGGTCGGGCCTCCCACAGGCTCCGTTTACCTCCTGCGTCAAACCCTGCCAGTGGGAGCGGCCACCCGGCCGCGAACAGATTCAACCCGGAACTTGTACCTTCAATTACCACTTCAAGCATGATCAGGCTCCTCTGGAATGATCGATTTATTAAGGCGGGCCGAGCGGCCGCGGAAACGCGCGACTACCTGACCGTTCTGATTCATCACCGTAACATCATACAGACCGTTGCGGGTCGACTGGTGCAGGCACTCGGCAGTCGCCGTCAATACTTCTCCTTCATGGGAGGGCAGCAGGAAATCAATGGTACAACTGGAAGCCACCGCCGCCTGATTTTGGGAATTACAGGCATAGGCAAAGGCATCGTCCGCCAGCGAAAAAATATAACCGCCGTGGCACATGGCGTAGCCGTTGAGCATGTGTTCTTTTACCTCCATGCTCATCACCGCCTTCCCTTCATCCATGGATTCCAGCCGGATATCCATGAACTGCGAGGCGCGATCCCTGGGCCACATGGCCTGTGCACAGCGTTCGGCCAGTTGTTTTGCGCCGTTGTCTTTCGTCATGAAGGCGATACCCGATCATTCACCCCGGAAATCCGGCGTGCGTTTTTCCATGAACGCGGCCACGCCCTCGCGGTAATCCCGGCTCCGCCCCAGTTCGCGCATGTTGTCCCTTTCCAGGTCCAGTTGCGTATCCAGTGAATTGGTAAAGGACTGGTTGAGCAGTTTCTTGATGGCGGCCAGCCCTTTGGTGGGCTGTGTTGCCAGATGGCGTGCCAGATTCATGGTCTCTTCCATCAATTGATCATCGTCGACACAGCGCCAGATCATGCCCCAGGCCTGCGCCTGTTCCGCCGGCAGCTTGTCGCCCAGCAGGGCCAGTCCCTTTGCCCGCGCCAGGCCCACCGCCCGCGGCAGATTCCAGCTGCCACCGGAATCGGGCACCAGTCCGATCTTGCAGAACGACTGGATAAAGCTGGCGGACTTCGCCGCCAGGACGAGATCACAGGCCAGGGCCAGGTTGGCACCGGCGCCGGCGGCGACGCCGTTGACGGCACAGACAACGGGCATCTCCAGATTCATGATGGAACGGATCAGGGGGTTGTAATTCTTTTCCACGGATTCGCCCAGGTCCGGTGCCTCATCCGTGCCGGTGACGGCGCGATCGCCCAGGTCCTGTCCGGCAGAGAAGCCGCGTCCCGCTCCGGTGATGACCAGGCAGCGTACCGTCTTGTCACCGGCGACAGCCCGCATGACCTCACGCACTTCCTCGTGCATGCGCGTATTGAAACTGTTGAGTGTGTCCGGCCGGTTCAGGGTGAGAACGGCAACGCCGTCCTCCACTTCGAATGTTATAGTTTCATGCGACATGATTTATGTACCTTGCGCCATGGATTATTAACGGCTCTTTGCCACAGAGAGATCACAGAGGACCACAGAGTAATAACTCGTGGCTCGTGGCTCGTGGCTCGTGGCTCGTGGCTTGCAAAAAGCTTGATCCATTAATTTGTTGTTACGCCAGCCCCTATTCATCATTATTCATTTATTATTCACTGTCTTTACTTCTCTGTGTACTCTGTGTTCATCTCTGTGGCTGATACAAGAAGGAGTGGCCCATGCCCGTTTACGCTATCGAAGATCTGATCCCCGTTATCGATCCCACGACCTACGTGCATCCCTCCGCCGTGATTATCGGTGATGTTATCATCGGCGGCGGTTGTTACATCGGGCCCAATGCCGTGCTGCGCGGGGATTTCGGCCGCATCATCGTCGGCAGCGGCGTCAATATCCAGGACACCTGCGTCATGCACGGTTTCCCGGGCAAGGACTGCGTTGTCGAGGACAACGGCCATATCGGTCACGGTGCCGTGCTGCATGGTTGTCGCATTAAACGTAATGCGCTGGTCGGGATGAACGCCGTGATCATGGACAACGCCGTCATCGGTGAGGAATCCTTCGTCGGCGCCGCCGCATTTGTGAAAACCGGTTTGACCTGCGAGGCCCGCAGCCTGGTCGTGGGCAATCCCGCCTCTGTCAAACGCCTGCTCAACGATGATGAGATCGATTGGAAAACCCGCGGCACCCGGGAGTACCAGGAACTCGCCCGCCGTTCGCTGGAGAGTCTGCGTGAAGTCGAACCGCTGACCGAACCGCAAGCGGACCGCCCGCGCTTCACCGCCAGCGATTTCAAGCCGAAGAGTGAAGAGTAAGGGGAAAGGAGTGAGGTGTAAAAACTCCGTAACCCAATTTTGTTTATATATAGTTCAGTTCTCATAAACTTCGCCAAACTCTCTTTAGATTCGATTCGTGAACACAGGATAAATTCTCGCGCCAATCACAAATCACGGATCACCAGTCTTCCCGGATTCCGCTGCGCTCCATCCGGGCTACAAGCTAAACTCTCTTTAGATTAAGTTTCTGCACTTACTCTTTACTCTTTACTCCTCACCCCTCACTCCTTACTCCTTACTCCTTACTCCTCACGCCTTTCCACCACAGTCAGGATATCGTAAACAGCGATGTCGACGTTGTCCTGATTCCAGATGTGCACTTCCCAGACGACGATACCGGTGGCCCTTTCCTCTTCCGGGCGTTTGTCTTTCCTGATCTTTTCTTTCACGGTCAATCGAACCTGGATGGTATCGTCGATGCCCACCGGCTCCCGGAAACGCAGATTGTCGAGACCGTAATTGGCCAGCACCGGGCCCGGTGCCGGGTCCACGAACAAGCCCGCCGCTGCGGAGATGAGGAAATATCCGTGCGCCACCCGCCGGCCGAAGATGGATTTCGCCGCCGCCTCCTCGTCAAAGTGGGCGTAGAAATGATCCCCGGTGAGATCGCCGAAAGCAGCGATGTCTTCCTCTGTCACGGTACGTTCGCCGGCATCCAGGGATTCGCCGATAGCCAGATCCTCGAAATATTTTCTGAATGGATGTGTGTCACCGGATGTTGTCTTCGCGCCGGTGGTGTATTGCCGGCCGATTGCCGTCAGCGTGGTGGGAGAAGCCTGCACGGCGGTGCGCTGCATGTAATGTTTTACCGCCCGGACGCCGCCCAGCTCCTCGCCACCGCCGGCGCGGCCGGGCCCGCCGTGCACCAGCGGCGGCAGCGGCGAACCGTGGCCGGTGGATTCCTTTGCGCAGTCGCGGTTGATCACCAGCAGGCGGCCGTGCCAGTGGGCGCAGCCCAGCACCAGTTCCGCGGCCTCATTGTCATCGTAAGTAAACACCGAACCCACCAGGCTGCCGCGCCCCATGCCCGCCAGTCGTACAGCCTCTTCCATATTACGATAGGTCATCAGAGTACTGACCGGTCCGAAGGCCTCCACCGAATGGGGTTCCTCCGCGGGCAGGGCATCAGGGCAATATAACAATGTCGGCTGGACGAAGGCACCTTTATCAATGTCGGCGCCGGCTACGTCGCATTCGCTTTTCCCGCCGAAGACCACTTCGCAGGCGCCTTTCAATACATCGATCTGCTGCAGCACATCCCGGCGCTGCGACAACCCCACCAGCGGCCCCATGGAGACGCCTTCCACGGCCGGATCGCCCACCTTCACCCTGGCCAGACGATCCGTCAATGCCGTCTTGACATCATCCAGCCGGGCCTCGGGCACCAACACCCGCCGGATGGCGGTACACTTCTGGCCCGCTTTGGCGGTCATTTCCCGCACCACTTCCTTAATGAACAGATCGAATTCCGGGTCCTGCGGTGAAACCGTCTCCCCGAGGATGGCGCAGTTGAGGGAATCCGCCTCCATGTTGAAGGGGACGGAATTGGCAATAATATTGGCATGGGTACGTAGTTTTCGCCCCGTGGCAGCGGAACCGGTAAAGGTGACCACGTCCTGTTCGTTCAGATGATCGAACAGGTCACCGATGCCGCCACAGATCAATTGCAGACTGCCTTCCGGCAGGATACCAGATACGATGATTTCACGGACCATGGCCTCGGTGAGGTAACAGGAATCCGAGCCCGGCTTGACGACTACGGGCACGCCGGCCACCAGGCTGGGTGCAATCTTCTCCAGCATGCCCCAGCAGGGGAAATTGAAGGCATTGATGTGTACGGAAACGCCGTGTTTCGGCGTCAGTATATGACGGCCGACAAAACTGCCGCCTTTCGACAGCGGTTCCACCGGCCCTTCCAGGATAAAGTGATCGTTGTTGAACTCCCTGCGAGCGAGACCGGAATAACTGAACAACGTACCGATGCCGCCCTCGATATCCACCCAGGAATCCGATCGTGTCGCGCCGGTCCAGGCGGAGATGCGGTAAAAGTCTTCTTTCTTCTCCAGCAGATGTTTCGCCAGGGCCTTGAGACGATTGGCCCGATCATGGGTGGTAAGACTGCGCAAGGCCGGACCACCCATCTCACGGCCGTATTCCAGCACGGCACGGAAATCGATGCCGCTGCTATCCACGTTGCCCACCGGTTTTCCGGTGACGGCATTCAATACCTGGCGGCCTTCCCCTTTGCCGGGCGTCCATTTACCGGCTACATAACTTTCTATTTTCATTGACTTTTCAACCGGATAGAGAAATGGATTGCGGGCCGGGAATCGAAAGAAATGATACAAAATTATTGATATAAGTCAATTTTGTGTATTATATTAATTCTGCCGTATAGTCTCGGAAACTGTTATTAATGAAACTGGAAGTA